>JACQPJ010000019.1 GCA_016207605.1 Elusimicrobiota bacterium
ATGGCCGAAGAGTGTGGTAGAATGCGGCATAAGGGTCCTCCGTCGGTAGAAGGGTTTCTAAGCAAAACGATTCTACCAATCAGACGGGGGACTCTTTATTTTTCTTGGGACAGGCCTGCCTTTAGTCCGCCCGTCTGGGCCCCAATGAAGAGATTCCAGATTGTGCTATGATCGGCCGTCAAAATTCTCGCGCCCGGAGGAACTGATGATTCGCCGCGCCTGGCCTCTTCTCGCCGTCCTGATCGCCGCCCGCGCGTGGGCGGCGCCCAAGCCCGCCGCCGATGTTCTGCCCGACGACGACGCCCGCGCCGTGTATTCCGTCGGCTATCGGGTGGGCCGCAACCTCGTCGCCCTCGACTTGAGCGCGCGCGAGCTCCAGCACCTGCAGGCCGGCCTGCGCGACTCGGTGCTGGGCAGGAAGGCGGCGGTGAACGTCGAGGCCCAGGACGCCCGAGTCGAGGCGCTCGTCCAGGCGCGCGCCAAGGCCGCGGCGGAGAAGGAGAAGGCCAGGGGCCAGGCGTACGGCGAAGGGTTCGCCAAGCAGGCGGGGGCCAAGGCCGCCTGGGGCGGGAGCTGGATCCGGCACGACAAGGCGGGAAACGGCGCGGCGCCGGGGCCGGACGACTCGGTCAAGGTTCACTACCGCGGGACGCTCATCGACGGCACGGAGTTCGACAGCTCCTACAAGCGCAACGAGCCCGCGGTCTTCCCGCTCAAGAGCGTCATCCCCTGCTGGACCCACGGCGTGGCCTTCATGAAGGCCGGCGGCAAGGCCACCTTGGTCTGCCCGTCGAGCACGGCCTACGGCGACCGCGGCAGCCCGCCCGCGATCAGGGGCGGAGCGACGTTGGTCTTCGAGATCGAGCTTCTCGAAGTGGTCAAGCCGAAAGCCGGCGCATAAGGAATCTCGGCCGCGATTCTTCGGACGCGGCACAGATGCGCTGAGGAAAGGCTCATAGCATCTAGGCCGCCTCGACGGAGACGTTGGCCTCGTCGTCCTCGATGTCGATCTGGGCGATGAAGGGCCGGCAGCACACGGAGCAGTCCTGGTCCACCGACTGGCCGTCCATGTCGGCGATGACGTGGATCTCGGTCCCCTCGCCGCAGTGGGGGCACTCGATGGGCACCCACTGGTCGAGGCGCTGGACCACGGTCTCCTGGTCGCGCTCCTGGAGAACGGTCTGCATGATGCGCTCGGCCGTCCGGCCGGCGCGCGCCTCCGAGGGGTCCGCGGCGCGCGGCTTGGCCGCGGCCCTCCGGGTCTTGGCCGTCTTGCTCTTGGTCATAGCCTGAGTTTAGGGCGCCGAGCCTCCGCCGTCAAGGGGCAGCGGGACGCACGATGAATTCGACGCGATGCGCAGGGGAGTCCTCGCGCGCCGCCGGACGGGAGGCGCCGACGCCTGAGGCCCCCAGGATCGAAGGGTCCAGGCCGCCTTCCTGCAGCCAGCGCGCCGCGGCCGCGGCCCGGGCCGCGGCCAGATCCCAGGCGCTCTCGAAGCCCAGGCCCAGCAGGTTTTTATGGACGGAGGCGCCCTCGGCGTGCGCTTCGACCAGGATGCTCTCGGCCGGCAGGGCCTTGAGCGCCGCGCCGACGCGCCCGAGCAGGGCAGCGCCGCCCTTGCTGGGCTTGGCCGAGCCCTCCTCGAAGAGGGCCTCCCCCGGAACGACCAGCGCGAAGGAGTCCCCGCGCTCATCGATGCTCACGAAGCCGGCCTGGACGTCGGCCAGCAGGGCCTCGGCGGCCGACGCCGCCTGCTCGTGCGCCCGCGCCCGCGCCGACGCGGACGCCGACGCGGCCGCAGCGCGCGCCGCGTCATGCTGGGCCACGCGCCGCGCCAGACGCGCGCGCTCCTCGCGGAGCTTGCCCAGGTCCTCCGCGGCCCGGACGCCCGCCGCCCGGAGGGAGCTCCTCTGGCGCTCCAGTGCGGCGGCCTGCTTGAGGGCCTCCGCCAGCTTCTTGGCCAGCTCATCCTTGTCGGCCAGCGCCGCCGAGAGCTTGGCGCCCAACTCGCCCTGCGCGGCCTTGACCGAGTCGGACAACACCTGGTTCGACCGGACGAGATCGGCGATGCGGCCCTCGGCGGCCGCGGCCCGGCTCTCCAACTCCGCGATCCGGCCCTGCAGCTCGGAGTTCTTCGCCTCCAGCGCGTCCTTGGCCGCGGCCAAGGACGCCGCCTGGTCGGACTTCTCGTCCACCTGAGCGGCCAGCGACGCGGCTTGCGCTTGAAGGCCGATGATCTGGATCTGGTCGGTTTGGCGCTCAAGCCGGGCGCCGGAACAGGCGCCGAGGCCGAGAAGCGCCAGGGCCGGCAGGAAACGAGCGTGGGAGACGGTCATGAGATCCTCCTCTTCATGAGATTCGCGGCGAGCCGCGCGCGGCCGAGGCCCGAGCAGCCCGGGGCGGTCAACTCGAGGCTCATCCGCCAAATGATAAAATACTGCCGCCGTCTTGAAAAGGAGTCCCTCATGAAGAGCCCCGCTCGCGACAGCTTCCAGACCCGCCGGACTCTCAGCGTGGGAAGCCGGACATACGCCTACTTCCGCCTCCCCGCCCTGGCGGAGCAGGGCTTCGATCTGGCCCGGATGCCGTTCTCCATGAAGATTTTCCTGGAAAACCTCCTGCGCCGGGAGGACGGCGCGACGGTCAAGAAGGACGACGTCGCCGCGGTGGCGCGGACCGTCGCGGTCAAGCCGGCCGAGCGCGAGGTGTTCTTCATGCCCGCGCGCGTGATCCTGCAGGACTTCACGGGCGTGCCCGCGGTCGTGGACCTGGCGGCGATGCGCGACGCCGTGCGCCGGCTCGGCGGCGATCCCCGGACGATCAATCCCCTGCAGGCCGTGGACCTGGTCGTGGACCACTCCGTCCAGGTGGACGCCTTCGGCTCCTCGGACGCCTTCCGCCTCAACTCGGAGACGGAGTTCCAGCGCAACCGCGAGCGCTACGCCTTCCTGAAGTGGGGCCAGAAGTCCTTCGCCAACTTCCGCGTCGTGCCGCCCGAGACGGGCATCGTGCACCAGGTCAATCTGGAGCACCTCGCCAAGGTCGTCTGGGCCGAGGAGGGCCTGGCCTACCCGGACACGGTGATCGGCACCGACAGCCACACCACGATGATCAACGGCCTGGGCGTGCTGGGCTGGGGCGTGGGCGGCATCGAGGCCGAGGCCGCCATGCTCGGCCAAGCCATGCCCATGCTCATCCCGGAGGTCGTGGGCTTCCGGCTCTCCGGGCGCCTGCGCGAGGGCGCGACCGCGACCGACGCCGTGCTCACCGTCACCGAGATGCTGCGCCGAAAGGGGGTCGTGGGAAAGTTCGTCGAGTTCTGCGGCCCCGGCGTCGCCGAGCTCTCGCTCGCGGACCGCGCCACCATCGCCAACATGGCCCCTGAATACGGCGCCACCGTGGGCTTCTTCCCGGTGGATGGTCGAACGTTGGACTATTTGCGTCTGACCGGAAGACCCGAAGAGAACATCGCGTTGGTCGAGGCGTACTGTCGGGAGCAAGGCTTGTTTCGGGACGACACGATCGAGCCGAGCTTCGCGGAGTCGCTGGCGCTGGACCTCGGCTCGATTAGACCCTGCCTGGCCGGCCCCAAGCGGCCCCAGGACCGCATCGAGCTGGACGCCGTCAAGGCGCAGTGGAACGCGGCCCTGCCCGAGTTCCTAAAAGAGAAGGACAAAACAGGCCGCCGGCCGGCGCCCGCCGGCACGGAAGTCCCGGTGCGCGACTTCAAGGTCGGCCACGGCGCCGTGGTGATCGCGGCCATCACCTCCTGCACGAATACCTCCAATCCATCCGTGCTGGTCGCGGCGGGACTCCTGGCCAAGAAAGCGCTCGAAAAGGGCCTCTCGACTCGGCCCTGGGTCAAGACCAGCCTGGCGCCCGGCTCCAAGGTCGTCATGGAGTACCTGCGGGAGGCGAGGCTGGTCGCGCCGCTGGAGGCGCTCAAGTTTCACCTAGTCGGCTTCGGCTGCACGACCTGCATCGGAAACTCCGGACCTCTGCCCGAAGACGTCGCCCGCGCCGTCTCGGAGACCGGCCTGGTCGTCGCGGCCGTGCTTTCGGGAAACCGCAACTTCGAGGGCCGCATCAACCCGCTGGTCAAGGCGAACTATCTAGCCTCGCCCCCTTTGGTCGTCGCCTACGCGCTGGCCGGACGCGTGGACATTGACTTGACCTCGGAGCCTCTCGGCGCAGGCAAGGACGGCAAGCCCGTCTATCTGAAAGACGTCTGGCCCGCCAATGCCGAGATCGCCTCCGCGGTCGAAAAATACGTCAAACGCGAGACCTTCTTGCGGGAGTATGAGGATGTTTTTTCAGGCGATGCCAACTGGAAGTCACTCGACGGAACCATGACGGAATTGTATGCCTGGGAGCCTTCCTCGACCTACGTGCGCCTGCCGCCATACTTCGAGGATCTTGCGTTCAAGGCCCGGACGCCGTCGGACCTCCGCGGCGCCCGCGCCCTGGCCGTGTTCGGCGACTCGGTCACGACCGACCACATCTCGCCCGCCGGCAACATCGCCAAGGACTCGCCCGCGGGCCTCTACCTGCAGGCGCAGGGCGTTGCCGCCGCCGATTTCAACAGCTACGGCGCGCGGCGCGGCAACCATGAGGTCATGACGCGCGGCGCCTTCGCCAACATCCGCATCAAGAACCTCGCGCTCAAGGACGTGACCGGCGGCTACGCCCTGCATGTCCCCTCGGGGACGCAGATGCCCATCTACGACGCGGCGATGAAGTATCAGGCGGCGGGAACGCCGCTGCTCGTGCTGGCCGGCAAGGAGTACGGCACGGGCTCCTCGCGCGACTGGGCGGCCAAGGGCCCCGCCCTGCTCGGCGTCAAGGCCGTGATCGCGCAGAGCTACGAGCGCATCCACCGCTCCAACCTCGTCGGCATGGGCGTTCTCCCCCTCCAGTTCCGAGACGGTGAGAGCGCCCAGTCCCTCCAGCTGACCGGCCTGGAGTCCTTCGACGTGCTGGGCCTGGACGCACTCACGCCCCGGGGAACGCTAGTCGTCCGCGCGACCGCGATCAACGGCGGAACGCGCGAGTTCTCGGTCCTTTGCCGCATCGACACGCCCGTCGAGCTGGAGTACTACCGCCACGGCGGCGTCCTGCGCTACGTCCTGAGCCAGCGCATCTAGAACCGGGAGAGGCGGAAGCGGTGGAGGTTAAGCTCGCAACGGCCGCCGACCATGAGCTCGGCCATGGACTTGCCCATGAGCGGGGCGAACTTGAAGCCGTGGCCGGAGAAGCCCGCCGCGACGTAGGCGTTGGCCAGGCCGGGCAGCTTGTCCAAAATGAAGTCGCCGTCCGGGGTGTTGTCGTACCAGCCGACATGGCCCTCGAACTCCGAGAAGGCGGCCAGCTCGGGGATGACGCGCTTGAGAAAGCGCCGGCAGGACTTCTCGAACTTGGGCGAGAGGTCGCGCAGGGAGTCCAGGTCGGGCTTGAGGACGCGGGGCCCCTTGCGGTGGTCGGCGATCTTGATGAAGCCGTGGATGTGGAGCGGAAAGCCGTAGAAACCCTGGGATAAGCTGGAGAAGACGGGGAAGTGCTCGGGGCGGTAGCGGCCGCGGTTGAGCAGGGGGCGCAGGAAGAGCTGCTCCTGCTTGGTGACCCGGATCGGGAGCCCGAAGCCCTTGAGCAGCTCCCCGGTCCAGAAGCCGCCCGCGAACAGAAACCGCTCCGCTTCCCAGACGCGGCCCGACGCGTCCTTGACGGCGCGCAGGCCGGACTTATCCTTGAGGAGCTGCGTCACCTTGACGTGGGAGCGGACGCGCACGCCCTTGCGCTGGGCGATGGAGGCCGTCGCCGCGACCGCGCGGCTGGCCCAGAGCAGGCCGCCATCGGGATGGAAGAGCGCCCAGCGGAAGGCGCGCGGGTTGTACATGGGGTAGAGACGGCGGACCTTGGCCGGGTCCAGCCGTTCGAAGGCGACGCGGCGCGCCTTGAGCGCGGCCAGGCTGTGCGCCTCGGGGCCGCCCTCCTTGGCCGCCAGTTCCAGGACCCCGTGCTGCTGGAGAAGGGGCTGCTCGGCCGCGGCGTTGAGCTCGAGCCAGAGCGGCAGGGCCCTGAGCGCCATCTCCGTGTAGAAGGCGTCCTTGCCGTAGGTGAGACGGAAAACGCGCAGATGGTCGCCCGAGCCGGCCCACTGGTTTGGCACGTCGAATTGGTCGAGGACCGTGACGGACTGGCCCAGGCGGGCCAGGTGCCAGGCGGCCTGGAGGCCGACGATCCCTCCGCCCACGACCACGGCGCTGTTCTTGACGGTCATCGCGCGGCGCGCCCCCCGATGCGGTCGGCGACGCTTTCCGGCGGCGTGCCGTGGGCCACGCGCAGCCAGCGCCCGCCCTCGGACCGGGTGAGCCGTCCCAGCGCGCCGTCCGCGGTCACCACCGTGACCGCCCCGCCCCTGCCCCACGCCCGCGCGCGGACACGGTCGAGGATCAGCTCGTCGGCGCTCAGCTCGCGCGTGAAGCGCACCGAGAAGTTCGCCGGGCCCCCGGGCATGGCCCGGACGGCCCCGTCGAAAAACAGCTCCACTTCCAGGTCGTCGTCCGCGCACAGCCGCGCGAGGATCGCGGCCAGTCTTTCCGCGTCGGCCTGCTCCTGGGCCCGGTGCGCCGGACCTCCGTAGCCGTAGGCCGTGCGCACCAGGTTCGTGCCGTCCACGCAGAAAATCCGGGCGCCCACGGGAACGATTGTAGCAAACCGCCCGAACTCAGGCTCCTCGCCTTCCGTTCCGCAGCGCGCCTTTCTTGAGAGCCCTCAGTTTCCGGCCAAGAGCTTCGTAATCCGGCATGCCGAATTCCATGGCCTCCTGTTTGGTGACGTCTAAAAGGATGTCTCGGGCCAGATGCGCCACGGGACCCTCCAGAAGGCGCAGCGCCTCGCGCAGAGCCCGCATCTCCTGCTCCGAGAACGGAGGATTCCTCAGGATCATGTCGACCGCGGCCGGAGGCAGCAGGCCCGTCACAATGGCCTCTCGAACATCCTCCTCCAAGGCGCTCCAGGCCGCTCTCACCTTGGGCTCCTCCTGCCCAATCAATCGGCGTAGACGATCCAAGTTGCCCAACAACCGTTCTGCCCAGGGAAAAAGTTGGGAGAAATACAGGAATCCCGCCGCCTTTTTCAGCTTGCTCCGCCAAATCTTAACGGGCTGAAAGTGGTTCTTCGTGAAAAAGTACAAAGGCGCGAGAAGACACCCCAGCATCACGCTGTAGCCGATGATCAGCTCAAGATTGATGGGACGGCCGCGGCACAGCCAGAATACGGCAAACTGGCTCACGACAAAAAATGCGGCCGCCGCGATGACCGGAATCCTCCGATCGCGCACGACTCGATCCTCGATCTCTCTCAAACGAAAGGACACTGCGGACAAATCCTCGGAGCCGACCCGCTCCGGCTGCCGCCGATGCAGATCGTGCAGGAGGCGCGCCAGATTTTGGAGAGTCCAGAAGGCGGGAGTCTCGTCGGCATGGACCAGCCGCGGATCGAAGAAGCGCAGCGCCGCCTCCTTGATCTCCGCGCCCACAAGATCCGGCCTCGCCCCGGCCAATTGCCGATAAAGGAAGAACAGGCCGCGCACGTGGAGCGGAGGAACATCCCGCTCCCCCTGTGCCGCATCGAGCGGCGCGGCGCCCGCCGCGGCGCCCCTCCGGGCGCGCCTGACGTCCGCCGTCGCAAGGACCGCATCCAAAAATTTGACCAGCGCCTTGCGCAAAACTTCTTCCAGCTCCGGCGACGCGGCCTCGGCGGCTTGATTTTCCAGAAGAGCCGTCAAATCGTCGATCTTGGTCTGCAGGACGACGGGAACGCCGCCCTCGGGGAAGTGCGCGACGCCGTCGGCCAACTCCAAGGCTCTCTCTTTGATCCGGGAGAGGCGGGCCTGGACGGGCCTCGCGGCGGCCGGCGGTTCGTTCGAGCCCGCGGGGGCCGGGCCGCGGCCGAGAGTTCCGTCGAATTCGGCCCGGCCGGAATCCGGGAGCTCCAGCCCCGCCTCGCGCGCCGCTCGGATCAGCTCGGCGCGGGCCGAGTCGTCCCAGTGATAACCCCGGCCCAGCCGCCTCAGGCCTTCCGCCGCCAGACGCGCCGCGGCTCGGGCCTTCCTGCGGGAGACCTCGCCGCGACGTCTCGGCCTGCCCGAAGTCCGTCGCGCTGGCAGCGAGCCCCGCGCGAATTTGGCCTTGCCGAGCTGTTTGGCGGGGATGGCGAACGCCGCATGATCGGCGGCGACGCCCAAGACCAGCCGCGCGGCGGCGGCCCTCATCCCGACGTCCCCGGCGTCCGACAGCAGGGGGGCCAAGCGGGCGACGAGCTCCGACGGAAGCGTCCCCGGCGCGAGGATGTCGTTGACCTGCCACGCCAGATCGAACTGCTGGGAGGCCGTCAGGCCGGCGACGTCGAACTGCTCCGCGGCGATCCGTTCGGCGCCAACCTCGGGCGTCCCTTTTCCCTCGGCGAAGGCGGCCGGGGAAAGCGAGGTCGAAATCAGGGACCCCGCCAGCAATCCCGCCAGGAATTTCTTAGGATTCATGCCTTGCCGGTCAATTATGCCTCTCTCGCCCGGCCGCGCGCACGGGTCCAAAGGCTTAGGCGCGGGGCGGCAATAGGCCCAGGAGCGCCTGGGCCGAAAGTCCTAGGTCTTCTGTGTCAGGCGGGCAAGGTGGTGCGTCACGCCCGCCGGACGATCTTGCGGCTGTCCCAGGATTGGCCGTTCTTCGACGTCTTCGAGCGGGCGCGCTGGGCCGTGATGAATCCGACGCTTCTTACCGCCTGCTGATAAGTCCGCGCGAACCAAACCGCCTTGTGAATCGTGGGGACAAGTGCGCCCGGACAACCTCTCGAGGCGTGAATGTGAGCCGGACGCGTCGTCTAGCGGGGCGTGTGAAGGCGCGGCACGGCCGCAGCCGCGCCGAAACCCCGAGCGCGGGTCAATCCCGCGCGTCCCCGATAGATGACGCGGCCGGCTCACGGCCTCAGCGATGGGTTATCCGAGGATTTGGGAAGGCCTAGGACCCTTGACGGCTCCGGCCTCGGACTCTACACTGGGCGGGTCGGAGGCTTCGGATGGGATCGATCCTCGCGCTTTTCCTGGCGTTGAGCGCGGCGGCGGCCGCCCTTGAGGACCCGCGCCCGCTGGCCGAGCGAGCCGCGGCCAAGCTCGAGATCCAGGACTACCGCGGCGCCGTGCGGCAGGCCGACGAGGCGCTGGCCTTGAACCCCGCCGACGCCGCGGCGCTCTACTATCGCGCGGTCGCGCACAACATCCTGGGCGACTACGCCGCGGCCGCGGCGGACGCCTCCCGCGGGCTGGAGGTCGCGCCGGCCGACGCTTCCTTGCGCGACGCGCGCGCCTGGGCCTACAACCATCTCGGGCGCTACGACGAAGCCGTAGCCGACGCGCACCACGCCCTCGAAGCCGACCCGGAGGACGCCTACGCCCTGGGCAACCGCGCCTACGCCCGCGAACGCATCGGCGACTACGCCGGCATGCTCGAGGACTACCGGACCGCGGCCGCCAAGAGCCCCCGCTTCGAGCCCGCCTACCGCGACGCCGCGCGGCGGCACGGCGCGCAGGCCGCCGCGGCGGAGCGCGGGCCAGCACGGCGCAGGCCCCGGTCACTGGCGGCGATCCTGCTCCTATCGCTGGCGGGCGGCCTGCTCCTGGCCCTGGACGTCCTTCAGGCCACCGCGGGACGCCGCGCGGCTCGACTTACTCCGGAGTAAGCCCCGCCAAGACGAGAACCGCGGCCCACTGAGCCGGCGCGACGGGCTGGATGGACAGGCGCGAGCGGCGAAACAACGCCAGCTCGGACAGGGCGGGAACGCCGCGCAACTCGTCGAGCGGGAGCAGACGCGAAAACTTGCGGACGAAGCGCACGTCCACTTGGGACCAGACCGGATTCTCCCGCGTCGCGCGCGGCTCGTGGTGATCATCCCGCGGGTCGAACTGGGTCGGGTCGGAATACGCCTCACGGCAGACTTGCATCAAGCCCGCAACGCCCGGCGGCCGGGCGTTGGAATGATAAAAAAAGGCTTGGTCGCCGATCTTCATGGCGCGCATGAAGTTGCGCGCTTGGTAATTGCGCACGCCGTCCCAGCCGGCGGTCCCGCGGCGCGCGAGGTCGTCGATGGAGAAGACGTCCGGCTCGGACTTCATGAGCCAATAGCGGGGCGTCATGCGAAGCGCTCCTTAGGACCCTTGATGGCGGAATTTTAGCAAAGCCCAATTGGTACGATGCCGGGATGACGACGGCCCTCTATGCGGCGGTGTGCCTGATCTGGGGCTCGACGTGGCTGGTGATCAGATTGGGCATGAATGGGATTCCGTCGTTTCTGAGCGCGGGACTGCGCTTCACGCTCGCCGCGGGCCTTTCCTGGAGGATGACGGCGGACGGGCGCAAATCCGTGCTCATGGCCGGGTTTCTCAACTTTGGGGCGGCCTACGCGCTGGTCTATTGGAGCGAAATGCGCGTCGCCAGCGGCCTGGTCGCCTCGCTCTACGCGCTGGAACCGCTGACGATCGCCCTGTTGACGGCGTTCGTGACAAGAACCGAGCGCCTGACGCGGGGGAAGGCGGCGGGCGTCGCCATCGGCGTCGCCGGCACGCTGCTCGTGTGTTGGCCCGAGTCGGGCGTTGCGGGAGCCGATGCGTGGGGCTTGACCGCGGCGCTGGCCTCGATGCTTCTAGCCTCCGTCAACCTCGTGGCGCAGAGCCTGTGGTCCCGGCGGGACGACGCGCGCGTGCTCAACGCCTGGTC
>JACQPJ010000020.1 GCA_016207605.1 Elusimicrobiota bacterium
AACTGATGACGACAACGCAAACACGGCCAACGGAACGGCTTATCCTTCGGTCACATTTTTAGATGAGTTGACACGGGCCGCTGGTCCCACCCAATCGAGGATGAATGTGAGCCGGACGCGTCGTCCGGCGGGGCGTGTGGAGGCGCGGCATGGCCCCAGCCGCGCCGGAACCCGAGCGCGGGTCGATCCCGCGCGTCCCCGACGGATGACGCGGCCGGCTCACGGCCTCGGCGATGAGTTGTCCGAGGATTCGGGTTGTCCGAGGGCGGACTCGATCTCCCGGGTCAGGCAGACGGTGGAGAAGCCCTGGGCGAGGGTTTTCAAGGCGGAGAGGTGGAACTCCTCGGTGTGGGCGGCCGCGGCGTCGGCGGCGATGAAAGTCTGGAAGCCGGCGTCGAAAGCGTCGCGGGCGGTGGACTCCACGCAGAGGTTGGTGGCCACGCCGGCCAGCACCAGCTCGCCGACCCCGGCCCGCCGCAGGGCCCGCTCCAGGGCCGCGTTGCTCCAGGCGCTGTAGCGGCATTTGCGGAAGGCCGCGCCCGCCTCGGGCTCCAGGAGCGGCGCGATGCGGGCCAGGTCCGTTCCCTCCCGGCACACGCTCTTCCACCAGAGCGGCATCAGCCCGCCGTCGCGGCGCGGGTCCTCGTGGGCGTGATAGGCGAAAAAGACCGGCCGCCCCGACCGGCGGAAGGCCCGCGCCAGCCTGGCGACGTTGCCGAGGACGGCGCGGGCCGACGGCATGTAGGCCCCGCTGTCCGGGCTGAGGAAGAGCTCCTGCATGTCCAGGATCAGGAGCCCGGCCTTGGCGCGGTTGAGCGGAAAGCGGCGCCGCCCGTAGCGCTCCAGTTCCTCCCGCCAGCCGCGTCCCTTCCGGTCCAGGGAGGCGGCCGTGACGTAGCTTTCCGCGTCCTTGCGCAGGCTTCGGCGCCGGACGGCGGAGCGTTCCTTGAGCGTCTGCGACCAGAGCTGCCCGCAGGACGTGGCCGCGTCGACCTCCTCCGGGGCGCTGGGGCTGACGATGACCTCAAAGCCCAGCTCCCTCAGCCGCCGGACCTGGCTTTCGACCGCGCGCGGGGCGTCGGTCCAGACGCAGGAGAGGCCGTTTTCAACGGCGGCCCCGGTCGGGTTGACCGGCGTGATCTTGATCAGGAACCGCTCGACCGGGAAGACGCGCGCCGCGGCCGCGGGATCGAACGCCGGATCGGGCCCCAGGGCGAAGTTCAGGGTGATCTTGCGGTCGCCGGGCCTCAGGAACCGCGCGCCGTAGTCGGCGACCTCCTCCAGGCTCCAGGTCCGGATCGGGACCAGCTCGCGCCGCCGGCCCGGGTCGGTGGAATGGAGCGAGAATTGGAGCTGGAACCGCCCGCGGGGAAACAGTTCCTTGACGGCGATCAGGCGCTCGAAGAAGGGAGCGACCGCCGGGCTTTTGGGGGCGACCGTCGACAGGGAGGGCAGAATCCCGGGATGGGGAAAATCGCGCGCGAGCGTTTCCAGGGCTTCCAGGACGTTCGGATTGAGCGCCGGCTCGCCCATGCGGGCGAAGTGGATCTTGAGCTTGGGGTGCCGGCGGACGTCGAGATCGGGATTGCGCCGGATCATGTACCGGACTTGATCTAGGATCTCCCGGCTGTCCAGGTTGCCGCGGTAGCCCAGGGCGCCGGCGTCGCAGAAGCGGCAGCCGACCGCGCAGCCGAGCTGGGTGGACACCATCATGACCCACTTCGCGGCCTTGGCGACGCCGGGCTCCAGCGTGTCCACGAACTCGACGAGGCTGCCGGGCTCCTCGCGCAGCCGGGCGAGGTAGAGGCGGCCCAGCCCCGGAAAAACCGTCTTGTCCACGATCTTCATGTTCTGAGCGCCTCCCGTTCGCAGTCCATGGCCGCCCGCATGCCGTCGGCCGCGGCCAGGAGCACCTGGCGAAGAGCTCCGGGCCGCGCGTCGCCCGCCGTGAAGACCCCGGGCGCGGTCCGGGGCCAGCGCGCCAAGCCCGCGTCGGGCTCCTTGCCGACCAGGATGAACAGGGCGGCCACGTTCAGCGTCCGGCGCCGGGCCGTCCGCAGGTCCTCGACGACGACGGATTTAAGGGGGGCTCTCCCCGGCGTCCGAGGCCGCAGGTCCTTGACGACGCCGCGCAGGACGAGCCGGACGTTGGGGCGCTTGGCCAGACGGCGTTGAAGAAGAGGGATCGCGCTCAGGCGGCCGCCGCGATGGATGAGGTGGACCCGGCGCGCCCAGCGGCTCAACTGCAGGGCCTGGTGCGCCGCGGCGTCGCCCCCGCCGACCACGGCCACGGTCCGGCCCGCGAAGCGCGCGGACCGCTCGAAGGCGCCATAGTGGACGCCGCGGCCGGCCCAGCCGGCCTCGCCGGCCAGGCCCAGGCGCTTGAAGCGGGCGCCGCCGCACAGGATCACGGCGCGCGAGAGCAGGCGCCTGCCTCCCGCGGCGGTCTCGAAGCGCCCCGCGCGGCGCGACGAGCTCGCGGCCTCGGCCCGCAGCGTTCGCAGGCCCCAGCGCCGGGCCTGCGCGATGAAGCGTCCGCACAACTCGCCTCCGGAGATGCCCTGGGGGAAGCCGGGGTAGTTTTCAATGCGCTCGATGCGGCGCGCCTGGCCGCCGAGCGCGTCCCGGTGCAGGAGCAAGGTCCTCCAACCGGCGCGGGCGAGATACATCCCGGCGGACAGGCCGGCGGGTCCTCCTCCCACCACGACGACGTCCCAGAGCGCCGTCAAGGCGGGCCAGGCTTGCGCCGGGACAGGTAGTCGTAGAGTTCCCAACGAGTCCGGGCATCGTTTTGGGCGAGTTCGAAGAGGGCCTGCGCCTCCCCAGGGCGGCTCTTGGCCAGCGCTTGGAAGCGGTTTTCGGAGCCAAGATGGGCGGCGAAATCCTCCGGCCGCGAGGGCCGGGAGTCGAGCTGGAGGGGGGGCTCCCCGGCCTTGGCCCGGTCCGGGTGGTAGCGGTACAAAAGCCACCGCCCCGTCTCCACCGCCTCCTTCTGGTGCCGCAGGCCGGCCGACATGTCGATGCCGTGGGCGATGCAGTGGCTGTAGGCGATGAGCAGGGAGGGGCCGTCGTAGGCCTCGGCCTCCAGAAAGGCGCGCAGGGTCTGCTCGTCGCGCGCGCCCATAGCCACGGCGGCCACGTAGACGTTTCCGTAGGACATGGCCATGAGCCCCAGGTCCTTCTTGGGCGCGGGATTGCCGCCCGTGCAGAACTTCGCGACCGCGCCGCGCGGCGTGGCCTTGGAGCGCTGGCCCCCAGTGTTCGAGTAGACCTCGGTGTCGAGCACCAGCACCCTCACGTTGCGGCCCGAGGCCAGCACGTGGTCGAGCCCGCCGAAGCCGATGTCGTAGGCCCAGCCGTCTCCGCCCACGATCCAGACGCTCTTGCGGACCAAGTCGTCGGCCAGGCCCCGCAGGCGGCGCGCGTCGGGATCGGTCTCCCGCTCCAGCCGCGCCTTCAGGGCCGCGACCCGCTCGCGCTGCTCCTGGATGTCGGCCTCGTCCTTCTGCGGGCAGTCCAGGAGGGCCCGGGCCAGCTCCCGCCCGGCGCGGTCGGCCAGGCGGCCGAGGAGCTCCCCCGCGGCGGCGCGGCGCTGGTCGGCGGACAGACGCAGGCCCAGGCCGAACTCCGCGTTGTCCTCGAAGAGGGAGTTGGCCCAGGCCGGGCCGCGGCCGTCGGCGTCGCGCGCCCATGGGGTCGTGGGGAGGTTGCCGCCGTAGATGGACGAGCAGCCCGTGGCGTTGGCCACCAGCAGGCGGTCGCCGTAGAGCTGGCTGAGGAGCTTCAGGTAGGGCGTCTCGCCGCAGCCCGCGCAGGCGCCCGAGAACTCGAAGAGGGGACGCTGGAATTGCTCCTGCCGGATCGAGCCGGCCTTGAGGCGGCGGCGGTCCATCTCGGGCAGCTCCAGGAAAAAGTCCCAGTTGGCCTTCTCCTCGGCGCGCCGCGGCGCCATGGGGGTCATGTGGATGGCCTTGCGCCGGGTCTCGGACTTGTCGCGCGCCGGGCAAACGTCCACGCAGAGGCCGCAGCCCGTGCAGTCCTCCGGGGCGACCTGGAGGACGTAGCGCAGGCCCTTCCACTCCGGGTCGCGCGCGCCGCAGGAGCGGAAGGCCCGCGGCGCCCGGCCGAGCCGCCCGGGCTCCAGGAGCTTCTGCCGGATGGCCGCGTGCGGGCAGACCAAGACGCATTTGGCGCATTGGATGCAGACGGCCGGCTCCCAGAGCGGGATGTCCTGGGCCAGGGCCCTCTTTTCCCAGCGCGCGGTGTCGGTGGGAAACGAGCCGTCGGCCGGCAGGGCGCTCACGGGAAGACCGTCGCCTTCCCCGGCGAGGATCGGCCCCAGCACCTCGCGCACGAACGCGGGCGCCTCCGGAGGGACGGGGGGCGAGGCCGAAGGGCCGCCCCCCGCCTCGGCGGGCACGGGCACCTCGAAGAGCAGGTCCAAGGCGCGGTCGACGGCGCGCAGGTTGGCGGCGGCCAGTTCCCCGCTCTTGGCGCCGTAGGTCTTGCGGATCGCGCCGCGGACGGCCTCCAGCGCCCGCTCGCGCGGCAGGACGTCCGAGACGGCGAAGAAGCAGGCCTGCATCACGGTGTTGATGCGGCCGCCCAGGCCGCTCTCGCGGGCGACCGCGTAGGCATTGATCGCGAAGAACCGCGCTTTCTTGCGCACGATCTCCTCCCGGCGTTCCCGGGGCAGGCTCTCCCAGACGGCGTCGGGCCCGGCCGTGGTGTTGAGAAGAAGGGTGCCGCCTGGCTCGAGCCGGTCGAGCACGCGGCCGCGCGACAGGAGGGCCTCCTGGTGGCAGCCGAGGAAGTTGGCGCGCTCGATCAGGTAGGGCGCGCGGATGGGCTTGGGGCTCAAGCGCAGGTGGGAGACCGTCATCGCGCCGGCCTTCCTGGAATCGTAGACGAAATAGGCCTGCACGAAGCGGTCCGCGCTCTCGCCGAGGATGCGGGCCGTGTTCTTGCCGGCGCCCACCGTGCCGTCGGAGCCCAGGCCGTAGAATACGGCGCGGACCGTCTCCGGGGACTCGATCGAGAAGTCCGGGTCAACGTCCAGGCTCAGGCGGGAGACGTCGTCGCGCACGCCCACGGTGAACGGGCCGCGCGGCGCGGGCCGCGCGAGCTGGTCGAAGACGGCCTTGGCCATGGCCGGGGTGAACTCCTTGGAGGCCAGGCCGTAGCGGCCGCCGACGACGCGGGGCGGGGTCTGGAAGCGCGTCGGGTCCGCGGCCGCCTCCTGGGTCAGCGCCGCGACGACGTCGAGATAGAGCGGCTCGCCGACCGAGCCGGGCTCCTTGCAGCGGTCGAGCACGGCGATCGCGCGCGTGCTCGCCGGCAGGGCGGACGCGAAGGAGCGGACGTCGAAGGGGCGCAGGAGGCGGACCTTGACCACGCCGACCTTCTCGCCGCCGTCGCGCAGGACCCGCGCCGTCTCGGCCGCGGTCTCCGCCCCCGAGCCCATCAGCACGATCACCCGTTCGGCGTCCGGCGCGCCCTCGTATTCATAGGGCTTGTAGACCCGGCCGGTCAGGCCCGCGAAGCTCTCCAGGGTCTTGGCGACGGCGTCCGGCACGGCCGCGTAGTACGGGTTGGCCGCCTCCCGGGACTGGAAGAAGACGTCCGGGTTCTGGGCCGTGCCCCGCAGGACGGGCCGGTCGGGGGTCAGGCCGCGAGCCCGGTGCGCCTCGACCATGTCCTCGTCCACCAGGGCCCGGAGCGTCCGGTCGGAGACCGGCGCGATGGAGTTGATCTCGTGGCTGGTGCGGAAGCCGTCGAAAAAGTGCAGGAAAGGCACGCGCGTTCGGAGCGCGGCGGCGTGCGCGACGGCGGCGAGGTCAGCCGCCTCTTGGGGGGAGGCGGAGGCGAGCATGGCCCAGCCCGTCGCGCGCGCGGCCATCACGTCGCCGTGGTCGCCGAAGATGGAGAGCGCGTGCGCGGCCACCGAGCGCGCCGCCACGTGGATGACCGCGGGGGTCAGCTCTCCCGCGATCTTGTACATGTTGGGGATCATCAGCAGGAGCCCCTGCGAGGCGGTGAAGGTCGTCGCCAGGCAGCCGCCCTGCAGCGCCCCGTGCACGGCGCCCGCGGCGCCGCCCTCGCTCTGCATTTCCGCGATCGTCGGGACCTGCCCCCACAGGTTGCGGCGCCCCTGCGCGGCCCACTGGTCGGCCCACTCGCCCATGGCCGAGGCGGGGGTGATGGGGTAGATCGCGACGACCTCGCTGAGCCGGTAGGCGACGTCCGCGGCCGCCTGGTTTCCGTCCATGACGACGCGGGGCGCGCGGGCCTCCATGGCATGAGGAAGTCTTAGCAACGAAACGGCCGATCAAGGTCTGGAGGCCGGAGAGGATGCTAACGCCAGAGTCCCAGCCAAACGCTGCCCAGGGTGATGGCGAGCGCCGAGACGCCGCCGGCGAGGCCCGCGCGCCGCCGCGCCGCCGCCGGAGGCGCGCCCGCGCGCTGGAGGTTGTCGTTCCAGACGACCATGGTCAGGTAGAACGCAAGCCCGATGAGCAGCCAGACGAGAAAGCGCACCCAGGTGATGCGGGGAAGGAAGAGCATCAGGACCAGGCAGCAGAGGATGCCCAGGGGCGCGCAGAGCCAGACGAGCGGCGTCTTGAAGGGGCGCTCGCGTCCGGGGTCCGTCACGCGCAGGATGAGGACGCCGGCGCAGACCAGCGCGAAGGCGAAGAGCGTGCCGATGTTGGTGAGGTCGACGATCTCGTCGATGGGGAAGAACCCCGCGAACGCGGCCACGACCACGCCCGTGAGCACGGTGGTCACGACGGGCGTGCGGTATTTGGGGTGAATCTTCGCGCACCAGGCGGGAAGCAGGCCGTCGCGCGACATGGAGAAGAAGATGCGCGGCTGGCCCATCTGGAAGACGAGGAGCACGGCCGTGTGCGCGACCACGGAGCCGAGGGCTACCAGGAACGCCGACGCGCGCAGCCAGCCGCCGCCGAGCTGTCCGGCGTGCGCCTCGATGGCGGAGGTCAGAGGCTCGGCGTTGTTGAGCGTCTGGAAGGGAACCATCCCGGTCAGCACCGCGGCTACGGCCACGTAGACAAGGGTGCAGACGACCAGCGAGCCCAGGATGCCGATGGGGATGTCGCGCTTGGGGCTCTTGGCTTCCTCCGATGCCGTGGAGACCGCGTCGAAGCCGATGTAGGCGAAAAAGACGATGGAGGCCCCCGAGAGGATGCCGCGCCAGCCGTTGGGCGCGAACCCCTGCCAAGTCGACGCGGAGCCGGCCGGAACCCAATTGCGAACGTCGAAGAAGCGCAGCCCGATGTAGACGAAGAAAAGGAGGATGGCGAGCTTGACGGAGACCATGATCGTATTGAAGCGGCTCGACTCCTTGACGCCGACGACCAGCAGCCAGGTCAGCGCCAGCACGACGAGCACGGCGAAGAGGTTGAAGACGATCGGGACGCCGAACAGGCGCGGCGCGGCCGCCAAGACCTCGGGCGGGGCGCCCTTGGGGCAGACGGCCAGCCAGGCCGGGATGCCCCAGTTCCAGTCCGGACTGCCGACCGCGGAGCCGACCAGCATCCCGAGGTTGTGCAGCATGGCGTTGAAGTAGCCCGACCAGGATATGGCCACGGCCACGTTGCCCGCCGCGTACTCGATGAGCAGGTCCCAGCCGATGATCCAGGCCGCCAGCTCGCCCATGGTCGCGTAGGCGTAGGTGTAGGCCGAGCCGGAGATGGGGATCATGGAGGCCATCTCGGCGTAGCAGAGCGCCGCGAAGCCGCAGACGACCGCGGTCACCAGGAAGGAGACGATGATGGCCGGGCCCGCTCCGTAGCGCACCACCGCGCCGGCTGCGTCGGTCTGCCCCGCGGCCGCCGTGCCCACGGTGAGGAAGATGCCGGCCCCGATGATTGCCCCGATGCCCAGGGCCACGAGCTCCACGGGTCCCAGGGACCGGGACAGGCCCTGCGCCCTCTCGGCGTCGCCGGCGAGCTGATCGAGGCTCTTGCGCCTCCACAGCCTGTCCAGCGGCCCCCTGAGGTTCGGCGTGCCGGCCGGAACTGAGGAGGACAGGGTCTTTTCCATGGGCGCAATCCTAGCTTATTTTCCCGGTCGGCAAGTCCGGCCGCAGACAGGTTTTCGGTTCTAGGCCTCGACCCTTCGGGCTCGGCACAGATGCGCTGAGGAAGGGCTTATCGCATCTAGGAGTGGTTCTGGTATGATGTTTAAGGACGCACGGAGGGCCTTCTTATGCCTCGCTCCTTGTCGAAGTCGGGATTGGTCGGGACCTGGCGGCTGAAGTCGGTGGACGTGGTGGACTCGCCGAGGGAGGGGGACGTCCGGCCCTGGGGCCGCCGGCCGGAGGGCCTCCTCTCCTACACGCCCGACGGCTACATGTTCGTCGCGATCAACGGCGGCGACGAGTCCGGCCCGGGCCTCAGCCGCGAGCTGCGGGACATGCTCTTCTACGCCGGGCGCTGGGAGTTGGGGGAAAAAGGCGCCCTCGCCCACGTCATCCTGCACTCGGCGGACGTCGACCGCATCGGGGTCCGCCTGGAGCGCACGGCCAGGGTCTCCGGGAAAACCTTGACCATCGTCGGCCGGGGACGCGCGGGGCACATGGTCCGCCTCGTCTGGAAAAAAGCCGCTTAAGCTCCCGCGGGGGAGAGCACGCGCACCGGCAGGACCATGGAGTTGAGGCCGGCGAACTGCAGGCGGCGCTGGAGCTGGAAGGCGGTCTCGTTGTGCAGGAAGCGCTGGTACCAGCGCTCGTGCTGGAAGACGAGCTTGCCAGCGAAGATGATGGCGCGGGGGTAATCCCGGGAGGCCTGGACGCAGAGGCGCTCGGCCTCCTCCATCACCTCGGTGCTCAGGCCCATGCGGGATTCCGCGGCCAGGCCCCAGCCGCGCGCGAGCGCGACGTAGCGGCTCAGCGCGTCCTCGGTGTGCCGGCGCACCTCCTCGACGGCCTCGACGCCCTTGAAGGTCGCCGCGTCGATGACGCCGACGGAGACGAAGACGAAGTTCTTGAAGTGGCCGGGGAAGAGACGCTGGATGGAGAGGATGGAGTGCACGCCCAGGCCGCCGTAGCCGCCCACGAGCAGGACCGCGGTGGGAGCCTTGCGGTCGAGCGCGCAGGCCGCGCCCGAGGTGGAGGCCGGCAGATGGGTCAGGACCTCGTCGAGGCGCGAGAGGTCGCGCCGGACGCCGTCGTAGTGGCGGCGAATCAGGACGCAGAAGCCGATGATGGCGCCGGTGAGGAGCATGGTCTCCCAGCCGCCCTCGCGGAACTTCATCGCCACGTTGAGGACGAGCATCCCCAGGCACAGCACGAAGCCGATCAGGTGCACGGCGATCTGCTTCCTCCAGTCGGCGTGCTCCCGCCGGTCGCGGATCCCAAAGCGGATCATGGCGGCCTGGGTGAGGCAGAAGGTGATGAACACGTTGATCGAGTACATGATCACGAGCGTGGTGATGTCCCCGCCCGTATGCAGGAGGAGGAGCAGCGAGGCCGCCGACATCACCAGCACGCCGTCCTGCACGGTGAGGCGGTCGGACAGGGAGCCGAAGCGGTGCGGCAGCCAGGAGTCTTGGGCCATGTTGGCCATGATGCGCGGTCCGTCCGCGAAGCCGGCCTGGGCGGCGATGACGAGCAGGGCGGCTTCCGCCGCCATGGTCAGGACCACGAAGCCGTGCCCTAGGCCGGAGCCCCAGCCCACGCGCTCGACGAAGCGTTGGGCCAGGACCGCGTTCATGGTCTGCCCGTCCGTGGGGCGGGCGCCCACGAGGAGATAGCAGAGAATGATGCCGCCGGCCGTGAAGGCCAGGGACGCCGCCATGTAGATCATCGTGCGCTTGCCGGTCTCCACCTTGGGTTCGCGCATGATCTGCAGGCCGTTGGAGACCGCTTCGATGCCCGTGTAGGTGCCGGCCCCCATGGCGTAGGCGCGCAGGAACAGGCCGGCCATGCCGGCCACGCCCAGCGTGGCCAGTCCGGAGCGCAGGTCGGCGCGGATGCCGCCGGCGAGGGCCGGCACCTCGCGGGCGTGGACGAACAGCGTGCCGAGGATGAGCGCCAAGTGCGTCGCCACGAAGGCCAGGAAGATCGGGACCAGCGCCTGGATGGACTCCTTGACGCCGCGCAAGTTGAGGATCGTGAGCCCGACGATGAGGACGGCCGCGAGGGGGAGCTTCCAGCGCAGGTGTTCGGCGGGCAGGAAGCTGAAGAAGGCGTCCACGCTGGCGACGATGGACACCGTGATGGTCAGGAAGTAATCGAGCAACAGGGCGCCGCCCGAGATCAGCCCCCAGCGCGGCCCCAGCAGGCGGGAGGCCACCGTGTAGCCGCCGCCGCCGAAGGGGAAATGCTCGATGACCCGCGAGTAGGCGTAGGAGATGATGAAGACCGTCGCCACGATGCCCATGGCCAGGAAGACCGCCAGGTAGGCGTGCTCGCCCAGGACCTTGAAGGAGGCTTCGGGTCCGTAACAGGACGAGGAGAGCCCGTCGGCGCCCAGGCCCACCCAGGCCAGGAAGGCCACCAGGGAGACGCGGTGGTAAAGCTGGGGGTCCCGCAAGTCCCGCGGGGCGCCGAAAAAAAAGCGCCGGAGGCGGCCGAGGGGGGACGATGGTTCGTCGCTCATGAGGGAACGGCTGGGCCGATTATATCATTCGCGCGCCGGCGCGCGGCCGGCTCCCAGACGCGGCACCAGAGAACCTTGAGGTACTCGCCCTCGGGGTGATCGGCGGCGAAGGGATGGTCGGCGCCGGCACCGCTCTTGCGCAGAATCTGCACGCGCCGCCCAGCCGAGCCCGCGGCCGTGCGCACGACCTGCTGGAACTCCTCCCAGGGCAACAGCCCCGAGCAGGAGCAGGTCACGAGGACACCGCCCTCCTCGACGACGCCCAGGCCCAGGCGGTTGAGGTCGGCGTATTTTTGGCGGCCCAGGCTCCAGCCCTCCTTGGAGGCGATGAGCTTGTA
>JACQPJ010000021.1 GCA_016207605.1 Elusimicrobiota bacterium
AATCCGACAAACGCCAGCGGAACCCAAACAAGAACGCCACCCACCGTGACGAGGCTCCCGGGGAGCCCAGCCACCAGCGGCCGACTCCGGCCGTGGCAACGGCGACCTTGCCACAGCCCAGGCACCGTCACCCCAAGACCCACGAATAGCAGGGGAATGAGGATTGCATCGCGCAACAGGAGTCCCAAGCCGAGCGCCGAGAGTACCGCGATCACGGGGGGCGACTCCCGCGCAGCACAGGAGCGCCACTGCGGAGCCGACCATCCCGGCCTTGGTTGCACGCTCCGAAGCCCAGCGTCCGGTTCACCCCGTCGCTACCGTGCTGCATACCTGCGGCCCGGTCTGATCGTGGTGATGGGATGCTGCCACGCCGCGCGTAGCAAGGCGAGCAGCGTGCCGCGATGCGCCACGTACCGCTCGAGCAGCAGACCGAGGACGATACCGTACGAGATGTGCGGGACCAGGCTGCCCAGGAAGACCCCGTTGAGGATGCCCTTGCCGAGCTTGAGCCCGAAGAAGCCCGTATCCATTGCAACCACCATCGGCGCGGTCGTCATCATCCCGACCTCGATGATCAACCCCCAGATCAGGCCGCCCCACCACCGGGTCCGCCCGACCAACAGCGTATACGCCAAACCGAAGCACGCGCTGATCCAGTAGTGGTACAGTCCGCCGGCGAGGTCGGAGCGTAACGTCGGGCCCATCGCCATTTGATCGAGAATGAGCACGCCGAACATCCGCGGCATGTTCCCCGGCAAGAACCCCAGGCTGAAACTCACCAGGCGCAGGGCGTCCAACGCCGCGGTGGCCACGAACCCCACCCAGACGCCCGTCTCGATACGGTTCGCGAGCCGCCCATAGCCAACCGCCCGCGCGCCGAGCCAGACAAGCACGAGAAGACCGATGGATGGCAGCAGCGCAACGCGCGTCAACACGGGCATCGCGGGCATGCCAGGGGTCAGCGCCACAACCAGCAGGTTCGGCCCGACCGCTGCGGGCACGGCCGCCAGCACCGTGAGGACCAGTTCGCCCGAGCTGACGGGAGGCGACGGCGTCACTTCACGCGGGCGGGGCCGGCGCCACAAGGCGTAGCCCACGGCCGCCAGGCCCAACGCCACGAACGCGAGGTCAAGCCAGGTGACCAACATCGGCCTTCCTCTCCTACTTCGTCGCGTCGGCGGCAATCTGGTCGAACATCGGGTCCATCATGTCGCCCATCATCTTGAGATCGGGCCCGTAGGCGGCGAACACTGCCGAGGGCCGGTGGTAGCTCACGACGGTCTTTCCGTCCGCACGCTCCCACAGATAGATCCGCATCGGCATCTCGAGGCCGATCTCCGGGTGGGCCGGCAGATGCATTTTCATCATGTCGGGCTTGCCGAACTCGACCGTAAGGGCGCCCTTCGTGTTCGCACCTACCATGCGGAGCATGTTCTGATGGTCGGCACGCGCCACGATCATGAACCCGCGGCTTTGCAGTGCGGTCTCGAGTTGTTTGACGGTTGTCTGAAAGTTCTGGCCCGAAACGCGATCTACACGCTCCTGCGATTGGGCAGCGACGGGCGCAAGAGCACACAGCAGACCGGTGGCGATCAAGAGAGCGGGACGCATTGTCGACTCCTCTAAGAGGTGCAGCGTTCAATACCAGCCGGGGGATCCGGCCGGGCAACAAGAAAACGGCTACGCCGCCCCGGCGCGGCGGACCCGTAGAAGCACGACTGCTGCGACCAGCCCCGAGCCTGCCGCCAACCAGCCCCAGTGCTGCCGCACGACACCCAGGGCGGCGGCGGCCAGGCCGGTTCCGACCAGGACGGGCGCGGCGCAGCACAGCGCGGCGGCAACCACGAGCCCGAGTCTCAGGCGGTCAGGGCGTGTCACTTGCCACTCCGACGGGGCGCCTTGGCG
>JACQPJ010000007.1 GCA_016207605.1 Elusimicrobiota bacterium
CGGCGTCAAGATGGGCCTGCCCCGCGCCGTGGCCGCCAAGCTCGCCGCGCAGACCGTCTTCGGCGCGGCCAAGCTCGTCCTGGAGACCGGCCGCCACCCGGCCATCCTCAAGGACGACGTGACCACCCCCGGCGGCACGACCATCAACGCCCTTCACGTCCTGGAGAGCCGCGGCCTGCGCTCCGTGCTCATCGACGCGATCACGACCGCGGCCAAGCGCTCGGCCGAGCTCTCGCAGCTTTCCGCCGAGTGAGCCCGGACCGCAAGCCCGCGACGCTGGTCACGGCCCGCGAGCATCTCGAGGAGGTGTGCGCGGAGCTGGGGCGCCACGGCCGCCTGGCCTTCGACACCGAGTCCAACGGCTTCTACGCCTACAAGGAGCGCGTCTGCCTGGTGCAGATCTCATCGCCCGAGGAAGACTACATCGTCGATCCCCTCGCCTTCGCGGACCTGGGCGCGCTGGGGCCCCTCCTGGCCGATGCCCGGATCGAGAAGGTCTTCCACGCCGGCGAGTACGACGTGCTCTGCCTCAAGCGCGACTACGGCTTCCGCTTCGCCAACCTCTTCGACACGATGATCGCGGCGCGCGCGCTCGGCATCAAGGAGCTGGGCCTGGCCGCGGCCATCGAGCGGCACTTCGGCGTCGTGGTCTCCAAGAAGCTCCAGCGCGCGGACTGGGGCCGGCGCCCGCTCACCCCGGAGATGCTCCACTACGCCCAGGGCGACACGCATTACCTCCTCGCGCTTGCCGACGAGCAGAAAAAGCTCCTGGCCGGAAAGGGCCGGGCGGAGGACGCGGCCGAGGCCTTCCGCGAGCTGGAGGCCCTGGAGCCCGTGGTCCGGGCCTTCGACCCGGAGGGCTACTGGAAGCTGGTCGCCCGCCAGGAGCTGGGCCACCGGACCCTGGCGGCCCTGCGCGAGATCTGGCTCTACCGGGAGAAGCAGGCCGAGGCGCGCGACCGCGCCGCCTTCCGGGTCATGCCCGAGGACCTGATGCTGCGCGTGGCCCAGGCCCAATCCGAGACGCGCGAGGCGCTGGCCGCGGTCAAGGGCATGACGCCCTACATCCTGGAGCGCTTCGGCGCGGGGCTGCTGGACTGCGTGAAGCGGGGAAAGACCGCGCCGCCCCCGACGCGCCCGCCTCGCGCCGAGGCCCGCCGCATGCCCGACGACGAGTGGAAGGTCTTCGAGGCCCTGCGCCTATGGCGCAAGGAGCGCGCCCAGCGCGACGACATCGAGCCCGTGGTCATCCTCTCCAGCGACAGCCTGCGCCAGATCGCGGCCTGCGCCTGCCGGCGCGGCGGCGACGCGCTGGCGCCCCTCTCCGACCTCAAGAAAACCCGCTACGGCGAGGACGTCCTGCGCGTCGTCGACCGCGCCCTCGCCGGCTAGCCGGCGCGGCGGATTGACTAAATTTGGCACTTTGGATATACTAACTCCATAATGAGTCTCAATATGGAATTAGTAAGTCGATTTTTGACGAGGCCGGACAAGAGCTTCTTTCTCTTCGGCCCTCGCGGGACGGGCAAATCGACCTGGACGCAGGAGATTTTTAAAGAGGCCCTGCGCATTGATCTCCTTTCCCCGGACGCCTTCCGGCGCTACGCGGCCAGGCCGGAACGGCTGCGGGATTTGGTCCAGGGCAACCCGCGCAAACGAGCGATCATCGTCGATGAGGTGCAGAAGATTCCGGCCCTTCTGCCGGTGATTCATGCCTTGATCGAGGAAAAAAGAGGGCTGACCTTCATTTTAACCGGCTCCAGTTCCCGGAAGCTGAAGCGGACGGGGGTCGATCTGCTGGCTGGTCGGGCCGTGGTTCGGACCATGCACCCCTTTATGGCCGCGGAAATCGTTTCGCGCTTCGATCTCAAGCGGGCGCTCCTCCATGGCCTGCTCCCGTTGGTCTGGAAGGACAAGGACCCCGACGACGTGCTGCGCGCCTACGCCGCGCTCTACGTGCGCGAAGAGGTTCAGATGGAAGGCTTGGTCAGAAACGTGGGCAATTTCTCCCGCTTCCTGGAAATCATCAGCTTCTCGCATGCCGGTCTTCTGAGTCTTAACAACGTGGCGCGCGAGTGCGAGGTCGAACGTAAGACCGTGGCGAACTACGTCGATATTTTAGAAGACCTTTTGCTGGCCTTCCGGTTGCCCGTCTTCACAAAACGGGCGAAGCGCGCCGTTTCCGTCCATCCCAAATTTTATCTCTTCGACGCCGGCGTATTCAGAACGCTCCGTCCCCATGGACCCCTGGATCGCCCGGAAGAAATCGACGGCCCCGCCTTGGAAGGCCTGGTCGCCCAGCACCTGAAGGCATGGAACGCTTACGGCGGGGAGCAGAACCAATTGGCTTTCTGGCGCACCCGTTCCGGCGTGGAAGTGGACTTCGTGGTCTATGGGCCGCATGATTTTTGGGCCGTGGAAGTGAAAAACGGGGACCGTGTGCGCGATGAGGACTTGCGCGGCCTGAGGACGTTTCGTGAGGATTACCCGGAAGCTAAAGCGCTGTTTTTATACCGCGGCCAGGAGCGCTTGAAGCGGCGCGACATCCTCTGCATGCCCTGCGAGGAATTCCTAAAGGGACTGCTCCCCGGCAAGAGCTTGGACGCATAGGGCCGTTCAGCCCTCCCGAGCCAGATTTAATCCGTCAGGCGGAACTGGACGAGCTGGGGCAGGCGCACGGGGACGGGCCGGCCGTTGAGGCCCAGGGCGGGCGAGAAGCGCATCAGCAGGCCCACGCGGCGGGCGGAGCCGTCGAAGGCGGGGCTGGCGGGACGGGTCACGTCCACGGAGGCGACGGCTCCGTCCAGGCCCACATGGATCATGAGCAAAACGTCGGCCTCGCGGCCGGCGGCGCGCTCGCTCTCGGGATAGAGGCGCTTGAGGGCGGCCAGGACCTCGTCGCGGTTTAAGAGACGGGGAAACGCGGAGAGCGGCGTGCCGCCGTGGCCCGTGCCGCCGACGACGCCCTCGTCGGAGCCCTCGCCCGAGCCGCCGGTCTTGGCGGCGGTGCCCGTGCCGCCGGGCGCGCCGCCGGGCGTGGGCGCGGGAGCCTCCAGCTCCTCCAGGACCTTGGTGCCGGGACCGGGCAGGACCCAGTCCTTGGGCGGAGCGGGCGGCGCCGGCTCGAGGGGGACGACCTCGGGCGTCACGTTGACCTTGGCGGGAACGCCCGGTACGAGAGGCTTGGGCGCGCCGAGCCGGGCGGGACCGTCGCCGAGAAAGGTGCTGGTGATCTCGATCTCCGCCGGCGGCGGGACGAGGAGATCGCGCAGGCGCGGCCCCAGCCCGAGAGCCAAGCCCAGAAGCGCGGCGTGCGCCGCGGCCGACCAGGCCAGGGAACGGGAGAAATCCGGAGCCTTGGGAGCCGTCGCCCCCTCAGGCGGCGTCACCGGCCGCGCACCTCCAGGCCGACTTTGCGCACGCCGGCCCCGCGGATGTCGTCGAGAAGGCGCGCCACCTCGCCGTAGGGAAGCGCCCTGTCGGCGGCGACCGAGACGGGCTGGTCGGGACGCTCCGCCACGGCGGCGGCGAGCGCGCCCTTGAGCGCCTCGGGCGCGATCTCGCGCCCGTCCAGGGTCAGGCGCCGCGCCCCGTCGAGAGCGACCGCGAGGGACCGGACGGCGGCGCGCTCATGGTGGGCCACGCGGGGCACGTCCACCTTGAGCGCGCGGCGCGCGATCATGGGCGCGGTCGCCATGAAGATGATGAGCACGACCAGGACCACGTCCACCAGGGGCGTGACGTTGATCGCGGTGATGGGCTCGTCGCCGGAGTCGGCCTGCACGCGGGCTCCCTAGGCCTCGACCCTTCGGGCTCGGCACAGATGTGCTGAGGAATGGGTCATAACACCTAGGCCTCGGCGCGGGCGACAACGCTCAGGCGCCGGCCCAGGGCCTCGGTCTCGGCCAGGAGGTCGCGCGCGGACTTCTGCAGGACGTTGAAGGCCAGCACGGAGGGGATGGCCACGAGCAGGCCCGCGGCCGTGGCGACCAGCGCCTCGGAGAGGCCGGCCATGACGACCTCCGGCCCCGCGCCGCTGCGCGCCAGGTCGTGGAAGGCCTTGATGACCCCCAGCACCGTGCCGAAAAGGCCGATGAAGGGCGCGTTGTTGCCCAGCGTGCCCAGCCAGAGCAGGCGGCGCTCGAGGAAGCGCCGCTCGTCGGCGAGCGCGGCGAAAAGCTGGGCGGAGACCGCCTCCGCCCCGTCGCCGCGGCGGGACAAGGCCTCGCCCAGGGCCCGCGCGGCCGCGCCCGGATGCGCCGCGAGCGCGCGCGAGGCCGCGGCGGGGTCGGCGCCGCGCAGGGCCGCCAGGAAGGCGGGGCGCAGGCCCGCCAGCGCGCGCGCCTCCGCGCGGAGGAGGCGAACGCGGTCGATGGCCGCCGCCAAAGCCGCGATCGAAGCCGCGGCCAGGACCCAGATCACCCACTCTCCGCCGACCAGCGAGACTGACGTCAGGGACGATGTCATTGCGGGGCTCCTCCACGGGCTGCGATCTTGAGCAGGGCATCGGCCAATTCGACCTTCACCGACGGGTCCTGCTCGAACGTCAGGGCGCGCTGGAGGCGCCAGGCCTCGTCGGGGCTGCCCAGCTCGCCCAGGTAGTGGGCGGCCATGGCGCGCACGAACCAGTCGGGGTTCTCGTGGGAGCGCAGGAGAATCTCCCGGCCGAAGACGTCCCCGGCGCGCCACATGCCCGCCGCCGCGTAGATCTGCACGGCCAGGGAGCGGTCGGTGCGCGCCAGGCCGGCGACCTGGATCTGCGCGGAGGCGTCGTTGAGGATGAGCAGGGACTCCAGCGCGGCGAAGCGCACGGTGATGTTGGGGTCGTTGAGCGCGCCCTGGAAGAGGGACAGGTGGCGGGCGTCCTTGGCGTAGGCCAGGGCCACGAGCGCGGCGGCTCGAATCTGGACGTTGGTGCCCAGGCGCGCCGCGTTCTCGAGCTGGGACTGGAGGGTGAAATCGGCCGCTCCGGCCAAGCCTTCGGTCAGCAGGAAGCCCAGCTCCGTGTAGCGGGTCTTGAGGCTGTAGCCGGCCAGGGTCGAGAGCCGGCCAAGGACCGTCAGTTGGGGGTCGAGCTGGGCGGTTGCGTCGGGACGCGCGTTCATGCGCTGCTGGAGGAGGCGCAGGAGGTGCCGGTTGATGCGCGGGTCGATGAGGTCGGCCTGGGAGACCTTGACGCGCGGGGCGGTGACGACGAGCGGGTCGAGCTGGTACTGGAGCTCCCGGTCCAGGACCAGGCCGCCATTGAGGGGCGCCGACACGGGAGGAGGCGCGACGGCCACCGACGCCTTGTCGGCGGCGAGCTTCTTGGGGAAGAGCTTTAGGGCGGACACGCAGAGCTCGGCCGTGACGAAGTCGTTGCCAGCCTCAGTGTCGACGCGGTTGAGGAGCCGGACGTAGTCCTCGGCCGTGCCGCGCTCGCCGATGAACTTGGCGGCCATGGCCCGGACCACCCACGAGGGGTCGTCGAGGAACAGGCGCAGGCGCGCCAGGCCCGCGGGATCGCCCAGCCGCGCCAGCCCTCCCGCGGCGTAGACGCGCAGGATCGGCTGGGAGTCCTTTTCGGCGGCCGCGGCAAGCAGGGGCATCGCCCGCTCCGGCTGCCCCCAGGTCGCCAGGGCCTCCAGCGCGCCGAAGCGCACGGAGGCGTCGAGATGGACGAGCGCCTCGTTGAAGACCGTCAGCCAGCGGACGTCGCGGGTGCGGGCCAGGGCGAGGAGCGCGGCGGAGCGCGTCTCGCCGTTCTTGTCCCAGCGCGCCAGCTCCAGGAGCCGCTGGCGGAACACCGGGTCGGCCGCGGAGGCGAAGCCCTCCGTCAGCGGGATGCCGAGGTTGAGGAAGCGGTTGCGCAGGTTGTAGCCCACGGGCGAGCCCAGCGCCAGGATGTCGGCGACCGGAGTCCCCTCGGAGCCGCTCAGGTCGCGGGCGAAGGAGGAGCGGCCTTCGGCGAGCTGGACCAGGACGGACGTGATCTGCGGGTCCACCGCGGCCCCGCCCCCCGCCGCTTCGGCCGAGGCGCCCGGCGCCGGATAGGCCTGCGGCGGCCGCACGTTCACCTCGGAGCACGCGGATAAAAACGGCAAACCACAAAGACACAAAGACACAAAGAGACCGCGCCGTCGGCCTGGAAGAAACGGAGGAGAAATATTTTTAAACCCCATTCTTTCTTCGTGATTATGTCTTATCCGCGGGGGAGGGTCCAGGCGGCGTCGCGGAAGGCTCCAGGACCTGGAAGGACTTGAGCAGGCGCTCCAGCCAGCGCGCGTCCATTTCGTCGAAGGCAGCCGCGGAGCGGGCCTCGAACACGGCCCAGACCCGGCCGTCGCGGTCGAGCGCGGGCACCGCGATGACACCCGGGCCCAGGCGTGGCTGGCCGCGGGCCAGGGCCTCGCCCAGCAGGCCGCCGGGCGGCGCCGGGACCGCGGCGGGCGCGGGACGCGCCGGACCCGGCTGGAAGATTCCCCCATCGGCGGGCGTCCAGAACCCGCACCAGGTCCAGGGCTGGTCCCCGAACGTCTCCCACAGGGCGTCCACCAGCTCGCGGGTCATGCGCTCGGGCTGGGGCCGGCGGCGGCGCCATTTGAGGTCGAGGGCCGTCTTGATCTTCCCATAGCGCGCCCGCGAGGGGCGTTGAGCGTCGTTGGTCACGCGCGTTCCTCCAGCACCGCCAATTGCCCGCAGGCGCCGTCGATGTCGCGCCCCAGGTTCTGCCGCACCGTCGCCTTGAAGCCCGCGCCGAGGACGAGGCTCTGGAAGCGGCGCGCGTCGGTCTCGCTGGAGGGGCGGTGCGGCGTGTCCGTCTGGTTGAAGACGATGAGATTGACGTGCAGAAGTTCCCGCGGGCCCAGTCCCTCCAGCCAGGCCGAGAGCGCGCGGGCGTCCTGGGCGCGGTCGTTCTCTCCCTTAAGCAGGACGTACTCGAAGAAAATTTTGCGGTTGGCCGCCGCCAGGTACTCCTTGAGCGCGGCGGCCAAGGCCTTCAGATCGTAGGCCTTGTTCATGGGGACCAGCCGCGAGCGCAGCGCGTCGGTCGCGGCGTGGAGCGAGAGGGCCAGGTTGACCTGCGGAAAGTCCCGGCCGAACTGGACGATGCGCGGCGCCACGCCCGAGGTCGAGACCGAGAGATGCCGCGCGCCCATGCCGAAGAGGCGCTGGTCCATGAGGACGCGCAGGCTGGCGGCGACCCGGTCATAGCAGGAAAAAGGCTCGCCCATGCCCATGTAGACCACGTTGTCGAGGCGCCCCGGCAGGCCTTCGCGGCGCATGTACTGGCGCCAAAAGAGAACCTGGTCGGTGATCTCCTCGGGGGTCAGGCTGCGCGCAAGGCCCATGAGCCCGGTCGCGCAGAAGGTGCAGGCGACGGCGCAGCCGACTTGCGAGGAGATGCAGGCCGTCCAGCGGCGCTCGCTGGGGCGCAGAAGCACGGTCTCCACGGAGCTTCCGTCGGGGAGGTCGAGCAGCGCCTTGCGGGCGCGGCCGTCGGACGAGGCCTCGACGCGGCGCGCGCGCAGGCTCAGGATCGGCGCTCTCTCGGCGAGCGTCGAGCGCGCGAGCGCGGGCAGGCCCGGGACCTCGTCGTAGGAGGCCGCCCCGTCGAAGACGGCGCGGCGCACCTGGTCCCACCGGTAGGGAGGCTGGCCCAGCGCGCCCAGCGCCGACTGGACCCGCGCGGAGTCCATCAGGGGTTGTTCACCATTAGGGCCCTTAGTACCGGAGCTCCCGGATGCGCGCATTCTCGAGCAGGCGCCGCGCGACCTCCTTCTGGCGCCGGCGCGGCCCCGTGACATGGCATTCTCCGTAGTAGAGCCCGTCCTTCTTCATGATCTTGTGGTCTATGATCTCCAGCCCTGAATCGCGGAAGACGGCCTTGATCTGCTCCAAGACCTCGTCGTCGAAGTCCGCCGTGATCCGGAAGATGTGGCGCCGGCGCAGGTCGTCGATGAGCGCGTCGAGGCGCGGGAACGCGATCTGGACGACGAGGACCAGGATCGTCGTTCCCGCGGCGAGCGAATAGCGCTGGTAGCCGGCCGCCAGGCCGATGGCGGCCACGACCCAGATCGTGGCCGCGGTGGTCAGGCCGGTCACGTGCTCGCCGTCGCGCATGATGGAGCCCGCGCCGAGGAAGCCGACGCCCGCCACGATCTGCCCCGTGATATGGGCGTCGCTCATGCCGAAGAGCTCCCGCGAGACGACCGTGAACAGGCACGAGCCCAGGCAGATGAGGATGTTGGTGCGCAGGCCCGCGGCCTTGTCGCTGAGCTCTCGCTCCAGGCCGATGACGGCGCCCAGGCCCAGCGCGATGAGAAGGCTAAGCCAATCCAGTTTGAGCATGATTCCTCCAAGACGCGGACGTCAGGACCTGCGCGGCCGCCCGGCGGCCCGAGCGCACGCAATCGGGCAGGCCCACCCCGTGGTAGGAGCAGCCCGCCAGCGCCAGTCCCGGATGCCCCTTGAGCAGGGACTCCAGCCGCTCCAGACGCCGGCCATGGCCCACCTCGTACTGCGGGTTGGCCTTGAGCCAGCGGGTCGTGAGCGCCGCGCGAGGAGCCAGCCCGCCGAGGCCGAGGATGCGGTTGAAGTCCTCGCGCACCCGCGCCGCGATGGCCGCGGGCTCGTCCTCGGCGTCGCCCTCCCGCCCCGCTCCGCCCACGAAGGCGCGCGCCACGGCCAGGCCCTCCGGCGCGCGCGCCGGGAACTTGTTGGAGGAGAACGTGGCGGCCGCGATCGCGGCTCCCTCGCCGCGCGGCGCCAGGAACCCCACGCCCGGCAGGGGCCGCGGCAGGGCCGCAGCGTCGTAGACCAGCGTGGCGACCGCCGTGGAGACGAAGGGAATCTCGCGCAGGCGCGCGGCCAGCTCCGCGTCCAGCCCGCCGATGATATCCGCGAGGACCGGAGCGGGAACGGCGGCCACGACCGCGTCGGCGGTCACGGTCCCGCGCGCCGTCAGCACCTCCCAGCGCCCGCCGCGGCGGCGCAGGGCCAGGGCCGGGCAGTCGGTGCGCACGCGCCGCGGCGGCAGGGCCCGCGCCAGAGCCTCGACCACGCGCGAGAGCCCGCCCTTGAGCGTGGCGAAGGCGCCGGGCGTCCCCGGGCGCGGGGCGGGCCGGCGCGTCCATAGGGCGCGCGCCAAGCCTCCGCGACGCTCCATCGCCACCAGTTGGGGGAAGGCGCTGGCCGCGCTCAGGCGCTCCGGGTCGCCCGCGTAGATGCCGGCCAGCAAGGGGCCGCCCAGGACCTCCACGGCTTCCTCGCCCAGGCGGCGGCGCAGGAAGGCGGCCAGCGACTCGTCCGCCCCGTCTCGGCGCGGCGGGATCCACGGCTCCATCGCCATGCGCAGCTTGGCGCGCCAGGAGAACAGCGGGGAGAACGCCAAGGGCAGGAGGCGGGTCGGCGCGGCCAGGTTCATGCCCGCGGGAAGCGGCACGAGGCGGCCCCGGCGCAGGACGCCGACCCGCGCGTCGGGCGCCGTCCAGATCAGGCCGCCCTCCAGGCCGAGCTCGCCAACCAGCTCGAGCATCTCGGGCTTGGCGGCGACGAAGCTGTCCGGCCCGGTCTCGATCGTCGCGCCGTCGAGGACCTCGGTGCGGATCTTGCCGCCGATGCGCGGGGAGGCCTCCAAAACCTCGACCTCCACGAGGCCGTCGGAGGTGACGCGCCGCGAGAGCTCGCGCGCCGCGACCAGGCCGGCGATCCCGGCGCCCAGCACGACGACCTTGCGCGGCGGCGCCTTCATCGCGCGCTCATCTCATGCGCCCATTTCACGACCTCGGACACGGCTTCAACGGGCGTCCCCGGCAGGATGCCGTGTCCGAGGTTGAAAACATGCCCCTTGCGTCCGTCGTTCCGGTCCAACACGTCCTTCACGGCGCGCTTCAGATTTTTCTTGTCCGTGAACAGCAGGGCCGGATCCAAGTTTCCCTGGACCGCGCGCGCTCCCAATCTTTTCCGCGCCGCGTCCAGGTCGACGCGCCAATCCAGCCCGATCACGTCGCCGCCCGCGGCCGCGAAGTCCTCCAAGAAGCCGCTCGTGCCCGTGCCGAAGGACAAGACCGGCACGCCGGTCTTCTTCAAGCGCTCCAGCGCCCAGGCCGAGTGCGGACGCGCGTGCCGGCGGTACTGCTCGGGCGAGAGCGCGCCGACCCAGGAGTCGAAGAGCTGGACCGCCTCGGCCCCGGCCGCGATCTGGGCCTCCAGGTACTCGACCGTGACGCGCCGGACCTTGCGCATCAGCGCGTCCCAGAGCTCGGGCCGGTCGGACATCATGCGCTTGACGGCGAGATAATGGTCGGAGGGCCCGCCCTCGACCATGTAGCTGGCCAGCGTAAACGGCGCGCCCGCGAAGCCGATGAGCGGCACCTTCCCGGCCAGCTCGCGGCGGATCAGGCGCACCGCGTCGTAGACGCAGCCCAGCTCCGCGGCCGCCCCCGC
>JACQPJ010000027.1 GCA_016207605.1 Elusimicrobiota bacterium
GACGAGCCGTCGAGCACGCCCTTGCGCCGCGTGAGCTCCTTGGCCTTGCGCGCGGCCTCGCGCGCCTCGGCGGCGCCGATCCCCTTGAGGCAGACGGCCTTGGCCGTCGCAGGGTTTTCCTCGAAGAACGTGACCAGCGCGTCGCCGACGATGGACTTGACGATGCCCTCGACCTCGGCGTTGCCGAGCTTGGACTTGGTCTGCCCCTCGAACTGCGGGTTGGGGATCTTCGTCGAGAGCACGGCGCAAAGCCCCTCGCGCACGTCGTCGCCCGTGACGTTGAAGTTCTTGCCCTTGAGCAGGTCATATTTCTTGATGTAGTCGTTGATGACGCGCGTCAGGGCCGAGCGGAAGCCCGCTAGGTGCGTGCCACCCTCCGGCGTCTTGATGTTGTTGACGAAAGAGAAGACATTTTCCGAATAATCATCATTGTACTGGATGGCCAAATCCACGCCGACTTCGTCCTTCTCCTTGGACATGTTGATCGGCTCGGCGTGGAGCGTCTTCTTGTTGGCGTTGAGGTGCTTGACGAACTGCGAGATCCCGCCCTCGTAATGGAAGGTGTGGCGCTTATCCTCGCGCTCGTCGATGATGCTGATCTTGGCGCCGGCGTTGAGGAAAGCCAGCTCGCGCAGGCGGTTGGACAGGATGTCGTAGGAGAGCTGATGGCCGTTGAAAATATCCGGGTCCGGCTTGAACGTCACGCGGGTGCCGTGGCTGTCGGTCTTGCCCGCGGACTTGACGTCGTGGTCAGGTTTGCCGCGCTTGTAGGTTTGGACCCATATCCTGCCTTCCTTGTGCACCTCGACCTTGAGCCACTCCGACAGCGCGTTGACGCAGGAGATGCCCACGCCGTGCAGGCCGCCGGAGACCTTGTAGGCGCTTTTGTCGAACTTGCCGCCCGCGTGGAGGACGGTCATGACCACCTCCAGCGCGGATTTTCCGCGGATGTTGGCGGGGAGCTTGGGGTCCTTCATCGGGTCCACGGGGATGCCCGAGCCGTCGTCGACCACAGTCACCGAGTTGCCCTGATGGAGGAGGACGTCCACGCTGGAGCAGCGCCCCGCCAGGATCTCGTCGACCGAGTTGTCCACGGCCTCGTAGACCAGGTGGTGGAGCCCCGCCGGGCCGGTGGTGCCGATGTACATGGCCGGGCGCTTGCGGACGGCTTCCAAACCCTCGAGAACCTGAATTTTTGACGCGTCGTACTTATCGTCCTGCTTGGCCATTTCAGTCGTCTCCATCGCGGCGTCGGACATGAAATCCTCCGTCGTCTAACGGTACGTGATTCTGACCGCGGCAATCCACGGCCGGCTGAAGTACTTGTTCAAGGACCGGATCAGCCCTCCGGACCTCAAGTGGAGCTCCTGCGCGGCCGCCGCGCTGGCCGGCCGCACGTACAAGACCCCCTTCTTTACCGCGATCAGCGCCCAATGCCGGGCGAAGGCGCCGCACTCCTTGCTCCAAATCGAGTCCAGGATCGCGAGGCGCTCCGTCTGCGCTCCGACGCGGCGCGAAAACACCGCCACGAGATTCTGGGCGTCCGCCCAACGATCCTTCCTGGTCGTCCACGTCACAAGCGCATCGGCATCACGATGAAGCGGTAGTCGCCGCGCTCGCCCGCCGGCTCCACCAGCGCCGGATTGACGGGGGTCGTCATTGAGAACACCGCCTTCTCCGCGTCAACATGCTTGAGCGCGTCGGCGACGAACTGTGGGTTGAAGGCGACGGAGAAATCTCCTCCGGCGTACTCCACCGCCAAATCCTCCGAGAATTCGTTGTTCTGGGTGGAAGCGGTCACGTGAAGCTGGCCCTTTTTAAGGGCGTACTTGACCGATCCCCCCCGGTCCACGGCGCAAAGGGAGGCTCGCTTGGTCACCGCTAGAAGATCCTTGGTGGGAGCGGTGAAAACCACCTCTCTCTTGGTCGGGATGACCTGCTCATAGTTTGGGAAGGAGCCGCCGACCAAACGGGAAAGAAGCGTGGTGCCTTTAAGCTGAAAGGTGATTTGGTTGTCGCTCACCGCGACGAGCATCTTCTCCTCATCCCCATCCTGGATACCCAAGACGCCGAGAAGGCGCAGGAACTCGGCCAGGACCTTGGTGGGGACGATCACTGTGAACTCTTTTTCCTTGGGCAGCATGGTTTTAGAAACCACGGCCAAACGCCGCCCGTCCGTGGAGACCATCTCCAAAACGCCATTCTTCGCCGACCAAAAGACCCCATTTAAAACGTGCCGGGTCTCATCGGACGACGCCGCGAAGATGGTTTTCCGCACCATATCGCCGACCACGGCTGCCGGCAATTGAAAAGCGCTGGCCTTATTAAAATCAGGAAGGATGGGGTATTCGGATTTTGGGGCCCCCGCGATGCCGAAACGGGAGCGGCCGCATTTCAAGAAAACCCTGCTGCCCGCGTCCGTGGACAATTCCACCTCCCCCACATCAGGGAGGCTGTGCAGGATATCCGCGAATTTTTTGGCGGGGATGGTGATGGCGCCGTTGTTTTGGATTTCAGCGTTGATGTAGTGCTTGACGCCCATCTCCAAGTCGGTTGAGATCACCTTCACCTTGCGATCCTCGGTCTCCAGGAGGAAATTTAAAAGGATGGGCAGGGTCGTCCTGGAAGAGAGAGCTGATTGAATCGCCTGCACGCCTTGAGCGAGTTCTTCCTTGCTGATGGTTATCTTCATTTAAATCATCCTCTTACTCATCAAGCAAGGGAAACTGTGAATAACCCCCATCACCCTTGGGACCCTGGGCTGGATGCTTGTGGATAATATTCCACGGAACCCCCCACGTTTCACAAAGAGGTCCTCTATCCACGGTTTTTGCCGTCCATCCACGCTTTATCCACTCTCATGAATCCGCGGACTTGATATCGGCTTGGAGCTTATTGATCAATTCTAGAAAGAACGGGTCCTCCTCGACCTTTTTCTCGATCTTCTTTCGCGCGTGGAGGACGGTTGAGTGATCTTTGCCGCCGAAGGCGCGGCCGATGTCGGTCGAGGATTGGTCCGTCATCACGCAGCATAGGTACATCGCGACCTGCCGCGGCAGGGCGATTGAGGCGGTCCTTTGATGGCCTTTCAAATCCTTGACGTCGACCGAGTACTTCAGCGCGACCACGCGCTGGATTGTTTCGACGCGCACCGGGGCGGCGTCATCGGCCGACAGGGCGTCCTTGAGTATCTCCCGGGCGTTCTCGACCGACAGTCCGGCCCCGGTCATGGATTGGAACGCCTTCAGCCGGATCAGCGACCCCTCCAAGGAGCGCACGTTCGTCTTGACCGAGGAGGCGATGAACAGGACCACGTCCTCCGGGACGGAGAACCTTTCCAGCTCGGCCTTCTTGCGCAGGATCGCGATGCGCGTCTCCAGGTCCGGCGGCTTGATGTCGGCCACGAAGCCCCACTCAAGCCTTGAGATGAGCCGCTGCTCAAGAGGCGACATATCCTTGGGGGAGCGGTCGGAACTGACGATGATCTGCTTGCGCGAGTCGAAGAGGGAGTTGAAGGTGTGGAAGAATTCCTGCTCCGAGCGCTCCTTGGCGATCAGGAACTGGATGTCGTCTATGAGCAGGCAGTCGAGGAAGCGGTATTTCGCGCGGAAGGCGTCGAGGGCGTTGTTCTGCACGGCCGCGATGTATTCGTTGACGAACTGCTCGCTGGTCGTGTAGAGAACGCGGGCCTTGGGGTGCTGGCGCCGCATGGCGTTTCCGATGGCGTGCATCAGATGGGTCTTTCCCAGTCCCACGCCGCCGTAGATCACGTACGGGTTGTATTGGGTCCCCGGGGACTTCGCGATGGATTCCGCCGTCGCGCACGCCAGGCGGTTGGACTCCCCGATCACGAAGCTCTGGAAGGTGTAGCGCGGGTTCAGTTCGGTGAGAGCGAAGTCCGACTGGGGGGATGCCTCGGGGACCGGGTCGGAGGGGGGCAGGACGCGCGCCAGGTCGCGCTCGACCTTGAAATCCAGCCCGATGTCGGCGCCTCCGATCTCGCGGAGGAGGGACAACAGCCGCTTCTGATACCGCTCCTTGATCCCATCGGAAAAGAACTTGTTCGGCACGCGCAGGAGCAGGACGCCGCCCTCCCAGGACACGACGTCTACGGGCTTGAGCCAAAGGCCGGTGTTTTCCTCGCCGATCTCCGCCCGCAGGCGTTCCACGGCCTGTCCCCACAGCTCCGCCGCGTCCAGGGTTTTCACAGGATTTCCACAGGCGTGAATAACCGGTTATTCACAGAATAAATCAATATATTTTATAAACTATTTCCAATTTACAAAACTTTCGACGCCATCCTACCATTTCAACGGCTTTCAGTCAACGTGGGCGATCAAGGCGGGCCGTTCGTTGACAGTGACGATCCCAAGCGCTAGAATCGAGACAGCCATGGACATCCAGCTCACCGCCAAGCATCTCAAGGTCACGCCCGCCTTGCGCGATTACGTCCAGCAAAAAGTGGGCAAGGCCCAAAAGTATTTCGACCACATCGTTTGGGGCCAAGCCTTCCTATCCGTGGAGAAGCGCGCGCACAACGCCGAGATGGTCGTGCACGCGCCGGGGCAGACGTTTCGCGCCTTGGCGGCCGCGGCCGATCTCTACGCCGCCATCGATCTGGCCTCTGACAAGATCGACGCCCAGCTCAAGAAGCACAAGGAGCGCCTGAAGGTTCGCCGCGCGGCCAAGGCGTCCGAGACGCTGGCCGCCGCCGCGCCCGCCCCCTCGTTTTCCGTCGTGCGCCAGCCCGTCGCGCCGATGACCCCGGAGCGCGCCATCGAGGCGCTCGAGACCGAGGGACGCCGCTTCCTGGCCTACATCGACCGGGCCACGGACCAGATTCATGTCGTCTTCCGCCGCGACGACGAGACGTTCGCGGTCGTCCAACCGGTCCGCAAGTCCAATCGCTGACGCCGTGCAGGCCGCGGAACTGACCGTCGGCGACCTCCTCAAGGAGCAAGGCGAGCGGCTGCGCCTGGAGCTCTTGTCCGGGGAGAAGTCCTTGGGGCGGCGCATCATCGTCTCGGACCTCAACCGCCCCGGACTCGCCCTCTCCGGCTTCCTCGAGCGCTTCCGCGTCGAGCGCGTGCAGATCTTCGGCAACGGCGAGCAGGCCTACTGCCAGAAGGCCGAGCCCAAGAGCCTCGCCGAGGCGCTTTCGGCCATGCTCGCGCTGCCGGCCCTGCCGTGCGTGATCGTCACCCACAACGCCCCCATTCCGTCCGCGCTCGCCCAGGCCTGCCGCCGCAACGGCGTGCCCCTCATCCGCTCGGCGTACGATACGGCCACGCTGACCGGAGAGCTGGCCGAGGCCCTGGAGTCGCGTCTGGCGCCCACGACCACGGTCCACGGCGTCCTGGTCGACGTCTACGGCCTGGGCGTCCTGATCCAGGGCGACGCCGGCATCGGCAAGTCCGAGTGCGCCCTGGAGCTCCTCAAGCGCGGCCACATCCTGGTCGCCGACGACGCGGTTCTCATCCAGCACCGGCGCGGGGGGGTGCTGCGCGGTTCCTGTCCCGAGCCGCTCAAGAACCACATGGAGGTGCGCGGCCTCGGCGTCATCGACGTCAAGCTCCTCTTCGGGATCGGCGCCATCCTGGGCCGCACGCGCGTCGAGTTGGCGATCACGCTGGAGCCCTGGAACTCGCAGACGCCCTGCGACCGCACCGGCCTGGAGGCCGGCAAGCTCGCGATCCTGGAGGTGGACGTCCCCCTCATCCGCATTCCGGTCAGCCCCGGCCGCAACCTGGCCGTGCTCATCGAGGTGGCGGCCCTCAACCAGCGCCTGCGCTCCCAGGGCTATTTCTCCGCGGAGAACTTCAACCAGCGCCTCATCGAGCGCATGCGGCCCAAGGGGCGCCCATGAGCGCGCCCAACCGCCGCGTCTTCGTCATCACCGGCGTCTCCGGCGCGGGGCGGAGCCAGGCGCTCAAGGTGTTCGAGGACTTCGGCTACTCCTGCATCGACAACCTCCCCATCGCCCTGCTCGACCGGTTCGCGGACCTCGTCCTGCGCTCGCCGGCGATGGACCGCGTGGCGCTGGGCATGGACGTGCGCGAGGGGAGCCTTCTGGCGGTCCTGCCCCAGCTCCTGCGCCGCCTCAGGGCGAAGGGCCTGCCCCTGCGCGTGCTCTTCCTGGACGCTTCCGACGAGACGATCGTGCGCCGCTTCTCGGAGACGCGCCACCGCCATCCGCTCGGCGGCAAGATCGGCGACGCGGTGCGCCGGGAGCGGGCGCTGCTGTCCGGGCTCAAGGGCGCGGCCGACAAGGTCATCGACACCACCGACCTGACCCTCGGCGAGCTCAAGGAGAAGCTCTCGGAGACCCTGGGCCTGCGGGGCACCCAGGAGATGACCCTCCAGGTGGTGAGCTTCGGCTTCAAGCACGGGCTGCCCTTGGACGCCGACATCGTCATGGACGTGCGTTTCCTGCCCAATCCCCATTACGTGCCCCGCCTGCGCGGGCTCACGGGCCTCGACCGCGGCGTGCAGCGCTACGTCCTCGCCCAGCCCGTCACGCGCCGCTTCCTCGAGGACTGGCGCCGCCTCATCGAGCGGCTCCTCCCCCACTACGTGCGCGAGGGCAAGTCCTACCTCACCATCGCCGTCGGCTGCACGGGCGGGCGCCACCGCAGCGTGTTCTGCACGCGCTGGCTCGCGCAGAGGCTGCGCCGCGCGGGCCACCCCGTCCAGGAGTTCCACCGGGACGTCGCCGTATGATCAACGTCCTGGTCATCACTCACGGCGAGTTCGGAGCCTATCTGGTCGAGGCGGCCGAGGGGATCGTGGGCCGCCAGGACCGGGGAGTGCGCGTCGTGGCCACCTCGCCGCGCCAATCCATCGCCGAGATCCAAAAGCGGGTGTCGCGCGCCCTCGCGGAGCTGGACGACGGCGACGGCGTCCTGCTGTTTACCGACATGCCCGGCGGCACTCCCAACAACGTCGCCTTCCCGCTGGTCAAGGACGCGCCGCGCGTCGAGATGGTCAGCGGGGTCAATCTCTACATGCTCGTGTCCGCGTTCAGCCAGCGCGGGCGCATGACGCTCGACCGCCTGGTCGAGAAGGTCGTCGCCGACGGGCAGAAGTCCGTCCGCGACGTGCGGCGCATGTTTCTCGCGGCGGCGGAGGCGCGGTGATCGTCCTTCTCCGGGTGGACGACCGCCTCGTCCACGGCCAGGTGGTGGAGGGCTGGCTGCCCCACCTGCGCGCCGAGGCCGTCGTGGTCGCCTCGGACGCGTCCGCGGCCGATCCGGTGCAGGCGGCCCTGATGCGCATGGCCCTGCCGCCGTCCATCGGCCTGCGGGTTCTGCCCGTCGCCGGCGTGCCGGCCGCGCTCGCCGCTCCCGACCTGGCGCCGCGGCGCACCCTCGTTCTGGCTCCCGGGCCGGCGGAGGCCTTGGCGCTCTTGGAGGGGGGGGTTTCCGTGCCGCGCGTCAACGTCGGCGGGCTTCATTACACCGTCGGCAAGGTCCAGCTCGGCCGCGCCCTCTTCCTGAACGAGGCCGACACGAAGGCCCTGCGCGCCATCGCCGCCCGCGGCGTGCGTCTGGAGGGCCGCTCCCTGCCCGGCGACCGCGAAGAGGACCTGCTGTCCGCCCTGGAAAGCCGGTGAGCGCGCTCGCGGGCTCGGCGGCGCTCGCCCTGCTCGAACTGGACGCGTCCTCGATCGGGCCGTTCCTGCTCTCCCGACCGTTCGTCGTGGGGCCTCTCTTCGGCGCCGCCTGCGGCCGTCCTTGGCTCGGCGCCGCGCTCGGCGCCGCCGTCGAGGCCGTCACGCTGCGGAGACTGCCCCTGGGGGGCGCTTTGGGAATCTCCGCCCCCGTGGCGGCCGGCGCGGCGGCCTGGCTGGCCTGCGGCCCGGCGGCGCTCGCCCCGGAGGCCGCTTTTCTCGCGGGCCTGGGCGCGGGCTGGGCTCACGGCCGGGTGGAGGCCGCCCTGCGCCGCCTCGGCGGCGCCCGCGTCCGGCGCGCGCGGGCGGCGCTGGCCGCGGGCGGGGAGCCGGGCCTGGGGGCCGCGGTCTTGTCCGCGCTGGCCCTCCAGGCCGCGGCGACGTTCGTCGTGGCCCTGGCCGCGCTGCGCCTGGGGGAGCCTCTCGCGCGCCTGTGGCCGCTGCTGCCGTCGGCGCCGCGCGAGGGCGCCCGCCTGGCCCTCGCCGTCGTCCCGTGGTTCGGCGCCGGCCGCCTGGCCGTTTCCTTGGCGAGGCGCGCGTGAGGACGTTCCCGTCCCTGTTCCTGCGCTCGCTCTTCCTGCAGGCGGGCTTCAGCGAGGAGGCGCGGCAGGCGCTGGGCTTCGCCTGGGCCCTGGACCCAGCCCTGCGCGCGGCCTACGCGGCCCGCCCGGAGGGGCTGGCCGAGGCCCGCGCGCGCCATTTGGAGTCCTTCAACACCCAGCCTTGCGCGTCTGGGCTCGTCTTGGGCACCGCCGCGGCTTTGGAGGCGCGCTTCGCGGCGGGCGACGCGGCGTCGGCGCCGCGCGCCGCCGCGCTCAAGGGCGCGCTGGCCGCGTCCCTGGCGGGGGCGGCGGACGCCCTGTTCTGGGGAGCCCTGCGCCCTCTGGCCGCGGCGCTGGCCGCAGCCGCCGCCCTCGCGGCATTCGCGGCGGGGTGGCCGCGTCCGCTGGCCCTGGGGGTCGTCCTGGGCCTGCTGGCGTTCAACGTCCCGGCGCTGGCCGTCCGCGGGGTCGGAGTCGCCCGCGGGCTCGCCCGGGGGGAGGGCGCCGCCGTCTGGGCCGCCGCCTTGCCGGTCCAGCCCTGGATTAGGGCCGCGCGCCTGGCCGCGGCGCTGGCCGTTGCCGCGGCCGCCGCTCTGGCCTGGAGCGACCCGCGGTTTTCCGGCTCGCGCGCGCTGGCCGCCGCGGCCTTCGCCGCCGGCGCCGCGTCCTCCTGGAGGCGGGAGTGACCGAGCGCGTCTTCAGCGTGAGCTGCCGCCTGGGCCTGCACGCCCGCCCCTGCGCCCTGTTCGTCCAGGAGGCGGCCAAGTTCAAGAGCCGCGTCGTCGTCGCCAAGGACGGGCTGGAGGTCAACGGCAAGAGCGTCATGGGGCTCATGCTGCTGGCCGCCGAGAGCGGCGCCCGCCTGCTGGTCAAGGCCGAGGGCCCCGACGAGCTCAGGACGCTCGAAGCCCTGGAAAAGCTCTTCGAGCGCAGGTTCGACGAAGAATGATCGTCATCAAGGGCGTGGCCGCCAGCCCGGGCATCGCCGTGGGCCGGGCCTACGTCGTCGAGGACGAGGATATCGTCGTCGAGCGGGTGGAGATTCCCCGCGACGCCCTGAGCGAGGAGGTGCGCCGCTTCAAGGCCGCGCAGAAGGCCACGTACCGGGACCTCGACGCGGCCGAGGAGAAGGTCCTTAAGGTGCTGGGCCGCCAGCACGCCAAGCTCATCGACGCCCACCGCCTCATCCTGCGCGACACCCTCATCACCCGCGACGTTCCCAAGCGCATCCTGTCGGAGGGGGTCAACGCGGAGTTCGCCCTGTCCGAGGCGCTGGAGGGAGTCAACCGTCAGTTCGAGAAGATGGACGACGAGTTCTTCCGCGAGCGCCGGCACGACCTCTTCGACGTGGGCAAGCGCCTCCTCCTCCACCTGATGCGGCGCCAGAAGAGGAACCTGTCCGAGATCGACCAGGAGTGCGTGCTCATCGCGCGCAACCTCCTGCCCTCCGACACGCTGGGGCTCAAGGAGACCAGGATCCTGGGCTTCGCGACGGACCTGGGGGGCAAGACCTCCCACACCGCCCTGCTCGCGCAGAGCCTCCAGATTCCCGCCGTCGTCGGGCTCACCGACGGCAGCCGCCGGGTCCGGACCGGGGAGACCGTGATCCTCGACGGCGAGCAGGGCCTGGTCATCGTCGGCCCCGAGCCCCAGACGCTGGCCAGGTACGAGAAGCTCAAGGAGAGCGTGCGGGCCGCGGAGCGCTCGCTGGAGGCCCTCAAGGGCCTGCCGACCGTCACGCTCGACGGCCGCTCCTTCCGCCTGGAGGTCAACCTCGACTCCCCGGAGGACATCAAGGCCGTGGCCGCCCTGCGCGCCGACGGGATCGGCCTGTTCCGGACCGAGGCGTTGTTCCTGAACCGTCCCGACCTTCCCAGCGAGGAGGAGCAGGCCAAGGCCTACGCGTCCGTGCTTAAGGCCATGGACGGCCGCGAGGTGGTCGTGCGCACCGCCGACATCGGCGGCGACCGCCTCTCCCAAATGGGCATCGAGGGCCCCAAGAGCGAGACCAATCCCTTCATGGGCCTGCGCGGCGTGCGCCTCTTTCTGCGCCATCCCGACCTCTTCAAGACCCAGCTGCGCGCCATCCTGCGCGCCTCGCCCAAGGGCAAGGCCCGGGTGCTCATCCCGATGGTCTCCTCGGTCGGAGAGGCAGTCGCGGCGCGGCGCCTGCTGGAGCAGGCCCGCGCGGAGCTGGAGGCGGAGGGCATCGAGATCGCCCCGGACGTCGAGTTCGGCATCATGGTGGAGGTCCCCTCGGCGGCCCTCATCCTCGACGCATTCCTTCCGCACGTGGACTTCGTCTCCATCGGCACCAATGACCTGATCCAGTACGTGCTGGCCGTGGACCGCGTCAACGAGCACGTCGCCAACCTCTACGATCCGTACCATCCCGCGGTCCTGCGCCTGCTCGACCAGATCGTCTCGGCGGCGCGCAAGCGCGGCAAGTGGACGGCGGTCTGCGGGGAGATGACCTCGGACCCGCGCGCCGTGGCCCTGCTGGTGGGCCTGGGCGTGGACGCCCTGTCGGTCTCCCCGCGGCTCTTCCTGCGCATCAAGCAGGCCGTGCGCGGCCTGCGCTACGACGCCATGCGCAAGCTCGTGGTCAAGGCCTCGGCCTGCGCCGAGTCGGAGGACGTGCGCCGGCTCCTGGATCGGGCGCAATGACCGTTCCGGCGCGCATCCGCAACTTCTCCATCATCGCGCACATCGACCACGGCAAGTCCACCCTCGCCGACCGCCTTCTCGAGGCCACGGGCACCATCTCCCGGCGCGACATGCAGGCGCAGGTCATGGACTCCATGGAGCTCGAGCGCGAGCGCGGCATCACGATCAAGGCCAAGGCCGTGCGCATGGACTACACGGACCCGGAGGGCGGACGCTGGCTGCTCAACCTCGTCGACACTCCGGGCCACGTGGACTTCTCCTACGAGGTGAGCCGCGCGCTGGCGGCCTGCGAGGGCGCCCTGCTCGTCGTGGACGCGACGCAGGGCGTGCAGGCGCAGACCTTGGCCAACGCGGCGCTGGCCCGGCAGGTGGGCCTCAAGGTCGTGCCCGTCATCAACAAGATCGACCTGCCCTCCGCGGACGTGGACGGGACCGCGGAGCAGATTTTCGACGTGCTCAAGATTCTCGAGGATCCGATCCTGATCTCGGCCAAGAGCGGGCGCGGCATCGACGAGGTGCTCCAGGCCGTCGTCCGCGACATCCCGCCCCCGGCGGGCTCTCCGTCCTCGCCGCTCTCGGCGCTGATCTTCGATTCCTCGTACTCGTCCTTTCGCGGGGTGATCCTGCTGGTGCGCGTCGTGGACGGGGTTCTGCGCAAGGGCATGAAGCTGCGCTTCTTCTCGACCGGGACCGAGGCCGTCGTCGAGGAGGCGGGCGTGCTCAAGCCGCGCCAGGTCCCGGCGGAGAGCCTGTCCGCCGGCGAGGCCGGCTACCTGGTCTGCGGCATCCGGGACATCCATTCCGTGCGCGTCGGCGACACCGTCATGGAGGCGGCGCGCCCGCTCCCCAAGGCCCTGCCCGGCTACAGGGACGCCAAGCCCGTGGTTTTTGCGGGCATTTTCCCAATAAACCAAGCGGATTATCAGGCGCTGTCGGCGGCGCTCGACAAGCTCAGCCTGGAGGACTCGTCCTTCGACTGCTCGCCGGAGACCTCCTTGGCGCTGGGCTTCGGCTACCGCCTGGGATTTTTGGGCTTGCTCCACATGGACATCGTCAAGGAGCGGCTTCAGCGCGAGTTCGACCTCGACTTGATCGTGACCGCCCCCAATGTCGTCTACCGCGTGCAGACGCAAGACGGCGCGTGGCGGACCATCGACAACCCGGCCAAGTTCCCCGCCCACGGCGACGTCAAGGCGGTGGAGGAGCCCTACGTCCTGCTCATCATCGTCCTGCCGATGGAGCATCAGGAGGCCGTGCTCTCCCTGATCAAGGACCGCCGCGGCGTCCATCGGGGCATCGAGTACCTCTCGCCGACGCGCATGCTCATCCGCTACGAGCTCCCGCTGGCCGAGATGGTCGTCAACTTCTACGACCGCCTCAAGTCGGTTTCCAAGGGCTATGCCTCCCTGGACTACCACCCGCTCGGCCTGCGGGAGTCGGACATGGTCAAGCTCGAGGTGCTCATCCACGCCGAGCCCGTGGACGCGCTGAGCCAGATCGTGCACCGCTCCAAGGCCCAGGACGTCGGGCGGCGGCTCTGCGGGAAGCTCAAGGAGCTCATCGACCGGCAGAACTTCGAGGTCGCCATCCAGGCCCGGGTCGGCGGCAAGATCATCGCCCGCGAGACGCTGGGGGCGCGGCGCAAGGACGTCCTGGCCAAGTGCTACGGGGGGGACATCACGCGCAAGAAGAAGCTGCTGTCGAAGCAGAAGGAAGGCAAGCGACGCGCCAAGCTGCTCGGCCAGGTGGAGGTGCCGCAGGAGGCATTCCTGGCCGCGCTTAAAATAGACGAGGACCAACACTAATGGAATACCGGCTTTTCTTCATCGGGGCGGCCATGGGCCTGTTCGCCTGGCGCTCCCGCGTCTGGGAGAAGGAGGGCGGCCCGCGCACGCCGCTGGCGTCCGCGCTCTGGCACGCCCTGTTCGGCTTCCTGGCCGCCTTCTCGGCGGTCATGATCATCGCGATGTCCTTCGACGGCCGCTCGCGCTACGTCTCCGTGGCGGCCTTCGTCCTGGCCCTCAACGAGGTCCTGCCCGCGCTCGCGGCCGGCCTGGTCGCCGGGGCGGTCTGCTTCTGGCGCGCCTGGTCCAAGGACGGCGTCGCCGCCCGCCGCCACCGCCTCCACGAGGACCTGGAGTGGTCCGACACCGTGTTCTCGGCCGCGCTGATGGCCTCCCTGCTGATGATGTTCGTGGTCCAGGCCTTCAAGATCCCCTCGGGCTCCATGGAGAGCACGCTGATGGTCGGCGACCATCTCTTCGTCAACAAGTTCGTCTACGGCCTGCGCGTGCCCTTCGTCTCCCGCCGCGTCCTGCCGCTGCGGCCCATCGCGCGCGGCGACGTGCTGGTCTTCCAGTTCCCGGTCGAGGACCTGCGCGAGACGCATTGCGGCTCCGTCCAGTACGGCAAAGACTTCATCAAGCGCGTCATCGGCCTGCCGGGCGAGACGGTGGAAGTGCGCCAGGGCCGCGTGCTCATCGACGGCAGGCTGCTGGCCGACGAACCCTACGCCCAGCACAAGGACCCCTACCGCCAGCCCGAGTCCGTCCACGCCACGGAGGTCCCGCCCCGGCGCTACCAGGAGCTGTGGCAGGGCCATCGCCTCGACAAGGAGCTTCAGGACATCCAGCGCGACTACTTCGGTCCGGTCAAGGTCCCAGAGCGTTCCTACTTCCTGATGGGCGACAACCGCGACCAATCCTGCGATTCCCGCTACTGGGGCCCGGTCGAGGAGCGCTTCATCAAGGGCAAGGCTTGGCTCCTGTACTGGCCGCCGTCGCGCATGAAGATCGTCCGCTGACCATGGCGGCCGAAGGCCCGCGCGCCTGCCCGGCCTGCGGCTCGACGCGCGGCTTCTCTTTCGTCGAGGAGCACCGCGACGCGGTGGCCGGCGGGCTCTACCGCCTGCACCGCTGCGGGGCCTGCGGGCTCGTCTTCGCCCAGCCGCGCGATCCCGTCGGGGCCGGCTGGTACGAGAAGGCCGCGCCCCTGCGCGCGGCCGAGCCGCGCGGCCCCGCGGCGCGCGACCGCCGCTATCGGCGCTTCCTTGGGGAGGGCTTGGCGCCGGGCAAGCTGCTGGACCTCGGCTGCGGCGACGGGAGCTTCCTCAAGCTCGCGGCGGCGGCCGGCTGGACCGCGGTCGGCGCGGATTACGACGTCCGCGTGGCCGCGCTGGCGCGCGCCCAGGGACTGGATGTTTGCGCGGGAGACTTCGCGTCTTTCCTGAAGAAGCGCGCGGCCAAGGAGTTCGACGCCGTCGTCCTCTTCGACGTCCTGGAGCACGCGTCCGAGCCGCGGGAGCTGATCGCCGCGATCAAGCCCGTCTTGAAGCGCGGGGGACACCTCGCCGTCACGCTGCCCAACGCGGACCGCCCCCTGCCTTTCGGCCGCGACCGCTACGACTTCCCTCCCCACCACTTCACGCGCTGGACGCCGGGGGCGCTGTCGTCCTTCCTGCGCCGCGAGGGCTTCGCGCCGGTCCGCGTGGAGGCGCCGGGGCCCACGGGCCTGTGGTTTTCGGAGCATCTCTTCGATTTCGCCGTGGCCCCGGCCGGACTGGCGCTGGCGCGCCGCCTCGCCTTCGGCCGCGGCGCGCGCGGCAGCCTCACGGAGCTCTACTCCGGGAAGGGCGCGTCGGGCCTTCTCGCCGACCCCTTGCGCCGAGGACGCCTCGTCTGGGCGGCCCGCCGCCTCGCCCGGGTTCTCACCTGGCCCGCCGGCCTGCTTTTATCCCTGCCCTACCGCGCCCGCTCCGGCCGCGGCCACCACCTCTACGCCCTCGCCCGCTACGACGATATCAGCGAGGAGGGGCGTTGAAGCCCGGCGGGAGAGGCGGAATGTCCGCGGCGCTGGCGGGCTCCGACTGGCCTAGGAGCTCGTTGATGCGTTGCTCCCCGAATAGTTCCGGCTTCTCGCGCGCCCGTTTCAATGACGCAAGATTCTTTTCGAGTTGGGCTATGCGTTCCGGCAATGCCGCAATCTCGCCTTTGAGCTGCTCTCCCATCAGCGGACGCAGCCGTGTCCGGGCCTTCTCGACAGGCAACCGTCCGGCCCGGAAGTCCTCCAAGATAGCCTCAAACTGCTCCTGGCGTTCCAAAGCCGCCTTTTCCCTATTATAGGCGTTAGGATCGCCCTCCTTAATGCTTTCCAGATTTTGCCGGCGCGCGACGATCAGCAACTGCCGTGATTTTTTATCTTTCTCCAAAGCGTCCTGCCGCGCTCGGTCGGATTGTTCTTGCGCTTTTTGAATCGACTCGAGCAACGGAGGAGCGGCGTTCTCCTGCGCGCGCGACGGCTCATTGGCACAAACAATGAGCAGCGCCAGCGCCCCAAGGCGACACATCAGGCTACCTCGACCATATTTGTTACAGACTCTTACTGCGAAACGACGCGCACGCAATACAACCTGTTTCTTACAGAACCGTGTGGACCAGACGTGGTGTCAAGGCCCGCCACGACCTCGCCATTTGAGCAGGTTTGGATGTTGGTCCAGCCCGTCCACCGTCCGGTTGACCAATAATACGTTGTCACTGGAGTCGGCGCGCTGGCCCAACGGCCGACGCTGGCGAGATACAGATCGTTGACATACGCATTCCCCGCGGCATAGAGGCTCATGCCTGGCCAGGCTGGCAAGGTGCCCATGAATACTGCCCCGCCGTTGACATGAGTACTGCCGGTGGTGGAAGAGCTCCATCCCGCAGGCCAGCCGGGCAACGTGCCCGCGGCGACAACGCCATTGGTCGCGTAGACTCTCTGCCCCGCCACGATGTTGCCGCTGGAATACGTATCCCCGACGACATGGAGTTTCGAGGTAGGAGCGATAGTCCCAATACCGACTTTTTCGCCGTCTCGAGCCAGATAGGTTTTGCCGGTCGTGATCATCTGGGTGTAGATTCCCGAGGGTGCCGGATAGTAGGTGTGGAGCGTCACGCTCTCAGAGTAAAGAATGCCGGAACAGACCGAGACGGCGAGAAGCCCCAGTCCCAGCAAGACGGCCTTGCGATCAAAATAACGGACGGTGTGCCGCGAAACTCCTTGGGAAGATGGGGGCATGGAGGAACTCTCTGAGCCGAAGTATTGCCCCGGGGATGTTAAAAGTCAATACCCAATTGGCTGATTTGGCTGATGAGCGCATGGCGCGCAAGCTGTTGACCAAGCGAGGGCGATGGGTCCCACCCCTGGCAGGACCCAGACCGTCATTTCAAGAATGCGGAACGGACCGGTCGCGCGTCACGACGATTACGCAGACGCGCTCTTAGGCCCTCAGTAGCCGTCGGAGTTCTGCTTCTGCCAGCGCCAGTGGTCGGCGCACATCTGATCCAGATTCCGCCGCGCGCGCCAGCCGAGCCTGGCCTGGGCCAGGGACGGGTCGGCCCAAATCGCGGCGAGGTCCCCGGGGCGGCGGGGGGCGAACTCATGGGGGATCTCGCGACCGACGGCGCGAGAGGCCGCGGCCAGCACCTCCAGGACGGAATGGCCCCGGCCGCTGCCTAGGTTGACGGCCTCCGCGCCCAAGAAGGAATCCAGGCGCTCCAGGGCCGCGAGGTGGCCGAGGGCGAGGTCCACGACATGGATGTAGTCGCGCACGCCGGTGCCGTCGGGCGTGGGGTAGTCGCGGCCGAAGACGCGGACCCTGCCGCGGCGGCCCGCGGCGGTCTGCATGACGAAGGGCATCAAGTTGTTGGGGACGCCGCGGGGGGCCTCGCCGAGCTCGCCGCTTTCGTGCGCGCCGACGGGGTTGAAGTAGCGCAGCAGGGCGACATGCCAGCCGGGCTCGGAGCGGGCCAGGTCCCCGCACATGGCCTCGATGAGCTGCTTGGTGCGGGCGTAGGGGCTGGCGGCCTCGCCGTGCGGCTGGTTTTCATCCACCGGATTTTTTCGCGGCTCGCCGTAGACCGTGCATGACGACGAGAAGACCAGGCGCCGGCAGCCGGCCTCGCGCATGGCGGCTAAAAGCTTTCGCGAGCCGTTGACGTTGTTGTCGTGGTACTCCGAAGGTTTTTCAACGGATTCCCCCACGGCTTTAAGCCCGGCGAAATGCAGGACGGCGTCCATGCCTTTCCCCAGCAGACGGCGCAAGCCGTCCGCGTCCCGCAAGTCCAGGCGTTCGAACGCCATGGAACGGCCCGCCAATTTTTGGACGCGCTCGACGGCGGCGGACGAGGAGTTGACGAGATTGTCGAAGCCGACGACTTGGTGCCCGGCCCGAAGCAGCTCCAGGCAGGCGTGGCTGCCGACGTAGCCGGCCGCGCCGGTGACCAGGATCCGCATCAGAAAGGGGTCATCGCGCTCTGGAGGTGATAGTAAGGAGGCCGGGCGCGGTAGCGCAGGACGCACTCCTTCATGATCTCCTCGATGAAGTCCTCGTAGCTCTGCCCGATCATCTCCGCGCTGTGGGGCACGCAGTCCCCGCGGTTGATGGAGGGGTTGGGGTTGATCTCCAGGATGTAGGGGTTGCCGAAGCGGTCCACGCGCACCTCGACGCGGGCGTAGTCGTGGCAGTCGAAGATGCGGTAGGCGTCCAGGCTGATCTCGGAGATCAAGGCGGTCAGCTTCTGGCTGTACTTGGCCGGGCGCTCGACGCGGATCTTCTCGTACACCGATCCCTCCTCCCACTTGGCCTGGAAGGGGTAGATGCCCCAGACGCCCTTGGGCAGGTCGTCGAAAATGGAGCGCGATAGGGGGAGGACCTTCACGCGCCCCTCGTTGCCCAGGATGGAGACGTCCACCTCGTCGCCCTCGATGAACTCCTCGATGAGCACCGGGCGGTTGTACTTGTCCAGGAGGCGGCGGACCTGCTCCTTGAGCGCCTTGAGGCTGGTGACCACGGACTGGTTGGAGATGCCGATGGAGTTGTCGGTGTTGGCGAGCTTGACCATCAGGGGGTAGCGCAGGTCCTCGCGGATGGGCTCGTCCTTCTGGAAGACGTAGTCGAACTTCGGGGTGGGCAGGCCGTGCTGCTCCAGGATCTTCTTGACCTTGATCTTGTCGATGCACAGGGCCAGGGTCAGGGGGTTGGAGCCGGTGTAGGGGATGCCGATGCAGTCCAGGATCGCCGCGCCGTGGGGCTCGAGCAGCGAGGAGTTGTTGATGCGCTCGCAGACGTTGAACATCAGGTCCACGTTGGCGTGGGCGATCTTGTCGAAGGGGAGCGGCGTCTCGTTCATGTCGAAGAAGGTGACGCGGTGCCCCTTTGACTCCACGGCCCTGCGGATGCTGCGCCCCACCGAGGTCAGGTCGGAATGGACCGCGCTCTCCTCGCCTTCGTCCCCCTCGAAGACGTTGCACAGGACGCCGACGTGCAGGGTCTTCTTGCCGAAGTCGAAGCCGCGCACCTTCTCGATGCGCGCCGACTGCAGGATGCGCCCGCGCGCGACCTGCGCCGCGCCGAAGCGGTTCCTGCGCCGCGTCTTGCCCAGCGAGGAGGTGGAGTCGAAGCGCGCGATGGAGACCTCGACCTGGCGCAGGGCCCCCTCCAGGTTCTCCTCGGCCTCGGCGTAGGTGTCGCCGCGTCCGACCGCCCAGCCGATCGTCTCGAAGCCTTCCGGCGGCACCAGGACGGCGTCGCCGGGCTCTTTTTGCACCGAGACGTCGTGGACCTTGAGCGGGTCGGGCTTCTCCTGCGGGAGCTTGACGCCGACGACCACGCCCGAATGCTCCGGGATGAGGTACTTGCCCACGAGGTGGCAGCGCGGCTCCTTGAGGCGCCGCGGCGCGCAGGGCGCGCCCACCGCGATCTTGGAGGCCTCCTCGATGAGGTCCGTCTCCCAGATCGTCCTGATCCAGTCGTAGAGGTAGTCGCCGCCCATGCGCGCGTTGATCTCGATGAGCCGCGGCCCGGAGGGGCCGAGCTTGGCCTCCAAGTGCAGGGCGCCGTTGGTCAGGCCCAGCGCCCGGACGACCTCCTTGGCCATGCGCAGGGTGTCGGAGAGGTCCTTGTCCTCGTGGCGGGAGGGCATCGCGTCGCCCGCTTCGACAAAAAACGGCTCTTTCGTGGGGAAATTGTCATTGAACGCATGGAATTTGACCTCCCCGTTTTGCACCAGCAAATCAAGATCGATCTCCGCGCCGTCCATGAACTCCTCGGCGAGGATCTCGGTGCCGTACTTGTAGATCGGGTCGAAGGCCGGCGTCATGTTCGTGCGGATGTAGTCGAGGGCCTTCTTCGCCTCCTCCAGGCTGTCGAGCTTGACCACGAACTGGCTCTTGACGCCCCAGGCCGGCTTGAGCACGAGCGGGAAGCCGATGCGCGCCGCGGCCTTCTCCAGGTCGCCGCGGCTCTTGATGAGCGCCCAGGCGGGCTGGTGCTTGGAGAGCTTGGCGTTCTCCAGCGCTTGGCGCGTGAGGTACTTGTTGCGCGCGTTGAGCGCGGCCTGCGGCGTGTGCCCGATCCAGCCGAAGCGCTCGGCCAGCGCCGCGCACAGCGGGACCGCGTTCTCCCAGAACGTGATGACGCCGTCGATCTTGGTCTTCTTGACCAGCTCCTCGACCTTGGCGATGCAGGCCGGCTCGTCCAAGGGGTCCGCCTCGATGAACTCGTCGGCCAGCTTCGACACCCAGTTCGCCTCGGAGGAGATCAGGATCATCCGCGGCCCCAGCTCCTTCAAGCGCGTGTAGATGAACCGCTTCTGCGGATTGGGCGAGGAGATGACGAGCAGCGTCTTGGTCTTGAGGTCCAGGGCGGCCGGCTCGGCGGCCGCGGGGCTTTCCGCTGAATTCATGGAAGATAGTGTATCATGCGCCCGTGTCCAACAACGAATTAAGCCTAAAACCTCTGCGTTTCTACCATGCGCTGGCCGAAGCGAGCCAGGCGGGCCTCAGCCTGCTTGCGGGAGTGGAGGCGGCCTCCAGGGACGGGACTCTATCCGAGGAGGTCGCCTTGAATCTCCGCAGCAGGCTCCGGCGGGGAGAGAGCCTGGCCGGAGCGATGGCCCGCTTCCCCGAGACCTTCCCGGCCTGGCAGTCCGCGATTGTCCGGATGGGCGAGACAAGCGGGCGCCTGGATCTCGCCTTTGTGGGCATCGGCGAGATTCTGGAGAGGCGCCGCGCTTACTGGCTCCGCGTCATGTCCAGGCTTGCCGCGCCTCTGTTCATTCTCCACCTAGCCCCATTGATCCTGAGCATGCCGCTTTGGGTCAGCGCGGGCTTCGACGCCTACCTGCGCGCCGTGCTGAAGGCGCTCGCGCCGCTCGACCTCGCGATTTTGGCCCTCTGGTTCGGCTGGCCCCGGCTTCAATTCACTGCCCCGGCCGTGCGATTGCGACGCTTCGACGCGAAGCTGCGCTTCTGCTTGTGCCTCACGGCGTTGGTCAAGGCGGGAATTTCTCTCACCGAAGCGGTGGGAATTTCATGCTTGGCCGCGGATCGGCCGCCGCCTGCGCAGGATTGGGAGAAGCGCCAGACGCTTGTTGAGCGGTTGACCGAAGTCGGAGTCTTCTCGCAGGAGGAGCTCGGACTGCTGCGAGTCGCCGAGTATTCGGGATCGGTGGATATCGCCTTGGCCTCCATCGCTGAAAACGCCGGCAGGTCTCTGCCCTCATTAGGGCTGTATTAATGTATTATCGCGCCTATGTCCAAGTCGGCGCCTCATCGCGCCGCCGTGGCGTGCGCCGCGGGCTTGGCATTGCTTTGCCCTCCGACCATTTCCCGCGCCGCGCCCCGCCGTGCTCTCGCCGACGCGATAGAGCCGCTTGCTCCCGATCCCGCGCTTTTCCTGCTGCGCCCAGATGGGACGGGCGGCGCCGTCGAGGCGGAAGATCTTTTGGCCGCGGGGAATCTCCCCGGTCTGGGTTCGCGGGCGGAGCGAGCGGCGGCCGCGCCGTTTTTATCCCAGGGTCGAGCGCCGATGGCCAAGACGGTTCACGGCGGCATCAGGCGCGGCGAGGCAAGCCGCAGGCGGGGAGGTCCGGCTCTCCCCGCCGCGGAGGAAGCTCGGGGCGCGCCGCCGGGGCGCCATTTGCGGGCGGTCCGGCGGCGGATCGCCGCGGTGCGGGCCGAGTCCTGGGCGGGTCAAGAGAGCGTATTCGCGATTCAGCCAGCCGGCGAAAGCCCGGAGGGGCTGGCGCCGAATCACGGGACCCCGCTCGACCTCCGCGTCCCCGCCGCCGAGGACGGCGGGCTTCAAAGGCGCGTTGCGAGGCTGTCGGGAGACATGGAGCGGTTCGGCTATTCCGGGCTTCAACGGGAAGCGGCGGCCGGGTTTTTGGCCTCTGTTTCCGATTGGTATAAGTCGTTTCGAGGCGAGGGGTCGGAGCGCGACTTCGGAATCATGGTCTTGGCGACCGTGGCGCGCAGCGAAGCCCTGTTTTTCGTTTGGTGCAACGACCGTTTGGGAGGCCCCGGCGGCGTGGGCGCCCTGCAGGCCATTTTCAACTCCAGCCTGGGAGAGGCTCTGCGCGCGGCCGGGGCCGCCGCCTTCTACGGCTTCGACCATCTCTCGCTGGTTCCCGGACAATTCGGCAAGGGAGCCGGTGTCGTGGTGTGGCTGCGCATGCGCCCGGACGGCGGAGGTCAGTAGGCGGGTTTGAGCCGGGCTAGGCCCGCTTCCAGGCGGGCTTGGAACTTCGGGTCCAGGACGTCGGCGCAGACCGCGTATCGGATCAGCGGTTCGGGCCCGCCCTTGTCGTCGAAGCCGGAGAAGTGGACGCCTACGATCCCCGTTTCAGAAATCACGGCGCGGTTGAAGGCCTCATGGCGGTTCTCGGCGGGCAGCGTCCGGCCCAGGACGGAGGCGGGGGTCTTCCAGAGGGTGAAGAAGCCGGCCTCGGTGTCGCAGGCGGGGCGAAGACCCGCGGCCTTCAGGCGCGGTATGAGCCAGGCCAAGCGCCGCTCATAAAGATCGCGGATCGCATCGAGCGCGGCGCGCGCGGCCTTTTCGTCGGATAGAAAATCCCCGTAGGCGGCCATGACCCCAGGCACGGGGCCGGAGTCGGTGTTGCCCTTGACCAGGACGAAGTCCTCGACGAAGTCCTTGGAGCCGACCAGGGCGCCCAGGCGCGCGCCGGGGTCGTTGAAGGACTTGCTGACCGAGTACAGCTCCAGCCACTCCAGGTCGGGGTAGTCCGGCGCCACCCGCGCCAGCGGGACGTGCCGGCCGGGCGCCGCCAGGCCGGCGTAGGCCGCGTCGTTGACCAGGCGCATGCCCTTCTCCAGGCAGAAAGCGATGAGCTCCTTCCAGTCCGCGGCGCTGGCGCCCACGGCCGCGGGGTTGCCGGGGCGGACCGTGTACACCAGGTCGGCGCGGTCGGCCCCGTCTTTTTTGAGCGCCTCTCTGAGGCAGGCGACGTTGAGGCGCATGTTGTCGCCGCTGGTCAGGGGCCAGACCGTGCGCTGGGCGGCGAGGTAGGAATCGCTCCAGGTCCCGATGATGTCGTAGGCCGGCAGGTTGGAGGCGACGCGGAAGCTCCCGCGCCGCGCCTTGTCGGGCAGGTGCAGGCCGCAGGCCAGCGGCGCCAACGCGCCCGCGGTCTTGATGCCGGCGATGGGCAGGACGCGCAGGCGCGGGAATTCGGCGGCGTCAATGCCGCCGTGGAGCTTGACCAGCGCCTCCGCAAATCCGCGCAGGTTGCGGTCTTCCGCGTACGTGTGATAGTCGTAGCCCGGGTCTTGGGCGTATTTCGCCTTCAGCCGTCGGATCGCCTCCGGCGGAATCCCGTCGGGGTTTCCCAGCGAGAGGTTGAGCGGCTCCTCGCCGGTCTTTTCCTCGTGCTCCCGGATAAGGACGTAGATGAGCTGAAAAAGATTGATGCTCGCCGCCGGGATGCGCCGCGTCATCCGTCCATCTTACGAAAAATGTAAAATACTCCGCGGTCTCTCCGACTTGATTTCGCAACAGCGGGGAGGCATACTGCGTGTATTAGGGAAGCCGCGGCGCTTCCCGGGAGAATTTATGTCGAACCGGTTCACGGAGCGGGCGCAGAGGGTCATCCTCATCGCGCAGGAGGAGGCCAAGCGCCTCAACCACGACTACGTGGGCACCGAGCACA
>JACQPJ010000022.1 GCA_016207605.1 Elusimicrobiota bacterium
ATCCCGGGCCCTCCGGGGATGAAATGTTATAATGCGGCCTCGAATGGAAGAGGCGAAAAATATCGTCATCATCGGCTCCGGCGCGGCCGCCTACACGGCCGCCATTTACGCCGCGCGCGCCAACCTCGCGCCGCTCGTCTTCGGCGGCGTCTCGATGGGCGGTCAGCTCATGATCACCTCCGACGTGGAGAATTTCCCCGGCTTTCCGGAGGGGATTCTCGGCCCGGAACTGATGGAGCGCATGCAGAAGCAGGTCCAGCGCCTGGGCGTGACCATCATCCCGGAGTACGTGTCCAAAACAGACCTCTCGCGCCGGCCGTTCAAGGTCGAGACGACCGAGGGCAAGACCGCGCTGGCGCACGCGCTCATCGTGGCCACGGGCGCCAACGCCAAGTGGCTGGGCATCGAGAGCGAGAAGCGCCTCCTGGGCCACGGGGTGTCGGCCTGCGCGACCTGCGACGGGTTTTTCTTCAAGAATAAAGCCGTCGTCGTGGTCGGCGGCGGCGACACCGCCATGGAGGAGGCCAACTTCCTCACCAAGTTCGCCTCCAAGGTCACGGTCGTCCATCGGCGGGACTCCCTGCGCGCCTCCAAGATCATGGTCGAGCGCGCCCGCGCCAACCCCAAGATCTCCTTCGTCTGGGACTCCGCCGTCGAGGAGGTGCTGGGCGACGGGCACGTCGAGGGCGCGCTTCTGAAGAATCTCAAGACCGGCGCGAAAACTCAGCTGACCTGCGACGGCCTTTTCGTCGCGATCGGACACCAGCCCACGACCGCCTTCCTGAACGGCCAGCTCAAGCTCGATGAGCACGGCTACATCGTCACCGACGGCCGCGCGCGCGCCAGCGTCCCGGGCGTGTTCGCGGCCGGCGACGTCATGGACAGCCGCTACCGCCAGGCGGTCACGGCGGCCGGCGCGGGCTGCATGGCCGCGCTGGAAGCCGAGCGCTGGCTGGCCGATCAGGGCCGACACTGACGATGCCCGCCGCGGCCGAGCGCCGGACTTTGCCTCCGTGGCTCAAGGTCGCCCTGCCGGCCGGGCCCGAGGTCGCCCGCCTCAAGGACGTCTCCCGAAGGCGCGGCTTGGCGACGGTCTGCGAGGAGGCGCGCTGTCCCAACCTGGCCGAGTGCTGGGGCGGGGGAACGGCGACCTTCATGGTCATGGGCGACGCCTGCACGCGCGGCTGCCGCTTCTGCTCGGTGCAATCGGCGGCGCGGCCGCCGCGGCCCGACCCCGAAGAGCCCGAGAAGCTCGCGCTCACGCTCCGGGAGATGGCGCTCGACTACGCGGTGATCACGACGGTGTGCCGCGACGACCTGCCCGACCAGGGCGCCGAGCACCTGGCCGCCTGCCTGCGCGCGGTCAAGGCCGCCTGCCCGGCCATGAAGGTCGAGCTGCTCCTGCAGGACTTCCGCGGCGAGAGGGCCCCGCTCGACGCCGTGCTGGAGGCCGGGCCTGACGTCGTCGCGCACAACGCGGAGTGCGTGGAGCGCCTGACGCCGCTCGTGCGCGACGCCAAGGCCGGCTACCGCCAGTCCCTCGACGTCCTGGCCCATGCCAAGCGCCGCCGCCCCGCGACGCCGACCAAGTCCTCGCTGATGCTGGGGCTGGGCGAGACCGAGGGCGAACTCGTCTCGACATTCCAAGATCTGCGCTCCGTCGGAACGGACATTCTGACCTTGGGCCAGTACCTGCGCCCGACCGGGACGGGGCGCCACCTGCCCGTGGAGCGCTTCCTGCCGCCCGACGAGTTCGATCATCTCGGAGAGCTCGCCCGCGCCCAGGGCTTCCTTTATGTCGCCTCCGGCCCCTTCGTGCGCTCCTCCTACCGCGCCGCCGAACTCTTCCTCAAGGGCCGCCTGGAGCCCGCTCATGCCGCTTAAAACCGTTGCGACGCTGAAGGTTCAGCGCTTGGAAATCCTCTCGCCCGACGGCCGCGCGGACGCCGCGCTGATGCCCAAGCTGAGCGCGGAGCTCATTCTCAAGATGTACCGCCTCATGATGCAGATTCGCGCCTTCGACGAGCGCGCCATCAAGCTCCAACGCCAGGGACGCCTGGGCACCTACCCCATGATCACGGGCCAGGAGGCGACGCAGTGCGTGCCGCCGCTGTGCCTGAAGCCCTCGGACTGGGTCGTGCCCACCTACCGCGGCGGCGGCGTGTACTTCGCGCGCGGCATGGAGATGCGCTACGCGCTGCTCTATTGGGCCGGCGACGACCGCGGCACGCGCTTTCCCGACGGCAGCAACGACATGATCTTCTCCATCCCGGTGGGCACGCACCTGACCCAGGTCGCGGGCCTGGCCTGGGGGGAGAAGCTCAAGAAAACCGGCGGCGTGGCCCTCACCTACTGCGGCGACGGCACTTCGTCGAAGGGCGACCTGCACGAGGCGCTGACCTTCGCCGGCCAGTTCAAGCTCCCCGCGGTCTACATCATCGAAAACAACGGCTGGGCCATCTCGGTGCCGCGCCGACGCCAGGCCGCCTCCGAGACCTTGGCGCAGAAGGCCTGGGGCTACGGCATGCCCGGCCTGCAGGTGGACGGCAACGACGCCTTCGCCGTGTACAAGGCGGTCTCGGAGGCGGTCGCCCGCGCGCGCAAAGGCCAAGGCCCGACGCTTATCGAGTGCGAGACATACCGAATGAGCCATCATACGACGGCCGACGATGCCGGGCGTTATCGTCCGCAGGCCGAACTCGAAGCCTGGAAGAAAAAAGATCCGATCTCGCGGCTTCGGAAATATCTGGAGAGCAAAAAGCTCTGGGACGACAAAAAAGAGAAGCAACTGGCCGACGAGACGGCACTATGGATAGACGGGGAAGTGAAGGCTTACGAATCCTTCCCCGCCCCCAACCCTCTCAACATGTTCGCGGACAACTACGCTCACGCGCCTTGGCATCTCATCGAGCAGCGCGCCGAGCTCGAGGACGTCTTGAGGTTCAAGGGCGGCGCCCAGGTCTTGACCCAGCTGCCTCCGGCGGAAGGCCGGTTCCCATGAACCCGAAAACCGCGGCCAAGACGCCCGCTCCCTCCGCCGCCCCCGCGGCTGCGCTCCTCAACTTGATCCAGGCCGTCAACCAGGCCCTGGACCTGGCCATGGCCAAGGACCCGCGCGTGATGATCCTGGGCGAGGACGTAGGCGTCAACGGCGGGGTGTTCCGCGCCACCGACGGGCTGTGGAAGAAGTACGGCGAGGACCGCGTCGTGGACACGCCGCTGGCCGAGATCGGCATCATGGGCTGCGCCATCGGCCTGGCCCTCAACGGCCTGCGCCCGGTCGCCGAGATCCAGTTCGACGGCTTCCTGCCCGCGGTGCTCGACCAGGTCGTCTGCCACCTCGGGCGCCTGCGCAGCCGCTCGCGCGGCAAGCTCGGCGTCCCGCTCGTCCTGCGCGCGCCGCACGGCGGCCTCATCCACGCCCCCGAGCACCACTCGGAAAGCCCCGAGGCCTATTTCTGCCACACGCCCGGCGTCAAGGTCGTGATCCCGTCCACGCCCTACGACGCCAAGGGCCTGCTGCTCGCCGCGATCGAGGACCCCGATCCCGTCGTCTTCTTCGAGCCCAAGCTCCTCTACCGCTCGGCCCGCGGCGAGGTCCCGTCGGGACACTACACCGTGCCCATTGGGAAGGCCCGGCTCATGCAGGAAGGAAAAGACATCACCCTGGTGACTTACGGCGCCATGACCGTGACCTGCGAAAAAGCCGCCGAAAGATTAACGAAGGAAGACAACGCCTCCGTCGAGATCCTGGACCTGCGCACGTTGGCACCCCTCGACCTGGACGCGATCCTGGCCTCCGTCGGCAAGACCGGCCGCTGCGTGATCGCCCACGAGGCCCCGAACTCCGGCTCCTGGGCCGCCGAGATCTCCGCGCTGATCTCGGAGCGGGGATTGCTGAGGCTGCTGGCCCCCGTCCAGCGCGTGGGCTCCTGGGACATCCGCATGCCGCTCTTCCGCCTGGAGCAGTACTACATCCCCGACGCGGACCGCGTGGTCCTGGCCGCGCGCAAAGCGCTGACTTTCTAAGGAGCCGCCGCCATGAACTTCGAATTCAAGCTGCCCGACATCGGCGAGGGACTCGTCGAGGGGGAGATCGTGCGCTGGTTCGTCAAGGAAGGCGACGCGATCCGGGAGAATGAGCCCCTGGCCGCCGTCCTGACCGACAAGGCGGAAGTCGAGATTCCCAGCCCCAAGACGGGCAAGGTCCTCAAGCTCTACGGCAAACCCGGCGAGAAGATCAAGGTCCACGCGCCGCTCGCGCTGTTCGAGACGGGGGGCGGCGACGCGTCCGCGCCGGCGAAAGCCGCGGCCGCGGCTCCGGCGCCTTCGCGCGCGGCCGAAGCCGCGCCGAAGACGGCGGCTCCCGCCGTCGTCAAGCCCGCGGCGCGGCCGACCGACGTGCTGGCCACGCCCAGGGTGCGCAAACTAGCCAAGGACGCCGGCGTGGATCTCGCGCGGCTGCGCGGCTCCGGCCCGCAGGGGCGCGTGCTGGAAGCCGACGTGCGCGGCTTCAAGGGCGGCGCGCCGGCGGCCGCCGCCGCGGCGGACGCGCGCGCCACACCTGCCGTGAAGGCGCTGGCGGCAGAGCTGGGCGCGGACCTCTCTCGCGTCCGGGGAACGGGACCCGGCGGCCGCGTCGTCGAGGCGGACGTACGCGCGGCGGCCCTGGCCGGCGCGCGCGCGCCGACCCAGGCGGCCGCGCCGGCCGCGGCGCTCGCCTCCGAGCCCGGCGACGAGCGCCGGCCCTTCGTCGGCATCCGCCGCAAGATCGCCGAGCGCATGATCCGCTCGCAGAACGCGGTCGCGCACGTCACGCACATGGACGAGTGCGACATGACGGCCGTCTTGGCCCTGCGCGAGGAGCTCAAGCCCGAGGCCGCCAAGCGCGGCGTCAAGCTCACCTTCCTGCCCTTCGTGATCAAGGCCCTGACCCGTACCCTGCAGGACTTCCCACTGCTCAACTCCTCGATCGACGACGCCGCGGGCGAGATCGTGGTCAAGCGCCGCTGCAATATCGGCATCGCGGTGGCCGCGCCCCAGGGCTTGGTCGTGCCCAACGTCAAGGACGCCGGCGCCAAGGACCTCTGGGGCTTGGCCGCGGAGGTGGCCGCGCTCGCCGAGGCCGTGCGCGCCAACAAAATCGCCGTGACCGCGCTCCAAGGCGGCAGCTTCACGATCACCAATATCGGCCCCATCGGCGGGCTCTTCGCCACGCCCATCGTCAACCATCCCGAGGTCGCGATCCTGGGCCTCATGAAGCTGCAGAAACGCCCCGTCTGGCGCGAGAACGAGATTCGCGTCCGCGACATGATGAACCTCGCGCTCTCCTTCGACCACCGCATCGTGGACGGCGCCGAGGCCGCGCAATTCACGAACGCGCTGATTCAGCGCCTCGAAAATCCCCGGACCCTTCTTTAGAAACCCTTATGGCCATTAAAACCGACGTTTTGATCATCGGCGGGGGGCCCGGCGGCTACGTCGCGGCCATCAAGCTCGGCCAGTTCGGCAAGCGCTCGCTGATCGTGGACCGCGACAAGCTGGGCGGCGAATGCCTCAACTACGGGTGCATCCCCTCCAAGGCGCTCATCGCCGCCGCGGGCCAGGTGGAGAAATCAAAAAAGGCCAAGGAAGCCGGCTTCGACGATCCCGTCCACCGCCTCGACTGGGGGAAGGTCGTGGCCTGGAAGGACCAGATGGTCGGCGGCTTCGTCAAGAACGTGGGCCTGCTCGTCAAAGGCAACAAGAGCGAGTTTCTCAACGGCGCCGCCAAGTTCACCGGCGCGCATACCGCCGTGGTCGAGAAGGCCGGCGGCGGCGCCGAGGCCGTGGAGTTCGAGCACGCCGTCCTCGCCACCGGCTCCGAGGCGGTCTCCCTGCCGGGCTTCGAGCTGGACGGCGAGAACGTTCTCGGCTCCAAGGAGGCGCTGGATCTGACTAAAGCTCCGGGCGCTCTGGTCGTGATCGGCGGCGGCGTGATCGGCCTCGAGATCGGCACCTTCTTCGCCAAGCTCGGGACGAAGGTCACCGTCGTGGAGTTCACGGACTCGATCCTGCCCGTCATCGAGAAGGATATGACCGTGCCGGTCTCACGACGCTTGGCGAAGCTGAGCGTCGACGTTTTGACGTCTTCAAAAGCCAAGTCATGGGCCAAGAAAGGCCGCCGCTTGGAGGTCGCCGTCCAAACACCGGACGGCGCGCGCCATATCGCCTGCGACAAGATCCTTCTCGCCGTCGGCCGCGCGCCGAGATCCAAAAATCTGGGATTAGAGGCCGTCGGCGTGGAATTAGACAAGAAAGGGCATGTCGTCGTGGATACGGAGATGCTCTCGGCCGTAGAGAATATCTACGCCGTCGGCGACGTGGCCGGCCCGCCCTACCTGGCGCACAAGGCCAGCCGCGAGGGCGTGCTCGCCGCGCAGTCCATCGTGGGCAAGCCGCTGGAGCCCAAGGGCCACGTGCCCTGGGCGGTGTTCACCGACCCCGAGATCTCCTGGGTGGGACAGACCGACGCGGAGGCCAAGGCCGCCGGCCTCCAAACCGTCGTCGGCAAGTTCCCGTTCCTGGCCTCGGGCCGCGCCCAGGCCGTGCGCGAGACCGAGGGCTTCTGCAAGGTCGTCGCCGACAAGAGCGGCGGCCGCATCCTGGGGGCGGGCTTCGTCGGGCCCAGCGCCTCGGACCTCGTCGGCGAGGCCTGCCTCGCCGTCTCGGTCGGCGCGACGCTGGAGCAGGTCGCGCGGACCATCCACCCGCACCCCACGCTCAACGAGGCCTTCGCCGAGGCCTGCGAGGCCGCCATGGGCAAGCCCATCCACATGCTCCCGCTCCGGCGCGAGGCTCCCGCCGCCGTCTGACATGCTGATCCGCGCCCTCGGCCTCAAGGACTACGTCGAGACCTGGGACCTCCAGCGCAAGCTCGTCTTCGAGCGCGGCGAGAACCTGATCCCGGACACGGCCTTGCTTTGCCAGCATCCGCCCGTCTACACCATCGGCCGCTCGTCGAAGCAGGCCGTTCCCGAAGGCCTGCCCCACCCCGTCCACGCCGTCGAGCGCGGCGGCGACATGACCTGGCACGGCCCCGGCCAGCTCGTCGGCTATCCCATCCTGCGCCTGTCCGAACGCGGGCTGGGAGCGCGCTCCTATTTAAGCGCGCTGGAGGCCGTCCTCGCCGAGGCGATCCGCCCCTTCGGGATCGAGGCGGCCGCCGTGCGCGGCTTCACCGGCCTCTGGGTCGGACGCAGAAAACTTGCCTCCATCGGCGTGGCCGTGCGCAGGGGGATCTCCTACCACGGCTTCGCGCTCAACATCAACAACGACCTGGCGGGCTTTCGCCGCATCCACCCCTGCCGCCTGGAATCCGACGCCATGACGAGCATGGCCCAAGTCCTCGGCCGCCCCGTGGACGAACGCGCCGCGACCGAGGCCGTCGGACGCGCCCTGCTCGACTACTTCGGCAATCTTGACAAAAGCCGGAGGCGGAGCCATACTCCCGATATCCAGGGCGTCGGGAGGGGACATGAGCCACGAAAATGTCGGCAAGCTGATGGATCGCTGGATGAATGATCGCGAGTTCAGGCAGCACCTGCGGGCCGATCCCGAGAAGGCGGTCGCCGAGAGCGGAGTCAGCCTGACGGCGGAGGAATTCTCGGCGCTCAAGAGCTTCGACTGGACGAAGAGCGACCAGCAGCTTGTCTCTTTGATCAGCAAGCCGACTTTGTAACCGCTCCGGTATTGAACGAATCCGCGGACCGGCACGACTTTCTCAAGCGGGCCAGTCCTTTTGACGGGCTGGAATCAGAGCAGTTAAGCACGCTCGCCAAACGCTTGACGGAGTTGGACGTTTCCTCCGGGGACGTGATCGTCCGAGAGGGGGATTCCGCCGCCGGCTGTTTTCTTGTGCGCTCCGGGGAAGTCGAGGTCGTCCAGCGCGAGGACGGCCGCGACAGGACGGTGGCGCGCCTGGGCGCGGGCGCCTTGTTTGGAGAGGCCGCTCTGCTGACGGATTCTCCGCGCAATGCGACCGTGCGCGCCGTCAAGGAGACAAAGCTGCTCGTCGTCAAGCGGGCGGATTTTTTGGAGGTTCTCTCCTGGGACAAGGCGGTCGGCCCCGCCCTCTTCGAGCTGTTGAGCCTGCGCGACAAGCCTTGCCGCCGCGACGGGATCATCAGCCAAGGCTACGACGCGCAAGACGGCGAAAAGCTGACGATTCTCAAGGATCCGATCCGAGGCAAATACTACCGGCTTTCCGCGGTCGGGAAATTCATTTGGGACCGTCTGGACGGACGCCATAATCTCAAGGACCTATCGCTGGAATGCCTGCAGGAGCTGGGCTTGTTTTCGCCCCATTCCGTCGCGGAAATCGTGGGGGGACTGGCGTCGGCCGGCTTCGCCGAAAGCCGCGTCTCAAAGGCGAGCAAGTATCTTCCCGTCCCGCCGCGGCTCAAGCGGCTCTGGACGCGCCTGGAGGCGCTCCTGCGCCGGCGCACGGTGATTGGCGGCGTCGACGCCGCCTGCGCCCGGTGGTATCGGCGCCTTGGGCTCAAGCACGCCTACTCTCGCGCGGGACAGTTTTTCATGGCGCTGGTCGCCGCCATGGGCGGGCTTGCGTTCCTGTTCCGCGCGTTGGAGCTGCGCAGGCTGCCGCCCTGCTTTCAAACGCCGGAGCATCTGCTTTGCGCGGGGCTTTTCGCCGTCGTTTTCATCGTCCTCAGCCACGACGCGGCCCATGTCTTCACGACGAAGTTCTTCGGGCGCGAGGTGCTGGGCCTGGGAGTGGGCTGGCATTGGTTCAGCCCCATTCTTTACGTGGATACGTCCGACATGTGGCCGGCGCCGCCCCGACAGCGAATCGCCGTTCATCTGGCGGGCATCTACGTCAATTTATTTTTTGCCGGACTCGCCGCGTTGCTGAGCCTGCTTCTCGCCGAGTCCTCCGTCTGGCTCGGCAGGGCTCTTTTGTTTTGCGCCCTGTCTTATGCGATCGCCCTGTTCAATCTGCTGCCCTTCTTGGAATCGGACGGATATTACGCCCTCCAGGACCTGCGCGAGCTCGCGGCGGCCGCGCCAAGAAGCTAAGCTCGGCGCCCGCCGAGCAGGTCGCGCAGGAACTTCTTCTTGTCGGAAACGGCGTGATAAGCGGCGGCTTTTTCCAGCGGCGCGCTCAACGTGATGTAGGTGCCCGGGTCGAAATAGACGCCGTGCTTGTCCAAGACGGCGAGGACGCGGGCCTGATCCTCGCGGAGCAGGTCCAGCAGAGTTGGGTTTCGGCCGCGATCCTTCGGACGCGGCACAGTCGCGGCTGAGGAGCGCCTTGTAGCGTCTAGGGAAGCTTTATTGCGTCTCGCCATTCGAGGGGCCCCTTGGGGAAGTTCATCGCGAGCTTGACGGCAGTGTTCACGTCGCCGGCGCCGGCCGTGCCCTCGGCGACGACGAGTTCGGCCTCGGCGATCAAAGCGTCCCGCAGGACGGGCCACGACGCCCCGGGCGCGCGGGACGCGCCGGCCGGCAGCAGAGCGAGCGCGTCCGGGTTCTCCCCGGCGCTTCTGCCGTCCTTGTACAGATAGAAGCCGCGGCCGGCCTTGCGGCCGAGCAGGCCCCGATCCACGAGGGTTTGCTGGAGAGCCGGCGGCGTGAAGCGCTCCGGGCGGCCTAATCCCTCGAAGAGGACCTTGGTGATCGAAAGATTCGTGTCGAGTCCGATCAAGTCCATGAGCTCGAAGGGGCCCATCGGAACACGACCCAGGTCGCGGCAGGCCGCGTCGATCGCTGAAAATGCCGTCCTTGCGCCGGCCAAGCGCTGAGCCGTCACGTAATAAGGACGCATCACGCGGTTGACGATAAACCCGGGGACGTCTTTGACGTCCACGGGCGTGCGGCGCAATCCCGTCAAAGAGAAATCCCAGATCGCGCGGAAAACGTCGGGCGACGTTTTTTCCGCGCGGATAATCTCCACGAGCTTCATGGAAACGGGGGGATTAAAAAAGTGGATGCCCAGACAACGTTCCGGCAAAGCGACGCGGGACATGATCTTGGACACGGATAATGAAGACGTATTCGTGGCCAGGATCGCGTCGGGGCAGGCGGCGCCCAGGCGTTCGAAGAGGCCGATTTTGAGGGCCAGGTCCTCGGGCGCGGCCTCAAGAATCAGATCGGCCCCGGTCAAGTCCTCCAGCCGCGGCACGGGGGAGATCGCGTGGCAGGCGCGCTCGGCCTGCTGGGTGGTCAGCTTCCCTTTGAGCACGGCGGCGGCGAGAGCCTTTTTCAGCCTGCCGGGCAGCGCGCCGAGAACGGCGGCCGCGGGATCATGAACCTTGACCGAAAAGCCGAACTGCGCGCAGAGCTGGGCGATGCCGGCGCCCATGGTCCCCGCGCCGACGACGCCGACGCGCTGGATCACGTCGTCACCCGGGGATGAAGGGCTCCTCGCTCATCTTCGACTCGACCGGCGTCCACGCCGGGACCTCGAGGCCGAACTTGGCGGCCTTGGCCGCGACGTCGGCGGCGAAGGCCCCGCGGACCTCGTCGTTGTCGCGCTTTTTAAGGCCGTACTTCCGGTAGATCTTGTTCTTCGACGAGTGGGCGCGGCCGAAGATGTTCATCGTGCGGGGATACCAGCGGTCGAAAGCCTTCTGGACCTCGTCGCGGGTCCTGGCGTCGGAGGCAAGACGCTGGGTCCACTGGTCGCCGTGGGCCATGTGCATCTCCTCCTCCTTGAAGATGCCCTCCATGCCGTCGCACCAGGGCTTGTAGGAGCAGTCCAGGGAGTCCTCGAGCTGGTGGCCGGCCCCGCGGTCCATGCAGAAGTTGAACATGATGAAATCGGACCAGCGCTCGATGGGGTAGTAGAAGATGTTGACGCGCTTGTCGTCGGCCGCGCGCAGGGTCCCGAGGTCGCCTTGGTCCACGCGCAGGCTGAAGTTGTGGCTCTTGTAGTAGGCGTCCACGTCCACGTCCAGGCTCTCCAGGAGACGGTACATGACGCGGGCGTGGCGCACCTCGTCCTTGACGATCTGCGCGACCTGGAGCGTCTCCTTGATGTCGGGGGACTTCTGGATCCAGGGCACGTAGCCGAAGGCCCCGGCCAGCTCGGAGTCGGCCTGCATCATCATGAGGTGGGTGAGGTGCCCGCGGTATTCGTCGCTCATCTCCGCGGTCGTCTCGATCTTGCCGCCCTGGGCGATTTTTTCGAGCAGCTTCTCCTCGCGGATGCGATTGGGCTCCAAAGCCATGTTCATTCTCCTTTAAAGACCGGCGCGCGCTTCTCCAGGAACGCGGACACGCCCTCGGCGTGATCCTGGGTGCGGCCCAGCCAGGACTGAAGCTGGGCCTCGTACTCCATCTGCTCCTCCAACGACGCGGCCTCCAGCGAGCGGTTGAAGGCGCGCTTGGCGAGGGCCACGGCCTGCGGCGGCATGCCGAGCAGCTGGCAGAGCAGCTCCCCCGCCGCGGCTCTCAGGCGTTCGGCCGGCACGACGCGGTTGACCATGCCGAACTCGAGCGCGCGCTCGGCCGCGATGGGCGTCCCCAGCCAGGCGTGCTCCAGGCTCAGGCCCAGCCCCAGCCAGCGCGGCAGGAACCAAGTCATGCCCGAGTCGGGGACCAGCCCGACCTTGGAGAAGGCCAGGATGAACTTGGCGTGCTCCGCGCAAACGCGCAGGTCGCAGGCCAGGGCGAGGCTGGCCCCGGCCCCGGCCGCGACCCCCTGCACCGCGCAGACCACCGGCTTCTCCACGGAGCGGATCGCGCGGATCAGCGGGTTGAAATGGGAGCGCAGGACCTCGCCGAGGTCGAAGCCGCCTGCGTCCTGGAGCCTGCGCACGTCGCCCAGGTCCGCGCCCGGGCAAAAGGCCCGCCCTTCCGCCGCGATCAGGATCGCGCGCACGGACGGGTCGCGGCCCGCCTTGACCACGGCCGCCGTCAGCCCCTCCATCATCGACAAGGTCAGGGCGTTGAGCGCGTCCGGGCGGTTGAGCGTGAGCGCGAGCACGCCGCGCTCGGTCCGGACCAGCAGCTCCGCCGGCGCTGCCGAGGAAGGGCTCATAGCACCTAGCTCCCCGAAAAGGCCGGCTTGCGCTTCTCGAGGAAGGACGCGATGCCTTCCTTCTGATCGGCCGTGTCGAAGAGCGCGTAGAAGGCCTTGCGCTCGAAGGCAAGTCCCTGGGCGAGGGGCAGGTCGAGGGCGCGCCGGACCGCCTCCTTGGCCGCCGCGACGGCCAAGGGCGGCATCCCGGCGAGCCGGCGGGCCAGCGCCTTGGCCTCCGACGGCAGCGACTCCGGCGCCACGACGCGGTTGACGAGCCCGTGGGCCAGGGCTTCTCGGGCCGACAGCCTCCGTCCGGCCAGGCACATCTCCATGGCCAGGGCCTTGCCGACGGCCTTCGTCAAGCGCTGCGTGCCGCCCGCGCCGGGGATCACGCCGATGGCGACCTCGGGCTGGCCGAACACGGCGGTCTCGGACGCCACGATCAGGTCGCAGGCCATGGCCAGCTCGCAGCCTCCACCCAGGGCGAAGCCCGACACCGCCGCGATCACGGGCTTGGCCATGCTCCCGATGAAGTCCCAGCGGGCCAGGTGCTCGTCGAGGGCCTGTGCCGCGGCCCCGGAGTCCTTGAGCGCCTGGAACTCCCCGATGTCGGCTCCCGCCGAGAACGCGCGGGAGGAGCCCGACAGCACGACCGCCCGGATCTTGGCGTCCCGCTCGAAGCCGGCCAGGGCCTCGGCGACGGCCTTCATGACCGGGAGGGACAAGGCGTTGAGGACCTGCGGGCGGTTGAGCGCGACCAGGCCGATGGGCCCCTCCGTCTCGACCAAGACCTCCGGGGCGGCCGCGGTCGTCATCCGTTCAAGTCCACCCAGACCGACTTGAGGGAGGTGTAGTTCTCGATGGCATAGGGCCCCTTCTCGCGGCCGTAGCCGCTCTGCTTGACGCCGCCCCAGGGCGCGGCCGCGTCGACGAAGTGGTAGCAGTTGATCCAAACCGTGCCCGCCCTGACTTTCTGGGCCACCTGGTGCGCCTTCTTGACGTCCTTGGTCCACACCGCCGCGACCAGGCCGTAGTCCGTGCCGTTGGCGCGGGCGACGGCCTCCTCGGCCGAGTCGAAGGGCATCACCGCCGCGACCGGCCCGAAGATCTCCTCGCGCGCGATCTTCAT
>JACQPJ010000024.1 GCA_016207605.1 Elusimicrobiota bacterium
ACCCCCGCAACGCCGCCGTCATCGCCGACCTGGTGGGCGACAACGTGGGCGACTGCGCGGGCCGCGGCGCCGACCTCTTCGAGTCCACCGCCGCCGAGAACATCGGCGCGATGATCCTGGGCGTGGCCCTCATCCCTTACTTCGGCTGGAGAGGCGTCGTCTTCCCGCTGGTTGCGCGCGCGCTGGGCATCGTGGCCTCCATTTTCGGCGTGCTGGCGGTGCGCACCGAGGAGCACGAGGACCCCATGGACGCTCTCAACATGGGCTATTACCTCACCTCCGCGCTCGCAGCACTCGGGTTCGCCGGAGCGGCCTGGTGGATGCTGCGCTCCCCGCAGGCCCCCAACGCGTGGATTTACTACACGTCCTGCGGGTTCATCGGCATCCTGACCTCCCAGGCCTTCGTCTACATCACGCAGTACTACACGGAGTATAAATATCGCCCCGTGCTTTCCATCGCCGAGGCCTCCAAGACCGGCCCGGCGACCAACATCATCTCCGGCATCGCCGTCGGCCTGGAGTGCACGGCCGTCCCCATCCTGGTGATCGCCGTCGCCATCCTGGCGTCCTACAAGCTGGGCGCCATGGCCCTGGGTTCCGCGGCGGGAGCCACCGGGGGCCTTTTCGGCACGGCCGTGGCGACCATGGGCATGCTCGGGACCGCGGCCTATATCCTGGCCATGGACACCTTCGGCCCCATCACCGACAACGCCGGCGGCATCGTGGAGATGTCGCGCCAGCCCGAGGAGATCCGCAGGAAGACCGATCGCCTCGACGCCGTGGGCAACACGACCAAGGCTCTCACCAAGGGCTACGCGATCGGCTCGGCGGCGCTGGCCGCCTTCCTGCTTTTCTCGGCCTATCTCGACGAGATCTACAACTACACCGGCCGGCGCATCGGCGTGGACCTCTCCAAGCCCGAGGTCTTCGTCGGCGCCATGCTCGGCGCCATGCTCGTCTTCCTGTTCGCCTCCATGGCGATCAAGGCCGTGGGGGAGGCCGCCCAGACCGTCATCGCGGAGGTCCGCCGCCAGTTCAAGGAGAAGCCCGGCATCATGAAGGGGACCGAGGATCCGGACTACGGCCAGTGCGTGGACATCGTCACCGTGGGCGCGCTCAAGCAGATGGTCCTGCCCGGCCTCCTGGCGACCGCGGGCCCGATTCTCGTGGGCCTGGCCATGCGCGGCTTCATCTCGGAGACGGCTCCCACCATCGCGGCCGAGGCCGTCGCCGCCCTTCTGATGATCGGCACGATCGCCGGCATCCTGATGGCCCTCTTCCTGAATACGTCCGGCGGCGCCTGGGACAACGCCAAGAAGTACATCGAGACCGGCGTCCTCGGCGGCAAGCGCTCCGACGCGCACAAGGCCGCGGTCGTGGGCGACACGGTCGGCGACCCCTTCAAGGACACCGCGGGCCCGTCCCTGCACGTCCTCATCAAGCTGCTGGCCACGATCACTCTCGTCCTCGCGCCGCTGTTTATTTAGACGGCGCCGCAAATTGTTCTCTCGACTCCTGATTGGGGCAATGACTGCGCCCTTGACGCCGAATATAAAGCATGGTATAAATAGGGCGTCATTATTTAAACCATGTTTAAGCGTCTCCTCAACCTCAGCGATCAATCAAGCTTCTTCCTCTTCGGCCCGAGAGGGTCCGGGAAAACACATCTACTAAAAGATCGCTTCCCCGCCGGATTGATGCTGTACATTGACTTGCTCGATCCTGAAACACAGCAAACCCTGAGTCTGCGGCCCAGCAGCCTAGTCGAGCGCTTGGACGCCTTGCCTCGCGCGGTAAAATGGATCGTGATCGATGAGATTCAAAAAATCCCGGTTCTTCTGGACGTCGTGCATCAGCAGATCGAACGCAAACGCTTCAAATTCGCCCTGACCGGATCGAGCGCGCGCAAGCTCAAGCACGGCGGAGCCAATCTTCTGGCCGGGCGGGCCTTCGTCCATCATCTCTTTCCGCTGACCGCCGCCGAAATCGGCAGCAATTTTTCGCTGCTCTCGGCTCTGCGCTGGGGAACTTTGCCCCGCCTGTTTTCCCTTAAGAGCGACGAGGATAAGCGCGATTTTCTCCGCAGCTATACCCACGCCTATTTTCAAGAAGAAATCATTCAAGAGCAGGTCGTGCGCAAGCTGGATCCTTTCCGTCGGTTTCTCCTTGTCGCCGCTCAGATGAACGGCCAGATCGTCAATTTCGCCAAGATCGCGCGGGAGGCCGGAACCACGGTGCCGACCGTGCAGTCCTACTTTCAAATCCTTGAGGACACGCTGGTCGGTTTTCTCCTGGACTCCTTTCACGAATCCATCCGCAAGCGGCAGCGCGAAAATCCAAAGTTTTATTTCTTCGACACCGGGGTTGCGCGCGCGCTCGGCAATAGGCTGTCGGTTGAACTGACCCCGCGGACCTACGAGTTCGGGGCCACCTTCGAGCATTTTCTCATCAACGAGATTCAGCGCCTGCAGTCCTATAAAAAAAAGGATTATCGTTTCTCTTATTTAAGAACGAAGGAAAGCGTCGAGGTAGATCTGATTATAGAGCGCCCCGGCCTTAAGCGCGCGCTAGTGGAGATCAAATCCGCCGAAAGGGTGGGACCGGAAGACGTGCGCGCCGTTGCAAGCCTGGCGCCGGATATTCCCAACAGCGAAGCGTTCTGCCTTTCCTTGGATCCCATTCCGAAGGTCATCGCCGGCGTTCGCTGTCTCCCATGGCGGCAGGGCCTGGAAGAGCTTGGACTGTCGTAGCTTGTTTTTGCTTGACACCCGGCGAACGAATGGGTACCCTCAAAAACAACGTCACTTCAGGAGAACACTCAGATGACTGAAACGCTGGTTCAAAAGGACGCCCCGGACTTCAAGGCCGAGGCGCTGGTCGGAAAGCTGTTCAAGGACGTTTCGCTCGCGGACTATAAGGGCAAGTGGGCCATTCTGTTTTTCTACCCGCTTGACTTCACCTTCGTCTGCCCGACGGAGATCACGGCCTTCTCGGACCGCCACGACGAGTTCGTCAAGCTCGACGCGGAGCTGCTCGGCTGCTCGGTGGACTCCAAGTTCTCCCACCTAGCCTGGTCGCAGACGTCGCGCAAGAACGGGGGCCTGGGCGAGATCAAGTATCCCCTCCTGGCCGACCTCACCAAGAAGATCGCCCGCGACTACGGCGTGCTGGTCAACGACGCCGTGGCCCTGCGCGGGCTCTTCCTGATCAACCCCAAGGGCAAGGTGGTCTATTCCGTAATACACGACCTCGCCGTCGGCCGCTCCGTGGATGAGACCTTGCGCGTGCTCAAGGCCTTCCAGCAGGTCGAGAAGACCGGCGAGGTCTGCCCGGCCAACTGGAACGACGGCAAGAAGACCATGAAGGCCGACCCCGTCAAGTCCAAGGAGTACTTCGCCGCGGCCGCTTAACGGACGTCGGGATCAAAGAAGCGGCCGCGGGACTCCTGCTTCGCGGCCGCTTCAATTTCAGGATCGTCCGGGGGCCCCTCGTCTGTTTTCTCAACGCGGCAAAGTGCTAGAATCCGCGCGATATATTGAGGAGAAACCATGCAGACGACCCCGAATCCACTGATCAACATGCTCCCGATCGCGGCCATCTTCGCCATCTTTTATTTCCTGCTCATCCGGCCCCAGCAGAAGCAGCAGAAGGAGCACGAGGCCATGCTCAAGAACCTCAAGGCCGGCGACAAGGTCCTGACCACGGGCGGCCTCTACGGGACCATCACGGGCCTGCGCGGCGACGATCTGGAGGTGCAGTTCTCCCAGACCGTCAAGCTCACGGTGGCTCGCTCCGCGGTCGCGCGGCTAGTCTGACATGTCCAAGACCCAGTTGAAATGGCTCGGCCTCCTCGGCCTCGTGTTCGGGGCCGTCCTGATGCTCTACCCGTCCTTCAACTGGTACAGCCTGGACGCGGCGGAGCGCGAGCGGCTGGAGAAGTCGCGCGAGCGCCCCAAATACCTCGTCAACCTCGGCCTGGACCTGCGCGGCGGCACGCACATGGTCATGGAGCTCGAGGCCGCCAAGCTCGATCCGAAAGTCTCGATCAACGACGCCATGTCCCAGGCCATCGAGATCATCCGCAACCGCATCGACCAGTTCGGCGTGGCCGAGCCCCTCATCGTGCGCCAGGGCCTGCGCTGGATCGTGGTCCAGCTGCCCGGCGTCACCGACTCCGCGCACGCCAAGGAGCTGGTCGGCAAGACCGCGCTGCTGGAGTTCCGCATGGTCGACGAGAGCGAGTCCGCCCGCCAGGCCCTCGAGAAGATCCTCGAGGACGGAAGCCCCTTCGTCGGCGCCGCGGTCTCCACGGCGGCGGCCAAGCTCGTGCCCCCCGGGGACCGTCTCTTCACCGGCAAGGACGGCGCGGTCTACGTGCTCAAGGAGCAGGTCCCCCTGACCGGCGCCCAGTTGGAAACCGCCAAGGTCAACACCGGCGGCGAGTACGGCCTGCCCGTCGTGGACTTCAAGTTCAAGCCCGAGGCCGCCGCGGCCTTCTCGCGCTTGACCGCCGCCAACGTGGGCAAGCGCATGGCCATCGTCCTGGACGACGTCGTCTACTCCGCGCCCGTGATCAAGGGGCGCATCTCCGGCGGGTCGGGCTATGTCGAGGGCCAGTTCACGCCCGAGGACGCCCGGGCCTTGGCCATCGTCCTGCGCGCCGGCGCCCTGCCCGCGCCCGTGAAGGTCATCGAGGAGCGCGTCGTGGGGCCCAGCGTCGGAGAGGATTCCATCAAGGACGGCGTGCGCTCCAGCGCCATCGGCTTCCTGCTCGTGGTGCTCTTCATGATGGTCTACTACCGCGCCTCGGGGATCGTGGCGGTGATCGCGCTGGCGCTCAACCTCCTGCTCCTGCTGGCCGTCATGGCCTACCTGCGCTCCACGCTCACCCTGCCCGGCATGGCGGGCGTGATCCTGTCGCTGGCCATGGCCGTGGACGCCAACGTCCTCATCTTCGAGCGCATCCGCGAGGAGCTGCGCCTGGGCAAGCCCGTCAAGACGGCCCTTTCGCTCGGCTACGACCGCGCCTTCTCGGCGATCCTCGACGCCCACGTCACCTCCCTGATCTCGGCCGCCTTCCTGTTCCAGTTCGGCACCGGCCCGATCAAGGGCTTCGCCGTGACGCTGACCATCGGCCTGATCCTGTCGCTGTTCACCTCGATCGTGGTCACCCGCATGATCTTCGACTACTACCTCTCCGCCAACGACGCGCAGGAGCTCTCGATCTAATGGAACTCTTCAAGAAGCCGAACATCGACTTCATCGGTCTGCGCTGGATTCCCATCGGGATTTCCGTCGTCGTGGTGGCGCTGAGCCTGGCCTCGATGGCGCTCAAGGGCTTTCGCTACTCCATCGAGTTCACGGGCGGCACTTTGCTCCAGGTGAGCTTTCCCGCCGGCGTCCGGACCGACGTGAACGGCGTGCGCAAGGCCCTGGAGGAGGCCCGCCTGGGCGCGGAAATCCAGTCCGTCCAGGCCGACCGGCCGACCTTCATCCTGCGCGGCCAGGTCGCCGAGCAGGACGTGGACGGCTTCGTCCAGAAGACGATGGCCGCGCTTCAGCGGCTCTCCCCCGCCGCGCCGCCGGTCCTCGACCGCAAGGACGTCATCGGCCCCGTGGTCGGCAAGGACCTCCGCCGCCGCACGCTCTCGGCCATCGTGCTGAGCCTGCTGGGCATCGTCGTCTACGTCGCCTACCGATTCTCCAATCCGGTCTGGGGCATGGCCGGCGTGATCGCGCTCTTTCACGACGTGATCGGCGTGGCCGGGCTTTTCTCCTTCCTGGGCCTGTCGGTGGACCTGCTGATCGTGACGGCCCTGCTCACGATCGCGGGCTACTCCATCAGCGACACCATCGTCGTCTTCGACCGCATGCGCGAAAAGCTGCGCGTCGAGCGCGCGATGCCGCTCGACCAGATGATCAACGCCTCGATTAACGAGACCCTCCTGCGCACCATCATCACCGTGCTGACCGTCCAGATCGTCTGCGTGGTCCTGTTCTTCTTCGGAGGCCCGGTCCTGCGCGACTTCGCCCTCGCGATGATCGCGGGCAACATCCTCGGCACCTACTCCTCGATCGGCGTGGCGGCTCCCCTCGTCTACGAGCACCAGCTTCGCTTCCGGCGGCGCCCGCGATGAGGAAGATCCGAGGCTTTAAGCTCTCCCTGCGGCCCCACGAGATCCGGCGCCGCGCCAAGAAGGCCGGCCTCGACCTCGAGTCCGCGGGGCTGCCGGAGCCTGCCCTGGACGCGCTCCTCGAGCGCGCGGCCAAGGCCCTCGCTCCCGGCGTCCTCTTCGACACCTTCGGCCACCCCGATCCCGACCAGCCGATCCTGTCGCCGATGCCCGGATTAGCCTACAGCCTCGTGTTGGCCTCCATCGGCGACGGATTTCTTTTGTTCCGCGTCCGGGAGCCGGGCGCGCCCGAAGCTCTCTGGCCTCTCTTGGAAGAGGCCGCCTTAGACGAATGCGTGCGCTTCGCCGCCGGCCTGCTCGCCGACGAGGCGGAAAAGGACCAGTGCGAGCTCTCCCCCCTCACTGCGCTCTCCGGTGCGGCCTCCCTGGAGGCCGTGCTGCGCAAGCTCGACGGCGCCAAGCTCGGCGTCGGCCTGCGCGAGGGGCGGCTGTCTCCCGCGGCCTCCCTCGCCGTGAGCCTGTCCTGGCTCGCCAAATCGAAGGCCAAGAGCCGCAAGTAGAGGCTGCGTGCGGCGCTTGATCCCGCGCCTCGCCTACGCCTACTTGACCCTCGTCGGCCGGACCACGCGCCTGAGCGTGCGCGGCCGCGAAATCCCGGGACGCCTCCGCGCCGAAGGGCGGCGCTTCATCTACGCCTTTTGGCACCAGCGCCAGGCCTTCTTCACGTGGACGCACCGCGGAGCCGGCGCGGCGGTCCTGGTCTCGCGCTCCCGGGACGGCGACCTCATCGCCGAGACCATGCGCCTTTCGCGCATCGGCGCCGTGCGCGGCTCCTCCTCCCGGGGCGGCGCCGCGGCGGGACGCGCTCTCGTCGAGGCCCTGGCCTCGGGCCTCGACGTGGGGATCACCCCCGACGGCCCGCGGGGCCCCGCGCGCGAGGTCAAGGAGGGGATTCTGCGCGTGGCGCAAATCTCCGGCGCGCCCATCGTCCCCATCGCCAACGCCGTGTCCCGCAAAATCGTCTTTAGGAAAAGCTGGGACCAATTCCAAGCGCCCCTGCCCTTCGGCCGCGCCGTCGTGATCTACGGTGAACCGTTGCATGTCGCTCCCAACGACGACTTGGCGGCCAAAGCCGCGGAGCTAAAAACCTCCCTGGACGATATTACGGCCGCAGCCGACGGCTTGATATGACCATCTTGCTTCTTCTCCTCGAGACGCTGCTCTCGCCTTGCGCTGCTCTCGGCGTCGTCGTTTCATTTTTTTTCTCCCGCCGACGCGGCGTGTTGTCCGATCTGCCGCGTGATCTTCCGGAACGCCTAGGCGGGATCTCGCCCGAGGCCAAAAAGCTCTTGGCCGGCCGAGCGATCGTATGGCTGCACGCCGCCTCGGCGGGAGAGGCTCGGGGCTTGGCGCCCCTCGTCGCCAGGCTCGCGGCCCGGCCGAACGCGGCCGTCCTCGTGACCTCGACCACGGCCGCGGGAAGGGGTGCCGCCCGGGGCCTGCCGGGCGTCGCCTGGGCCCAGCTCGCTCCTTTGGACGCCTGGCCCTGCGTCGCGCGCTTCCTGCGCGCGGCGCGCCCCGAGCGCCTCATCCTGTCCGAGACGGAGCTCTGGCCCGCGACGCTGATCCTCGCCTCGCGCGCGGGACTGCGCCCGGTCCTGATCAACGCCCGCCTCACGCGCCGCAGTCTCGCGCGCTACCGCTGGATCCGCCCCGTTCTGGCGCCGGCCCTGCGCGCGCTGGCGGCCGTGGGCGCCCAGAGCGAGGAGGAGGCCCGGCGCTTCCGGGCGCTGGGCGTGCCCGCGGAGCGGATCCGCGCGATCGGGAACACGAAGTACGACGCCGCCAAGCCGGACACCGGCGGCGTCGGTGTCGCGTCCGTGCTGGCGCGCCTCGGCTGGGCGGGAGCTCCGATCTTCGTGGCGGGCAGCACGCATCCGGCCGAGGAGGACGTCGTCCTGGCGGCCTGCGCGAGGGCCCGGGAGCGCGTCCCCGGGCTGCGCCTGGTGCTGGCGCCCCGCCACCCCGAGCGCAGCCAGGAGGCCTGGGACGCGCTCGAGGCCGCGGGTCTGCGGCCGGCGCGCTGGAGCCGCCTCGCCGCCGGGGAGGCGGCTCCAGCGCGGGCGGAGGCCCTCCTGGTGGACGCCATGGGCGTGCTTCCCTCGCTCTACGCGCGCGCCCGCGCCGCGTTCGTCGGCGGCACGCTGGCCCCGGTGGGGGGCCACAACCTCCTGGAGCCGGCGGCGGCCGGCGTGCCCGTGCTCTATGGGCCGCACACGAGCCACGTCGAGGAGCCCGCGCGCCTGCTGGAGCGCGAGGGCGGCGGCGCGCGCGTCAGGAACGCGGAGGAGCTGGGCGACCGCCTGGCCCGCTTCGCGGCCGATCCTGCCGCCGCCCGCGAGGCGGGCGCGCGGGCCGCGCAGGCCGCCCGCGCCCTGCGCGGCGCCGCGGCGCGCGTCCTCGCCCTTCTCGAGGAGACCTCGGCCCCGCCCGCGGCGCGCGTCCTCGTCGTGCGGCTCTCCTCCCTGGGCGACGTCGTCCTGACGCGGCCCGTCTTCGCGGGCCTCAGGGCCCGCTGGCCGGACGCGCGCCTGGCGATCCTGGTCAAGCCAGCCTACGCGCCGGTCGTCCAAGCCTGGCCTGAAATCGACGAGACGATCGTCTTTCGCGGCCTCCGGCGCGCCTTCCGGGAGATTGGCTCCCGCCGCTTCACCCACCTCCTGGACCTGCACGCCACCCCCCGTTCCCTCCTGCTGCGCCTTTTGGCCGGCGTCCCGAACGTCTCGGTCTACCGCAAGGACGCCCTCGCGCGCCGGCTCTTCGTCGCCTTCGGGCGGCGCTCGCCCGCGTTGGCGCGCGGCACGGCCGAGCGCTACTTGGACGCCCTCGCGGCCTGGGGCGTGCCGCCCGCGCCTCCCGAGGCGCCCGCGCGATTGGACGCGCTTGCGCTCGACCCCCTCGCCCGCAAGCTGGAGCAAGCGGGCACGCGGGCCGGGGATCGCCTCGTCGGCCTTCATCCCGGCGCGGCCTGGGCCACCAAGCGCTGGCCCGCGGAGCGCTTCGCGGCGCTTTGCGGCCGCCTCTCGGCCGCGGGCTTCAAACCCGTGCTCGTGGGCGCCTCCGGCGACGCCGCGCTCTGCGCGCGAATCGCGGCCGCCTCCGGCGCCGTCGATCTGGCCGGACGCCTGACGCTCGCCGAGCTGGCCGCCCTGATGGGGCGCTTGGCGCTGTTCGTGGCCAACGACTCCGGGCCCATGCACCTGGCCGCGGCCTCGGGGGTTCCGGTCGTGGCGATCTTCGGCTCCACCAGCCGGGAGCTCGGCTTCTTTCCCCAAGGCCCGGGCAGCCGCGTGGTCGAGGCGGACCTCGCCTGCCGCCCCTGCCACCTGCACGGGCGCGACTCCTGCCCCGAGGGCCACTTCCTTTGCATGCGGCTGATCACGACCGAGCGCGTCGCCGAGATCTGCGCCGCGGCCCTGGCCGCCGGAGCTCCCGCGTGAACGTCGTCCACCTCGAAGACGAACCCTGGGACTCGGGCATCGCCCATTACGCCCTGACCCTGGCCGCCGAGCAGGCGCGCCGCGGCCGCCGGACGACGCTCTGGGGCCTGGCCGACTCCCCCGTCCTGGCCGAGGCGCGCCGCCACGGGCTGACCCCGCGCGGCTGGAGCGCAGCCGCCTGGCTCCAGCTTCCTTCGCTGCGCCGGGAGATGGCCGCCCTCGCGCCGGACGTGATCAACGCCCACACCGGCTCGGCGCACCTCCTGGCCCTGCTCCTCGCGCCGCGGCGCTGCGCGGTCGTGCGCACCCGGGCGGACGCCCGTGCGCCCCGCAGCGGCCTCCTGGCCCGGCTGACCGCGCGCCGAACGGCGGCCTTCATCGCGGCAAATTCCTTCATACAGGCCCAGTTGGAGCAAGCCTTCCCCCGCGCGCGCGTGCGCCTCGTGCCGCAGGGGATCGCGGGACCCGAGCAGGCGCCGCCGCTGCCCGCCGAGCCCGTCATCGGCGTCCTGGCCCGCCTCGACCCGGTCAAGGGCCATGACGTCGTCCTGGACGCCGCCGCCGAGCTGCGCGCGCGCCGGCCCTCCCTGCGCGTGCTCTGCGCGGGCGAGGGGCGCCTGCGCGAACGCTTGAGCTGGCAGCTCAAGCCGCTGGGCCTCTCGGAGACCGTAAGCCTGCCGGGACGCGTTCCCGATCCCTGGACCTTCGCCGCCCGCTGCCGGATCGGCGTGGTGGCCTCGACCGGTTCCGAGGCGGTGTCTCGCGCCGCGCTGGAGTGGATGGCGTCGGGACGTCCTCTGGTCGCCACCCGCGTCGGCGGCCTGCCCGACCTCGTCGAGGACGGCCGGACCGGGCTGCTGATCCCCCCCGGCGACGCCAGGGCTCTGTCAGAGGCCTTGGACGCCCTGATCTTTGATCCCGCCCGAGCGCAGGCCATGGGCCGCGCGGGGCGCGAGCGCTGGGAAAGGCTCTTCAGTCCCGGCCCGTTCTATGAGGCCACGCAGAAGGTTTATGAAGACGCCCTCGCCCATCTTCCACGTTGACGGCGAGCGCGGCCTGCGCGGCGGCGAGCGCCAGCTTCTTTATCTCGCAGCCGCCCTCGATTCCCGCGGGCGCCGCGGCGTCGTTTGGTGCCGGGAGGGCGCCGCCCTGGAAAGCGAGGCCCGGCGCCTGGGCCTGGAGACGCGGACCCTGCCCTTCTTGTGCGAGGCCGATCCCTTCTCGGCCGCGCGCCTGGCCGCCGCGGCGCGCAAGGAAGGCGCGATCCTCCACGCCCACACGGGCCACGCCGCCGGCCTCTGCGCGCTGGCGTCCCTGGCCGGCGTCCCCTACGTCGCCCATCGCCGCGTGGACTTTCCCGTCGGCGCGCTCTCCGCGCGGGTCAAGTACGGCCGCGCCGGCCGCGTCGTCGCCGTCTCCGAGGCCATCGCCGAAATCCTGCGCGGCTGCGGCGTCCCCGCCGACCGCATCGCCGTCGTCCCCGACGCGATTCCCGTCAACGATGACGAATCCGCCTGGGTCCGTGCAAATCCCGGAGACTACCGGCCTCCCACGCCCGCGGAGAAGTCCGCCCTTCGCCGTAAATTCGCTCAGGCGCTCGGCCTCGATCCCGCCGCGCCCTGGATCGGCAATCTCGCCGCCCTCGCGCCCCACAAGGACCACGGAACCTTGATCGCCGCGGCCCGGCTCGTCCTGCGTCGGCGTCCCGACGCGCGCGTCCTGATCGCCGGAGAAGGTCCCGAAAAGAGCCGCCTCCAGGACCTCATCCATCGCTTCGGTCTCGCGCACAAGGTTTTTCTTCTCGGCCAGCGCGAGGACGCCCCGTCTCTTCTCAAAGCCCTTGACGTTTACGCCCAATCCTCCTGGGGCGAGGGGATGGGTTCGGTCCTCATCGAGGCCGCGGCCTGCGGAGTCCCCGTCGCGGCGACGACGGCCGGCGGCATTCCGGAGGTCGTCGAGAACGGCGCGGCCGGCCTCCTCGTCCCGCCCCGCGACCCCGAGCTCCTCGCCGGCGCGCTCCTGCGCCTGCTCGAGGACCGCGCCCTCGCCGCCCGCCTCTCCACCGAAGCCTTGCGCCGCCTCCCCGCCTTCGGCCTCTCCCGCATGGCCCAGCGCCTGGATGCCCTCTACATCGAGCTCGAAAAGTCCTAGGCCTCGACCCTCCGGGCCCCCTGGACAAAGCCCGCTTCCCCTGTTAACCTCCCACTAGACGCTATGAGGCTTTCCGCAGACGCGTCTGTGCCGCGCCCGAAGGGTCGCGGCCTGGGGGAGGGCCGCGGCATGGCCGAGCTAAACGTCCGCTTCGATCTGCGCTTCGGAGCCCGCCTGCTGAGCGGGGGCCTGGCCGCGGCCATGCTCCTGGCGGGAGCCGCCGAGCTCGGCTCCGAGAAAGTCACGCTCACGACCTACTACCCCGCCCCCTCCGGGATCTACACCAAGATGATCACCACCGGCGACGCCTTTTTAGCCCGCGACGGCGGCCGCGTGGGCATCGGCACTTCCAGCCCGGCCGCGGGCTACAAGCTCGACGTCAGGGGAGGCGCCGTTAATGTTGGGGGAGGATTGCAGGTGGCCGGGATTCTTCCGGGCGCGCCCGGCTTGAGTCTGTCCGTGGAGGGCAACATGAACGGCGGCGACGTCTATCTCGCGCATCCCCAAAATGGCGCTCCCCGTTGGGCAAGCCAGCCATCGTACCTGAGCGGTTCCTATGTCGGCGCCTGCAACGTGACCGGTTCGTGGAGTGTCCCGCCTCCGCGCTGCAAATGCAACCTGGAAGAAACCATCATGCTGCTTAATTCATTTTCCATAGGCAATGCGGGAGATTGGCACAACGGGTATTGCAGTGTCGTCGGTCAAGGGACCTCGAGCGTCTATGGCGCGTGCGGCGGCGCGGCCGGAGGCACGTACGGATCGGGCTCCTTCAGTTGTTTTAAGTGAGTCTCGCCGCCCGCCTCTCCACCGAAGCCTCGCGCCGCCTCCCCGCCTTCGGCCTCTCCCGCATGGCCCAGCGCTTGGATGCCCTCTACGTCGAGCTCGAAAAGTCCTAGGCCTCGACCCTTCGGGCTCGGCACAGATGCGTTGAGGAAGGGCGCATAGCATCTAGGACCTGGTCCTACCTCTCCTAGGTCCAAAGGCCCTAGGCGCCGCAGCTTGCTTGCGCCTATAATGGTGGAATGAAAACCATGCCTAGAATAATCTGCTTGCTGCTGCTGTCCTGTCTCATTGGTCCGGCCGCCCTATTTTTACCGAGCAGTCATGCCGAGGTCACGCCTCGCATGGATGTCGTCCGACAGCTTGGACAGAATATGTTTGAGATCATGAAGCGCAACAAGCATCCCCGCTGTTTCGCTCCAGACTTCATCTCGCTCGGAACGTTCAAACAACCGGACGGCACGATCGTCGGGAGCATTACCTGCCACAAAGAATTCGGCTTTTTGCAATTCTTATTTGCCGACAATTATGATTTGCCATTTCGCTGGAAAATTTTGGGCACGGATCTGGATTCCACGCCGTTTTATCTAAGCACCAAGTATGTCGTAGCCAAGAACAGCCCTGCGATATTGACCTTCCTATGGATCAAAGACCAAGGCGGTCAATTCAAAGATAACCCCCAAGTCGGCCTTGAGGAGCTTCGAAATGCGGCGGCGTGGGCGAACCACCTCTTAGACCAGGACCGCAATCTTCAAAAATCAAAGCAAAAGACCCCGCGCGATCCGCTGAGGGTGCGCTTCGATTAACGCCGTGAAACTGAAGCGCACACTCTTGATCGCGACGACTTTGGCGTTGATGGCCGGTCTAGCCGCTGCAGGTCCGATCTGTAAAGGCATCGCCAACGACCTTGGCTGGGATATCGGACAAATCCTGATCAAGCATAAATATGAACCTTGCGTTGGGACGGTCAGGCTAGATGTCATACGCCGCCCCTTGTTTGTGCCTAGTGAGCCCGTGATCACCTGCGTCGATCCCAGATCCAATCATGGATGGACGTTGAACGCCCTGGATTTTCAGCGCTCTGATTTCCATCTGGTTATCCGACTGCGCGGAAATCTCATCGACGTGTTTGAAAATGCGGTCCTATGCTATCGCAATTGCTCGCAGGGTATTCGCCAAGATGTAACTCAGCCGGAATTCGAGGCAGCCATCAATTGCGCTAATAAGGTCGTGATCAACGATCGCCGGCTCAGGAACCTCCTGCGCTCTAAGCGGAAGAGAATGATTTCGTTCGGTGCCGACAGCGTGCGCTTCGATTGAATCGCGCCAGCCCTCTCCGCGGATCAAGAGCCCATCCTCCGGAAATCACGCTCGCCCTGGGCGAGGATTTGGCCGATGTCCTGCTCGACAACGGCCATGAGCCCTGTTCTGCGAACGTCACCGTGCTCGTGCATTCTTTCAAAAAGAGGCGACCGGCCATCGCGGCAACAAGCCGGCATCCGACGAAATCCTGGCGAACGTCTTGGTCGCCCACAAGATTAAAAAAACAGGGCTCTTTTGACGGCGACGCGCTTCTTAGACAGCCGTTCTAAAATATGGCAAGCTGTGCGTCATGGAGAACAAGATGAAAAGAAAATTCCCATTCTTCGCCGCGATCTCTCTGATTCTGCTCGCGGGCGGAGCCGCGGCCCAAGATGTCGTCGTCCCGCGCTATAAAATCTGCGCGAAGCTCAACGAGGTGCTGAATGAGATCATGCAGCGGAGAAGCCTGCGCTGCTCCGGGGCGGTGCTGCTTGGAGGAGGCGAGATCCGCTGCGCCGACCCTGCAACGGGCCGAATCCTCTGGTTCATCGTCAACGACGACTTGCTGGCGACGCCTTTCGAGCTTCGGGTCGAGCGGCATTACTACTATCCGGAAGTCGATCCGAGAGAACAGACCTTGCTGCTTTATCGCCCCTTGATGCGTCCCCTGGCGGCAAGCGATCCGAATCCGAGCTATTTGCTGAGCCCCGCCAGAATCCAAGATGAAGAACTGACGCAGGCATTCCAACCCGTCCCGGCAGTCTGGCCAAGGGAAAAGCAGGACAAGGCGCTTGAAGCGATGCGGCAGGGGTTGCGATACATCCAGCTTCTCTGGCGAGGAACCGGGACGGACGCCAAGAGCGCTCGGTTCGACGGATCGCGACGCGGCCGATAGCGCCGATGATCGGGACGCTGGCCGCGCTGGCCGCGGCGGGAGCCGCGGCGAGCTGCCGGTGGAACTGGTGGCGGCCCCGGGTGACGGGCGGCATGCCCGCGCTGATGTACCACAAGATCGGGCTTCCGCCCTCCGGGTCGAAGCTGGCCAAGCTCTGGGTCTCGCCGACTCGGTTTCGCCGCCAGCTCGAATATCTCCGCAAGAACGGCTACACGGCGATCACGTTTGCCGAGTGGCGCGATGCGGAGGCTGGCCGCAAGCCCCTGCCGGAGAAGCCCGTGCTGATCACGTTCGACGACGGCTACAGAAACAACTACGAACTGGCCTATCCGGTCCTGCGCGAATTCGGCATGAAGGCCTGCATCTTTCTCGTCTACGAGACCATGGACCATCATAACGCCTGGCATGACCCGGCCGGGGAGCCGTGGATTCCCATGCTGACGTGGGCCCAGATCCGGGAGATGCAGGACTCCGGGCTCGTCGAGCTGGGATCGCACACCATGAAGCACCGCAGTCTCCCCTCCCTGCCTCCCGACCAGGTCCGCTGGGAGGTGACGGAGAGCAAGAAGCGGCTGGAGGACAAGCTGGGGCGCGAGATGACGGGCTTCGCCTACCCCTACGGCGCCGGGGCCTACGTCCCCGCGGTGCGCGCCGCGGCGCTGGAGGCCGGCTACCGCTTCGACTTCTCGATCAAGCAGGGCATCTCAACCCTGCCCTGGAACCGGGAGGCGGAGGCCGTCAAGCGGCTCTTCATCCGCGGCGACGACGCGATGCTGGACTTCCACCTCAACCTGACGCGCGGGCGCGCGCGGCTGTGAGCTGGGCCAAGCGGCGCGAGCGCCTGCGCGCCTCCCGCGGCGGACGCGTCCTCCTCGGCGCGGCATCCCTGGCCTACGGCGCGGGCGTGGCCGGACGGCGGCTCCTGTACGATCTCGGGTTCCTGCCGCGGCGCCGGCTGGACGCCAAGGTGATCTGCCTCGGCAACCTCACGACCGGCGGCGCGGGCAAGACCCCCGCCGTGCTGCTCGCGGCCCAGACCTTGCGCCGCGCGGGGCATTCCGTCGCCATCCTATCGCGCGGTTATGGCCGCCGCGCGCCCGAAAAACACGTCGCCATCCTTCTCGACGGACAGGCCGCGGATTGGCGGTTCTGCGGCGACGAGTCCTGGATCCTGCACCAAGCCCTGCAGGGCTTGGACGTGCCCGTGCTGGTCTGCCCGGACCGCCTCAAAGCCGGAGAGCTCGCCGTGAAGCAGCACGGCCGCCGGGTGCTCCTTCTCGACGACGGCTTCCAGCATTGGAGGCTGCGCCGCGACTTGGACGTCGTGCTGGTCAACGCCCGTGATCCCTTCGGAGGGCGGCGCCTCCTGCCGTTGGGCGACCTGCGCGAGCCGATCTCGGCCCTGCGCCGCGCGCGCCTGGTCGTCATCACCCACGCCGACCGGGTCCCCGCCGCGGAGCTCGAGTCCCTGCGGCGGGAGATCGCCGCGATCAATCCCACGACGCCCATCGCCGAGGCCATGCACAAGGCCGACCACGTCCTGGACGGGCGGACCGGAACCCGCCATCCCCCCTCCGTCCTGGCGGGACGCTCCGTTGTCGCCCTTTCGGGCATCGGCGACCCGCTCGCGTTTGAAGGCCTGCTTGAGGAGCTCGGGGCGCGCGTGGCCGAGACCTGGCGCTACCCGGACCATCACGCCTACACCGAGCGCGAGCTGCGTTCCGCCGAGGCCCTGGGCAACGGCCTGCCCATCGTGACCACGTGGAAGGACTACGCCCGCCTGCCCGAGCGCTGGCGCGCCATCCTGCGCGGAGATGTTCTCGTGCTCGGAATCACGCTCGAATTTCTCAAAGGCCGCGAGCTCTGGACCGAGGCCCTGGAGCGGGCCGCCGCGTGAGGCGCGCGGGCCGCGCCGCGCTCCTCTCGGCCGCGGCCTTGGCGGCCGCCTGCGGCGTGCGCCGCCTCGCCACGGACCCGGCCCCAAGCCTTCCCGCTTTGGACCAGGCCGGCCCGGAGCTGCCCTCGACGCCGGAGGCGCCCGCCGCCGTCTCGACGGCGGCGGCCTCCGTTCCACCTCCCTCCGCCGCTCCTCCACGGGAGGCGCCCCGAATCTGGGGCCGCGTGGCGATCACGACGGCCGTGCTCTCCCCCTCCCAGCTCATCGGTCCGGAGGTCCCCTTCTCGCCGCAGTTCCTGCGCCTGCCGGCTTTCCCCGAGAGGCTGGTCTTCGACGTCTCCTGGGGCCTGCTCCGCGTCGGGGAGGCCAGCCTGCAGGTCGACAGGATCGTCCTCTTCAACGGCCGTCCCGCCTACCGGATCGTGAGCGAAGCCCGCTCCAACGCCTTCTGCGACACCTTCTATCCCGTGCGCGACCTCAACGAATCCTGGCTGGACGCGCGGACCTTGACGTCCCTGGGCTACGCGAAAAAGCTGCGCGAGGGCCGCTTCTTCCGCGACGAGTGGGTGCTCTACGACCGCGACGCCGGGACCTTCGTCGCCCGGCGCACGAACCGGGACGGCTCCTTCTCGGTCCGCGCCGGCACGATCCCGGCGCGCGTGCAGGACATTCTCTCCAGCGTCTACTTCGTGCGCGCCCAACCGCTGCCCGACGGCGGGAGCGTGACCGTGGACGTCAACACGCCGGACAACTGGCCCCTGGTCGTGCGCGTCGGCGAACGCAAGGCCGCCTCCGTCCCGGCGGGACGCTTCCCCGCCGTCCTCATCGAGCCGGCCTTGCGCAAGGAAGGCCTCTTCGTCCAGAAGGGCCGGCGCCTGAGGCTGTGGCTCTCGGACGACGCGGCGCGGCGGCCCCTGCTGATGAAGGTCGAGGTCTTCTTCGGCCACGTCACGGCGGCCCTGCGCGAAATGTTATAATCAACTCCCGTACGATGCCGATCCCGCGCGTCGAGCGCCAAGAGCTTTTGCGCACGATCGCCCGCTTCGACGGGCGCCGCATCCTTGTCGTCGGCGACCTGATGCTGGACCGCTACGTCCGCGGCAGCGTCAGCCGCATCTCCCCCGAGGCCCCCGTCCCCGTCGTGCGCGTGACCGAGGAGAGCGTCATCCCGGGCGGGGCCGGCAACGTGGCCAGCAACCTGGCGGCCCTGGGCGCCCAGGTCGCGGTCGTGGGCGTCGTGGGCAAGGACGAGGCCGGCCGGCGGCTCCTCGAGCACTTCGGCGACCACGGCGCCAACGTCGAGGGCGTCTGCGCGGACTCCCGGCGCGCGACCACCCAGAAGTGCCGGGTCGTGGCCGAGCGCCAGCAGGTCGTGCGCTTCGACCGGGAGACCACCGAGCCGCTGGCGGCCGCGACCGAGAAGCGGCTGCTGGCCGGCTTGGCCGTCCAGCTTGCCCGCGCCCAGGCGGTCGTGATCTCCGACTACGGCAAGGGCGTGGTCGGTCCGCGCCTGTTGGCCGCCGCCATCAACGGCGCGCGCCGCCGCGGCATTCCGCTGACCGTAGACCCCAAGCCCGAGCATTTCCGCCGCTACCGGGGGGTCACCGGCGTGACCCCCAACACGGCCGAGGCCTGGGCCTGCATGGGCCGGGCCCCTCGAGGCGGGGAGGCGGCTCTGACCGCGCTCGGCCGCGGCATCCTCGCGGCTTTGCGCAGCCGCTTCGTCCTCATCACGCGCGGCGCGGAGGGCATGAGCCTCTTCGAGCCCGGCGGGAGGGCCGTCCACATCCCCACGCGCGCGAGGGAGGTCTTCGACGTCTCCGGCGCCGGCGACACCGTGATCGCGGCGCTCACCCTCGCGCTCGCGGCCGGCGCGCCCCCGCGGCGCGCGGCCGCCCTCTCCAACTACGCGGCCGGCATCGTCGTGGGCAAGCTCGGCACCGCGACGACCACGCCCGAAGAGCTCGCCGAGGCGCTCATATGAGCCGTGTTCTTGTCGTGATTCCCGCGCGGATGGGCTCGACGCGGTTTCCCGGCAAGGTCCTGGCGCGCCTGGGCGGGCGCCCCATGGTCGAGTGGTGCTGGCGCGCGGCCGTGGCCGCGCGGCTGGGCCCCGTGCTGGTCGCCACCGAATCCCCCAAGGTCGCCGCGGCGGTCCGCGGCTTCGGCGGCCAAGCCGTGCTGACGCCGGCCTCCTGCCCCTCGGGCTCGGACCGCGTGTGGCAAGCCGCGCGCGGCCGGCGCGAGGTCCTGGTACTCAACTGCCAGGGCGACATGCCCCTGCTTTCTCCCGCGACCCTGCGCGCGGTCGCTCGCGAGCTTAAGACCGGCCGCGCCGACATCGCGACCGCGGTGATCCCGCTCTCCGACGAGCGGCGCGCGCGCGACCCCAACGCGGTCAAGGCCGTGCGCTCGGCCGACGGGCGCTGCCTGTATTTCTCCCGCGCCCCGGTGCCGCACCCGCGCCAAGGCCGCGCGCGGCGCTGGGAGCACCTGGGCGTGTACGGCTATCGCCGCGCGGCGCTGGCGCGCTTCGTGGCCCTGGGCCCCTCGCCGCTCGAAAAGACCGAGAGCCTCGAGCAGCTGCGCGCGCTGGAAGCCGGCATGACCATCCGCGCCGCCGTGGTCTGCGATCTCCCCGTCTCCGTGGACGTCCCCGCCGACCTCCGGCGCGCCGCGCGCATCCTCCGCAAGGGCAGGCTATGACCAAATACATCTTCGTGACGGGCGGCGTGGTGAGCTCGCTGGGCAAGGGGATTTCCGCGTCCTCCATCGGCAAGCTTCTGCAGGCCCGCGGCCTCTCGATCGCGATGCTCAAGTGCGACCCCTACATCAACGTGGACCCGGGGACCATGAACCCCTTCCAGCACGGCGAGGTCTTCGTGACCGAGGACGGGGCGGAAGCGGACCTGGACCTGGGCCACTACGAGCGTTTTCTCGACAAGGAGATGCACCAGGTCAACAACTTCACCGCGGGCCGCGTCTACCAGACCGTCATCGAGCGGGAGCGCCGCGGCGACTTCCTGGGCACGACGGTCCAGGTGATCCCGCACGTCACCGACGAGATCAAGAACCGCTTCCGGGCCGCGGCCAAGGGCGCCGACGTGGCCATCGTCGAGATCGGCGGGACCGTGGGCGACATCGAGAGCCTGCCCTTCGTCGAGGCCGCGCGCCAGATGGGCCTGGAGGCCGGACGCGACAACGTCCTCTACCTGCACGTGACCTTGATCCCCTACATCCGCGCCTCCGAGGAGCTCAAGACCAAGCCCACCCAGCACTCCGTCCAGAAGCTGCGCGAGATCGGCATCAGCCCCGACGTGCTCGTCTGCCGCACCGAGAAGCCCCTCGGCCCCGAGATGCGCGCCAAGCTCTCGATGTTCTGCTCGGTCCCCAAGGAATCCGTCATCGAGGCGCCCGACGTCGAGAGCATCTATGAGGTGCCCACCGTCTTCCACAAGCAGGGCCTCGACGACCAGATCCTGATGCTCCTGCGCCTGCGCGCGCAGGCGCAGGACCTGGACGGCTGGGCCCGGATCGTGCAGCGCTTGAAGAACCCCCGGCGGGAGGTCGTCGTCGCGCTCGCCGGCAAGTACGCCGACTACAAGGACGCCTACAAGTCGGTCAACGAGGCCCTGGTCCACGGCGGGATCGCCAACGAGGCCAAGGTCCACATCCGTTTCCTGGAGACCTCGGACCCCCGCATCCATGAGCAGCTCGAGGACGTGCACGGCATTCTGGTGCCCGGGGGCTTCGGAGACCGCGGCATCGAGGGAAAGATTCGCGTGGCCCAGCTCGCGCGCGAGCGCAAGATCCCTTATTTTGGCCTTTGCCTGGGCCTGCAGACCGCCGTGATCGAGTTCGCGCGCGACGTCCTCAAGCTCGCCGGCGCGCACTCGACGGAGTTCGATCCCAAGTCCCGCTACCCCGTCATCGACCTGCTGCCCGAGCAGAAAAGCGTCAAGGACCTCGGCGCCACCATGCGCCTGGGAGTCTACGACTGCACGATCAAGAAAGGCAGCCTCGCCCACAAGGCCTACGGAACCCTCCAGATCTCCGAGCGCCACCGCCACCGCTGGGAGGTCAACAACAAGTTCCGCAAGCTGCTGGAGGACGCGGGCCTCTGCGTCTCGGGCGTGCACGCGCCCAAGAACCTCGTCGAGATCGTGGAGCTGCGCGACCACCCGTGGTTCCTGGCGACCCAGTTCCACCCCGAGTTCAAGAGCCGCCCCGAGGCGCCCCATCCGCTGTTCCGCGACTTCGTGGCGGCCGCGGTCGAGCGCGCCGAGGCCCTGCGCAAGAGCCATGTCCACGCGTGAGGTCCGCGTCGGCAAGGTCGTCTTCGGCGGCGGGCGTCCCGCGGCCTTCATCGGAGGGCCCTGCGTCATCGAGTCCGAGGCCCTCCTGCGCAAGATCGGACGAGCCCTCAAGAAGGCCTGCGACGAGCTCAAGGTCGGCTTGGTGCTCAAGTCCTCCTACGACAAGGCCAACCGCACCTCCCTGAAGTCCTTCCGCGGTCCGGGCTTGGAGGCGGGCCTGCGCGCGCTGGCCCGCGTGGGAGCGGAGCTGGAAGTGCCGACCCTGACCGACGTCCACCTGCCCGAGCAGGCGGCGCGGGCGGCGCGCTACGTGGACTGCCTGCAGGTTCCCGCGTTCCTTTCGCGCCAGACCGACCTCCTCCTCGCCTGCGGGCGAACGGGCAAGGCGGTCAACGTCAAGAAAGGGCAGTTCCTCTCCCCGTGGGACATGAGACATGCCGTTGAAAAGATTTTTTCTACCGGCAACAAGAACGTTTTATTGACCGAGCGGGGGGCCGCTTTTGGTTACGGGAACTTGGTCGTCGACATGCGTTCCTATGAAATCCTGCGAACGTTCGGCGTTCCCGTCGTCCACGACGCGACGCACTGCGTCCAGCTTCCCGGAGGCAACGGCGCCACCACGGGCGGCCAGCGGGAGTTCGTGCGCCCCCTGGCCCGGGCCGCGGCCGCGGTCGGAGTAGACGGCGTCTTTTTCGAGACCCATCCCGATCCGGACAAGGCCCTCTCCGACGGTCCCAACTCGCTCAAGCTCGCCGACGTCCCGGAGTTTCTGCGCGAGGTCCGGGCCTTCGACGCGCTTTCCAAGGAGGTCCCGCGATGAAGTGCGTCAGCTGCGGACAAGACAACAAGGACGCGGCCAGGGCCTGCCGCAAGTGCGGCCGTGATCTCGCCGTCCCCCCGGCTTGGTTTCCGGACGCCGCCTGGCACCTCAAGACGCTCGGGATCATCTACGCGTCGCTGACCGTCGTCTACTTCGGCGTCACGGCCCTCCTCTCGACGCTGCCCCGGCCCTACCACCTGCGCCGCATCCCCCTCGAGATGACGCCCTGGCTCAACCCCGAGGCCAAGTCCTTCCTTCCGGAGGAGCGGCTGAAGGCCCCCCCGCTTCCCCCGGAAGAGGCCCAGGCGCGGTGAGGGCGGCCCTGGCGGCCCTGGCTCTGACCGCGGCCGCCTGCCGGCGAGGAGCGCCCCCCGCCCCGCCCGAGGAGCGGCGCGAGGTGGTCGAGGGGCTGATCCTCTCACAGTCCGAGCGCGGACGCCCCGCCTGGACCCTGCGCGCGCCTTTGGCCGTGATGCGGGCCGACGACGACGTCGCCCTCCTGAGCGATCCCGTGATGGACTTCCATCGCGGCGGCCGCGTCGTCTCCCGCGCGCGGGCGCGGACAGGGACCGCGCGGACGGACTCGCACGACGTCCGGCTTTCGAGCGCGGTGGTCCTCGACTCCTTCGACGACCGCTCGCGCCTGATCACCGAGGATCTCCTCTACTCGGCGTCCAGCGGCCGCTTCCACACCGACGCCAAGGTCGAGGTGCGCCGGCCCGAGGGCGTCCTGCGCGGGAGCGGCCTGGACGCCGCGCCCGACCTCTCCGAGATCCGCATCCGCGACCAACGCTCGGTCCTGAGCGGGACCCCGCGATGAAAACCAAACCAAGAAGACACGATAATCTCTTTGCGTCCTCGTGTCTTTGCGGCTCATTTATTTTGTTTTTACTGACTGCTCGCCCAGCGTCGGCGGAAAGGACCTTGGCCGGCGCGGTGGTCCGAAGCAAGGAATGGATCGTTCGCCGCGCCCCCGGCCCCGAGGAGGAGGAGTTTTCCGGGGACGTGCTCTACGAGGCGGGAGACGTCCGCCTCTCGGCCGACTGGGCGCTCTACCGGCGCGCGGCGCGGGACTGGCAGGCGCGCGGGAGCGTCTCCCTGCGCCGGGACCTCAAGGGCGGCGGCTCTATCGCCGCCGCCGGCGACGCGGCGCGGCTCGACGAGGCCGACCGAAACGGCCGGCTCGAGGCCGCGCCGGGACGGCGCGTGAGCCTGCGGCGCGACCCCCCCGGCGGCGGCCCGGACCTCGGGGAGGGACGCCTCCTGACCTGGGAGGGCGAGCGGAGCGCGCTCCTCGAGGAAGCCCACGTCTGGGGGCCCCGCCTGGAGTTGTGGGCCGACCGCGCCCGCTACAAGCGCCCGGAAGGCCGCCTGACGCTCGAGGGCGGGCGCCCGGTTCTCGTCAAGCTCGAGGGCGGCTGGACCACCGCCCTCAAGGCCGAGCAGATCACGGCCGACGAGGCGCCCAGCCGCGTCGCCGCGCGCGGCGACGTCCGCGGCTGGCTGGTCTTCCGGGACGAGAAGGCGCTCGTCCGAGAGATGGGGCGGCCATGAGGCTCGAGGCTCTCGACATCCGCAAGTCCTACGGCGAGCGAATGGTCGTCAAAGGCTTGAGCCTGCGCGTGGACTCGGGCGAGGTCGTCGGCCTGCTCGGCCCCAACGGAGCGGGCAAGACCACCACCTTCTACAGCCTCGCCGGTTTCGTCGCGCCCGAGGAGGGCCGCGTGCTCATGGACGGCCGGGACGTCACCGCCCGACCGATGTACGAGCGTGCGCGCCTGGGGCTGGGCTACCTCGCCCAGGAGCCGACCGTCTTCAAGGGGCTCACGGTCGAGGAAAACCTGCGCGCGGTGCTCGAACGGACCCTCCCAAGCCGCCTGGAGCAGATGCGCCGCGTCAAGGCCCTTCTCGAGGAGTTCGGCCTTTGGGACCTGCGCCGCCAGAAGGCCTGGACGCTCTCCGGCGGCGAGAAGCGGCGCCTGGAGGTGGCCCGCGCCATGATTGGCGAGCCCAAGCTCATCCTGCTCGACGAACCCTTCGTCGGCATAGACCCGATCACGGTCGGCGAGCTCAAGGCCATCGTGCGCAAGCTCGTCGGCCAGGGCATCGGCGTGCTCATCACCGATCACAACGTCCGCGAGACCCTGCCCCTGATCGACCGCGCCTACCTCATCTACGACGGCCGCATCCTGGTCGAGGGGACGGCCCAGCGCCTCATCGACGACCCGAAGGCCCGCGAACTCTACCTCGGCCGGGACTTCACGATCTGACCGTCGGCTCGCCGGAGCCGCAGGCGAACACGAACGTGCGCGCGCGGGGCGACCGGCCGCGCAGGGCCGTCAGATCCGGCCCCGCATCCAGCACGATGCCGTCGCCGTCCACGGCGACCCACAGCCCGCGATAGAGATCCAAAATCTGCCAGATGGCCTGTCCCATGCACGGACAGAATACCAGCGCGGTGTTGCGGACTTATTGCCCGAGCCGTTAAGTAAAGATTTCGAGGTGGGCGCGCAGGCCCGCGCCGCGGGAGCGGCGCACGGCCTGGTCGAAGAGCCGCTCGGCCTGCGCGCCGCGACCGCGGGCGTGAAGGACCTGGGCGAGGGCGTGCAGCGACAGGGCTTCTCCTCGCGCCTCACGCCCTGCCGCGAAAGCCTCCAGCGCCGCGCGCAGGCGCTTCTCCGCTTTGGCCAGCTCGCCGCGCTTCAAATGCACTTGGCCTAGCCCCCAGTCCACGTACGCCAAGTCGACGCGATCATCAAGGCGCGCGTAGAGTTTATAGGAGCGATGGTAGTGGCTCTCGGCCTCCGTCAATCGGCCCAATTGGCGCAAAACGTTGGCCAGCCCGCAGTGAGCGTATGCCCGGCCAAAGAGGTCGCGTCCCCGACCGAGCTTTCGCCCGGCCGCGGCATAGGCCGAGCGCGCCCGGGCGAAGCGCCCGCGGATGCGCGCGATGCCGCCCAGGCCGAAGAGAGAGTATACTTCCCCCTCGCGGTCGCCCGCGCGCCTAAAGGCCGCCAGCGACGCTGAAAAATCCCGCTGCGAACCCGCCAGATCGCCGGAGAAGCGCCGCGCCCCCCCGGCCGCCCATAGGATAAATCCGACGGCGGACCAGTCTTCTCGCTGCCTCGCGGCGGACAGCAGCGGCGCCAGCGCGCGCAGAGCGCGCGCATAATATCCCTCGGCGCGGTCAATCAGCGCCTTTTCCAAGGCGAGAATCTCCGCGCTCTCGGCGTCGCCCGCCGGCGCCGCGCCGGCTGCTCGCGCCAGCGCCCGCCGAGCCTGCGCGACCCCCCCTAGGCTGCGGGCGCAACAGGCCAGCCCCAGCCAGGCGCCGAAAGCCAGCTCGCGATCCAGTCCGTCCGCTTTCAACGCCGCGCGGTAGGCGCCCTGCGCGCGGCGGAAGAATCCTTGGGCGCGAAAGGATTCCGCGCGGAAAAAATGGGACACGGCGTATGATACCAAACCTGCCCGCGGCGCGCCTTCTTTATTGAAATCTAATCTCAACAAGGGTATAATCACAAGGTGACCCTGGAGCAGGCCGCGTTGGGGGCTCGGATGCGCGTCGTGGAGCTCGCGGACGTGAGCGAGACGGAGAAGGCGCGCCTGTCCGGCCTGGGCCTGCGCCGGGGGGCGTCCGTGATCAAGCTCCTGTCCACGCCCCTGCGCGACCCCGTGGAATGCCTGGTCGCAAGCCAGCTCCTGGCGTTGGAGCGGCGCCTCCTCAAGCGAATCCGCGTGGAGGCGGAGTGAGCCGCGTCGTGGCCCTGGCGGGCCGCCCGAACACGGGCAAGACCACGCTCTTCAACGCGCTCACGGGCCTGCGCCAGCGCACGGCCAACTTCGCGGGCTGCACGGTGGAGAAGGCCTCCGGCGCGCTGGCTCTGGGCGAGGCGGCCGTCGAGGTCGTGGACCTGCCGGGCACCCACTCCCTGCTGCCCGCGACCATCGACGAGGAGGTCGCCTTCCGCTTCCTCGCGGAATGCGCCGAATCCGGGCACGACCTCCTCGTGGTCTGCGTGGCCGAGGCGAGCAATTTGACCAACGACCTGGCTCTCGCCGCGGGCTTGAAGGCCGCCGGGTATCCCACGGCGTTGGCCGTCAACATGATCGACGAGGCGCGCCTCAACGGCGTGGAGATCGACGTCGCGGCCCTCTCCCGCGCCGTCGGCATGCCCGCCGCGACGCTCGCCGCGCGCAGCGGCGAGGGCCTGGACCGCGTCCTGGACGTCCTGGCTCCGGGCCCCCTGCGGCCGGACCTCTCCGAGGCCCTGGATTGGCGCTCGGCTCCGCGCGCGCGCCTGCGCGAGCTCCAGGCCCAAGCCGTCGCGAGGGCCGAGCAGGCCTGCGCCGCGGCCGTGACCCTTCCGCCCCGCGCGCTCCTGCCCATGGTCGCGCGCTCCATCCGCATCGACCGCGTCCTCCTGCATCCGCTGGCCGGGCCGCTGATCCTGGCCGCGACGCTCTTCGCCCTGTTCCAGGCGCTCTTCACCGGCGCCCGCCCCCTCATGGACGGCCTCTCGACCCTGCTCGCGGCCGGCGCGCAGGCCCTGCGCGCCGAGCTGCCGGAGGGCGCGGCGGCCAGCCTGCTCTGCGACGGCGTGATCCCGGGCGTGTCGGCCGTAGCCGTCTTCGTCCCTCAAATCGCGATTCTCTTCCTGATGATCGGCGCGCTCGAGCAGAGCGGCTACCTCCCTCGCGCCGGAGCCATGGTAGACCGCGCCCTGCGGCCCTTCGGCCTGGACGGCAAGGTCTTCATTCCCTTTCTCTCCGGCTTCGCCTGCGCCATCCCGGGCGTGATGGCCGCGCGCACCATCGCCAGCGAGAAACGCCGCCTGATCGCGATCCTGCTCACCCCGCTGATGACCTGCTCGGCGCGCCTGCCGGTCTACGCCCTGATCATCGCCGCCTTCGTGCCGGCCTCCTTTCGGCCCGCGGGCCTGGACGGACGCGGCCTGGTCATGGCCGCGCTCTACGCCTTCGGCGTGCTCGCCGCCCTGGCCCTGGCTTTCGCGCTCAAGTGGACGCGCCTGCACGAGGTCCATCCCGCGCCCGCGACCGTCCTGCCGCCCTACCGCGTGCCGCGCGCCCGCGAGCTGGCCCGCTACGTCTGGGCCCGGGTCCGGCATTTCCTCTCCCGCGCCGGCAAGGTGATCTTCCTCGTGAGCCTGGCCTTGTGGGCCATGGCCGCCTTCCCAAAGAATGACGCCGCCCTTCTCCCCCTGCGCGCGGACATTGCCGCGCTCCAAGCCGCGCCGGCCTCGCCCTCGCGGAACGCGCGGCTCGAGGAGCTCAGACATCAGGAGGCGGCCGTCCGCATCGAGGGCAGCCTGCTGGGCCGCGCCGGACGCTTGGTCGAGCCGGTCTTTCGTCCCTTGGGCTGGGACTGGCGCGTCTCGGTGGCCGTGCTCTCCTCTTTGGCCGCGCGCGAGGTCTTTGTGGGCACCCTGGGCACCCTCTATGCCATGGGCCGGGAGGCCGGCGCCTCGCAAGGGCTGGTCAACGCCCTGCGCGAGGCCCGGAAGGACGACGGCTCTCCCCGCTACACCTTGGCGACGGCGATCGGCCTGCTGCTGTTTTTCGCGATCGCGCTCCAGTGCGTCTCCACCGTCGCGGTCGTGCGCCGAGAGACGGGCGGCTGGAGCTGGCCCGCGATCCAGTTCTCGGTGTTTTTTATTCTCGCCTACGCGTTGTCCTTTGCCGCCGCGCGCCTTTCCGCCCTACTCGGCGCGTAAAAGCCCGGCGGCGGCATCGAGCAATATCTTCGTCGCGGAAGGCCCCGCGGTCTTGACCTCTTCATGGTGACCGGGCCTGCGCGAGAAAAGACGTCCGCTGGTTTTAAAATCATACTCCGGGACCAAATAACCCAGCTCGTCGTTGGCCAACCCCACCAACATGGGAACGGGCGCTCTGACGAGATCGCGCAGATACGGCCCCTTCGGCGCGCGACCCAGATCCGGCGGATCAGGATGGCCGGGCGCGACCAGCGGACGGCCGAAAGCATAACGGCCGTCGTAGCCGCCAACGGCCAGCTCCGGGAACGGCTCCGCCGGCATGCCCAACAGGCGCGCGGGGCCGGCGTCCACGATCGCGACCTCGCTCTCGATCCAGGGCTGGTCGGCCGGCGCCAAGCCGAATAGAAACTGGCGCAGGGCCAGGGTCCACGCCCGGCGGCGCGGCAGAGGCCGGCCTTGGGCGTCCAAAAGATCATGGCCGAAGACAAGAGTCGGCAGGAAGACCCGGTACAAAGGATTCTCCAGAGGCACAAGCACGCGCTTCGAGCGCCAGGCCAGTCCGTTCCCGCCGCCGCGAATGGGCAGGGCCAGCGCCGCGTCCGCGACGGCGGTTCCAATTCGTTTCGCTTCGTCAAACGTCGCGGCGCGGGAATCCGGGCTGAGCAGGCCCCCGATCATGCCGTTGAAAAACAGGCAGGCGCCTCCGGTTTGCTCCTCGACCCGCGCGCAAAGAGCGCCGGGATAATCGGCGCTGACGAAGCGGTTCTCCCGCCACAACGTCTCCGGATGGCAGGCCCAATTGACCACCGTCGCCACGGCCTTCCCGTCGCGGCCGCTCAAGCGCAGGACCGCAATGTTCGCATCGATCGCCTGAGGATCACGCAGGTCGCGGCACAAGCCGCGCGGGTCCAACACGCCGCGGCCTCCGGCCGCGTCGACCGGCCGCAGCCGCCCTTCCAGCGCCTTCAGCTCGGCGGCGACGGCCCGCTTGATCCGGCTCCGATAGCGCTGGTTGACTCCCGACACTCCCGGGAAAGGCCCCCAAAGCCCGAGCGTGTCCGGGCCGGAATGCTCGTGCGTGGACGCGACGAACAAATAACGCCCCGGCGCGTCGTAGCCCGCCCGGCGCCGCAGGTCCAAGACGTCGTTATGATAAAACCCGATCAGGTCCAGCCCGGCCAGGGCGACGGTCTTGCCGTCCCGCCTCAGGACCAGCAGGCGCGCGTAGAGCGGATCGTGCACCCCCTCCGGACGCTTCCCCGCCGCCCCGAACCCAGCCAGGTACGTCTTCTCCGCCGCCAAGTCCGGCGTGATGTCCACTTTTCCGGCGGCGGCCTCGAGCCGGCCGCGAGCGGCTGCGCCGGCCGGAAGCGCGGCGCAGACGAGAAAAACGGCAAGGAGCCGGGGCACGGGTCCTTAGCGCCCGAAGAGAACGCGGGACGCCGCGGCGTGCTTGCGGGCCAGAGCGACGTAGCTGCGCTCGCTTTGGGCGAGCATGCGCAGCTCGTCGGGGCGGAGCTTGCGCATGACGCGGGCCGGAGAGCCCAGCAGGAGCACGCCGGAGGGCACGCGCATGCCGCCGGGCACCAGGGCGCCGGCGGCGATAAGGACGCGGGCGCCGATCACCGCTTCCATGACGATGGCGCCCATGCCGACCAGGGTCTGGTCGCCGATGCGGCAACCGTGGAGAATCACTCGGTGGCCGACTGTGACTCCGCGGCCCAGAACGGTGGGCTTGCCGTCGCGCGTGTGGATGACGGTAAGATCCTGGACGTTGGCGCGGGGGCCGACCACGATTCTGTCTATGTCGCCGCGCAGGACGCAGCCTGGAAACACGGATGCCTCGGGGCCTAAAGTCACGCGGCCGATGATCTCGGCCGAATCGTGGACGAAGGCGCTGGGGTGGACCTTGGGCTCGTGGCCGGCGATGGAGCGCCTCATGTGTTAAAATCTAGCGCTTTCGCCCTTCCCTTTCAACCGCCCGAATCAACTCACGTAAGATGTGACCGAAGAAAAGCTCGTCAACTCATCTACGATGTCACCAAACGTCGCATTTAAAGCGTCTTTTGGAGGCACGGATGAGTCCGTCGGCGAGGAGAGAATACGTGAGACACCTGCAAGG
>JACQPJ010000004.1 GCA_016207605.1 Elusimicrobiota bacterium
CCTTGCAGGTGTCTCACGTATTCTCTCCTCGCCGACGGACTCATCCGTGCCTCCAAAAGACGCTTTAAATGCGACGTTTGGTGACATCGTAGATGAGTTGACGAGCTTTTCTTCGGTCACATCTTACGTGAGTTGATTCGTAATCTCGACGGCCAAAAGGCCTATTTGGTAGGCTCTCAGCCGCCATGAAAATCTACATCGACGGCAAGTTCTACGACAAGGACGAGGCGAAAGTGTCCGTGTTCGACCACGGCGTCCTGTACGGCGACGGCATCTTCGAGGGCATCCGGGCCTACAACGGGCGGGTGTTCCGCCTTGACGATCACTTGAAGCGCCTGGCTGACTCGGCCAACGCGATCCTGCTCAAGCTGCCCCTCCCGATCCCGGACATCGAGAAGGCCGTGCTCGAGAGCGTGAGGATCAACGGGCTCAAGGACGCCTACATCCGTCTCGTGGTCACGCGCGGCGTCGGGGACCTGGGCCTGGACATGCGCAAGTGCCACCAGGGCGCCACGCTCTTCATCATCGCCGACAAGATCGAGCTCTACCCGGACGAGTTCTACGAGAAGGGGCTGACTCTCGTCACCTCCACGATCCGGCAGAAGGGCCTCGACCAGGTGACGCCGAGCGTGAAGTCGCTCAACTACCTGGCCAACATCATGGCGCGCGCCGAGGCCACCGCCGCAGGAGCCCAGGAAGCCATTCTTTTGAACGCGCAGGGCCACGTCTCGGAATGCTCCGGCGACAACATCTTCTTCATCAAGGACGGCAAGATCTTCACGCCGCCCACCTCGGCCGGCATCCTGATCGGAGTGACGCGCGAGGTCGTCATGGAGCTGGCCGAAACGAAGCTCGGGATCAAGGTCATCGAGCGCAACTTCCCCCGCTACGACCTCTACTCCGCCGACGAGGTCTTCCTCACCGGCACCGGCGCCGAGGTGATCGCGGCGGTCCGCATTGACGGGCGCGCCATCGGCAAGGGCGCGGCCGGCCCCCTGACGCGCCTGCTCATCAAGCACTTCCGCGAGTACGCCAAGTCGTCGGGCACGCCGGCCTATCCCGCCTCCCCCGCGGGCGCCGGCCGGCCCGTGCCGGCCAAATAGGCCGGGGCGGCCCGTGAAGCTGCTCTCCTGGAACGTCAACGGCGTGCGCGCCGTGTGGCGCAAGGGCGTCCTCCAGGAGTGGCTCGAGAAAGAGGGCGCCGACGTCTACTGCCTCCAGGAGACCAAGGCCCAGACCGGCCAGCTCCAGCCCGAGATGATCAATCCCTTCGGCTGGCACGGCGAGTGGCATTGGGGAGAGAAAAAAGGCTATTCCGGCGTGGCGACGATCTCGAAATCCGCCCCCGCCTCGGTGGAGCGCGGCTTCGGCGTTCCGGAGTTCGACGGCGAAGGCCGCGTCCTGGTCACGAGGCACGGCGACGTCGACCTCTTCAACATCTATTTCCCCAACGGCAAGCGCGACGAGGGCCGCTTGAAGTTCAAGATGGACTTCTACGCGGCCTTCCTGAAGGTGATCGAGCGCTTCCGGCGCTCCGGGCGGGACAAGCTCGTGATCTGCGGCGACGTCAACACCGCCCACAAGGAGATCGACCTGGCGCGCCCCCGGGAGAACCGCGGCATCTCGGGCTTCCTGCCCATGGAGTGCGCCTGGATCGACCGTCTCCTCGCCGCGGGCTTCACGGACGCCTTTCGCGAGTTCGAGACAGGCCCCGGCCACTATTCCTGGTGGGACATGCAGAGCCGCGCGCGCGAGCGCAACGTGGGCTGGCGCATCGACTACTTCTTCGTCAGCGAAAACCTGCGGCCGCGCCTGACGAGGGCCTTTCTCCAGCCCCAGGTCCTCGGCTCCGACCACTGCCCCGTGGGCATAGAGCTTGCCGGACGCTGAGAGGCTTGCCTGCCGGCATCATAATTGATCTCCGCGCGCCGCGATGCGCACGGCCTCTCCGCGGCGAGCCCCCGGAATTAAGGAAGCGGCAGCCCTGGCCGCCGCGGCGCTGTCCTTGCGCCTGGCCGGGGCCGCGTCGGAGCCTCGCAGCGCCGCCCCCGACCTTCTCGGCCCGGTCCAGCGCATCTCAGCCGGGATCGACCCGGCGCTCGCGAACCCCTCCCTGGATGAACCGTCCCGTTGGGCGCTGAAAGCCGAGCGCGAGCGCCTGCTGGACATCCTCGCGGACGCCGGCCGCCGCGGGGCCGGCGACACCCGAGTCCAGATGGAGGCGGGACGCGCCCTGCTCGGCCTGGGCGAGCCGGCTCGGGCCCGGCCGTTCCTGGAGAACGCCGCGCGGCTGGCCCGCGCCGCGGGAGACACCCGCGGGGCGGCGCGGGCGGACGTCGCGGCGGGAACGGCCGCCGAACGGCTGGGCGACTACGCCGGCGCCGTCGCGCTGGCCCGCAAGGCCCTCAGCGCCGACCCCCGCAGCCGCGAGGCCCTCGGCCTGCTTTACACGAACAGGGGACGCTCGGCTCCCGCCCCCGCGCCGGCCGCGCCGCCGGCGCGAACCCGCGCCGGCGAGCGGACGCCGCGTCTGAACGCGGGCCCCGCCTTCGCGGCGGCACGCCCCGCCGCCGACGCCCCTGATCGCGACGACCTTCGCGCCGGGGAGCGCCGTCTGCTTGCTTTCCTGCTGCGCCGCAGCGACGCCAACCCCGTGGCCCGCGCCGTCCTCAGCCCACTCCTGCGCTCCGGCCGCGTCGCGATCCGGCTGGAACGCCCGAAGTCCCCGGAAGACCCCTTGGCGGACTCCTGGGGGCTCCACGACTCGGCGGCGGGCGTCGTGCGCTGCAACCTGGACGAAATCAACCGCGAGATCGCCGAGTATGACGAGCATCATGCCCGCCGGCCGGACAGGCAGGTCGCGCCGATCGACGAGCGGCGGCCGCTCGACGCCCGCCAGGCGGAGTTCCTGGCCGGCCGCTTCCTGCCCCTGGCCGTCCACGAGATCGGAGGCCACGCCGCCGACGGGGAGGCGCTGCGCCGCCTCTCCGGCCGCTCGAGCGCCCCGGCCAACCTGGACACGGAGGTCCTCGCCTGGCGCCTGGAGGCGGCTGCGGTCCACGCCGAGCGCGCCGCCGATCCCGGCTACTTGACGGAGCCCACGCGCTGGGCCGCGGGCGAGAGCCGGCTCGTCCGCCTCTGGCGGCAGGGGCGGGAAGGAGGCCGGCCGGACGCCGTGGAAAAATATCTGCAGGACATGGGCTACAGCCGCCGTTTCGACGCGCTGCGCAACAATTATCGCGCCGCGCGCCAAGCCGTCGCGCGCTCGTTGGCCCTGGTTCAAAGCCGCTGCCGCGCCCTCTACGACGAGGCGTGCCGCCAGGCCGCGTCCCTGCTGATGGGCGCCGTCAACCTGGACGATTACCCCCGGTTCAAGCGCCGGGCCCTGGCCTTTCAGGCCGCACCGGCCGACCCCGCCGCGCGCGCCGCGTTCCTCAACGAACTGCACTCCATCTCCGTCCTGGACAACCAGCTCGACGCCAAGGGCCTGCGCGCCGCGGCGGCCTACTTCCAGCGGCGGGAGCGGGAAATTCTGGCCCTGGAGCACAGGGTCCATCCCGTGGATTCGACGGCCGTCCTGCGCGCGTTGGGCAACCGATGACCGCCCTCCTTCTGATGCTCCTCTCGGCCTCCGGAGTCCGCGCTCAGGAAGTCGGCCTGGACGTGTACCGCATCGGCCGGGTCCAGTGCGCCCTGCCGCCCTCGCTGCCTGCTTCCGCCTCCGTCCGAGACGGGATCGGGACGGTCTCGCTCCAGCCCCGCGCGGGCCTAAGCCTCGACGTGTTCGACTACGGCTGGCGCGCGGCCGTCGCGCGCGGCGTGACGGCCGCCCAGTTCATCCGCGTCGCGCTCGATCCCGACTTTTACGACGACTTCCAGGTCATCGAGCCTCTCCGGGCCGGCTCGTTCCAAGGCTATCCGTCCTGGAGCTTCGCCTTCACCCATACCCTGCACGCCCGTTCCCCCCGCCCGCGCTCCCTGCCCAAATTCGAGCGCTACCTGGTCGTCCGGCGCCGCTGGGGCTTCGTGGTCGTCCGCCACACGGACGCGGCCGCCCTCGCCTCGGACGGCGCCGCTGATTTCGACGCTCTGATCCGCGGTTTGAGGCTCCTCCCCGAGCCGCCGGGCAGTCCGCGCCTCGTCCTGCTCGCTCTCCTGATCGCCGCCGCCGCGGCCGCCGCGGCGCTCGTCATTCGGCGCCGAGCCCGAAGGGGCCCCCCTTCATTCGTATAATCCCGGAGTGATCTGCCGAAACTGCGGGGAGCGAGAGGCAACGGTCCTAGTCCAGACCGTCGTCAACAACCAGGTCTCCAAGACCGCGCTGTGCGGACGCTGCGCGGCCGAGGTTGAGCCCGCGGCAGCGCTCAACGCGGTCCTGGAGGCGCTCGCCGCGCTGGGCGGCCGGGCGCGGACCCATCCCGGGCGCTGCCCGACCTGCCGCTCCTCCTTTGCTGACTTCCGCGAGACCGGCCTCTTCGGCTGCCCCGACTGCTACGAGCGCTTTCGAACGCAGGTCCAGGACCTCCTACCGCGCGTCCACGGGGGCGCCTACGAGCACCGCGGCAAGGTCCCGAGGGGGCGCTGATGCAGCTGCAGGCCATGCTGCGCTTCCGCACGGGCTGGGCCGAGGCCGAGGGACCGGAACATGAGGTCGTCTTGGCCACGCGCGCGCGCCTGGCGCGCAACCTGCGCCTGCCTTTCCCGGGCCGCGCAGGGGCGGCCGTCCTCAAGCGCGTTCTCGAGCAGGTCCTGGCGGCAGCCCCGAAGGCAGGCCTTAAGGGAGCCGCGGTCTTCAAACTCTCCGACCTGGATGAAACCGACCGGACCTTTCTCGTCGAGAGGCATCTGGCCAGCCCGGCGCTCGCCACCCGGCCCGCGGGGCGGGGCGTGATCGTGGGCGAGCGCGAGACCCTCGCGGTCATGGTCAACGAGGAGGACCATCTGCGCCTGGCCGCGCTCCTGCCCGGCCTGCGCCTGCGCGAAGCCCACGCCGCCGCGGACCGCCTCGACGACGGCCTCTCCGCCGCGCTGGACTTCGCCTTCCGCGACGACCTGGGCTTCCTGACCGCCTGCCCCACCAACCTCGGCACCGGCCTGCGCGCCTCTTGCCTCATGCACCTGCCGGGCCTGGTCATGACGGGGGCCCTGGGACGGCTTCTGGAGGGCCTCACGCGCGCGGGGCTGGTCGCGCGCGGGCTCTACGGGGAGGGCACGCGGGTGATCGGCGACTTCTTCCAAATCTCCAACGCCACCGGCTTTGGACGCTCCGAGGCGGAGATCCTGGCCGCGCTGGAGAAGGCCGCCGCGGCCATCGTCGGCCGGGAGAAGGAGGCGCGCGCGGCGCTCTCGGCGGAGGCCTCCCGGACCCGGCTGGAGGACGAGGTCCACCGCTCGGCCGCGCTGCTGGCCGCGGCGCGGCTCCTCTCCTTCGAGGAGGCCCAGCACCACCTCTCGCGCCTGCGCCTGGGCCTGGCGCTGGGCTGGAAGCTCCCCGGCGACCTGGCCGCGGTCAACGACCTCACTTTGGCGACCCAGCCCGCCCACCTCGACCTCTCGGCCGAGAAGACACTCTTCCCCCAGGAGCGCGACGCCCTACGGGCCTCCCTGGTCCGCCGGCGCCTGCGGGCTTGACGCCGGTCAATCCCCGCCCCCGGGGGCCGTGCTAGAATACGGCATGGATATCACGCACGCCAAGCTCAAGGCCTGGGTGGACGAAAACGCCCGGCTCTGCCGTCCGGACCAGGTGTATTGGGTGGACGGCTCCGAGGCCGAGCGCGCCCGCCTTCAAAAGCGCGCCGTGGCGCGCGGCTTCCTGACCCCCCTCGACCAAGAGCGCTTTCCCGGCAGCTATTACGGCCGCTCCGACCGCAACGACGTCGCCCGCACCGAGCACCAGACCTTCATCTGCTCCCGGGACAAGGCCGACGCCGGCCCCACCAACAACTGGCTGCCGCCCCAGGAGGGCTACGCCAAGTCCGCGGAGATTCTCAAGGACTCCATGGCGGGCCGCACCATGTACGTCGTGCCCTTCTCCATGGGCCCGGTCGGCTCCCCGTTCTCCAAGATCGGCGTCGAGATCACCGATTCCTTATATGTCGTGCTGAACATGCTGATCATGACCCGGGCCGGGGACAAGGTCCTAAAACAGCTGGGCCGCGACGGCGCCTTCACCAAATGCCTGCACTCGCGCGCCGACCTCAACCCCGACCGCCGCCTCATCCTCCACTTCCCGGAGGACGACGCGATCGTGTCGGTGGGCTCTGCCTACGGCGGCAACGCTTTGCTCGGCAAGAAGTGCCTGGCCCTGCGCATCGCCTCCTGGCAGGCGCGCCAGGAAGGCTGGCTGGCCGAGCACATGCTCATCCTCGGCGTGGAGAAGGACGGCCGCACGGAGTACGTGACGGCGGCCTTCCCCAGCGCCTGCGGCAAGACCAACCTGGCCATGCTCATCCCGCCCCAAGGCCTCAAGGCCAAGGGCTACAAGATTTGGACCGTCGGCGACGACATCGCCTGGCTGAGGGTCGGCCCCGACGGCCGCCTCTGGGCCTGCAACCCGGAGGCCGGCTTCTTCGGCGTGGCGCCGGGCACGAACTCCAAGACCAACCCCAACGCCATGCTGACGATGCGCCGCAACACCATCTTCACCAACGTGCTTTTAGGCGACGACCTGGGCGTTTGGTGGGAGGATGGCGAGGGCGCGCCCCCCGCCTCGGGCGTGAATTGGGAAGGCAAGCCCTGGCGGCCGGGCCTCAAAGACGTCGAGGGCAAGCCCGTCCTGGGCGCCCACCCCAACAGCCGCTTCACCGCGCCGGCCGCGCAATGCCCGTCCATCTCTCCCAAGTGGGAGGACCCGGAGGGCGTGCCCATCTCGGCAATGATCTTCGGCGGCCGCCGCCAGCGCCTGGCTCCGCTGGTCTTCGAGTCCCTGGACTGGAGCCACGGCGTCTACGTCGGCGCCTCCGTGGCCTCGGAGCGCACCGCCGCCGCCGTGGGCAAGGTCGGCGAGGTCCGCCGCGACCCGATGGCCATGATCCCCTTTTGCGGCTACAACATGGGCGACTACTTCGGCCACTGGCTGGAGATGGGCCGGCGCATCCCCAAGCCCCCCAAGATCTTCCACGTCAACTGGTTCCGAAAGGGCGCCGACGGCAAGTTCCTCTGGCCCGGCTACGGCGAGAACCTGCGGGTCGTGGAGTGGATTCTCTCCCGCGCCCGCGGCGAGGGCAAGGCGAAGGAAACCCCCATCGGCCGCGTCCCCACCCCCGACGCCCTCGACCTGACGGGCCTGAGTCTCGCGCCCGGCGCCGTCGAGCAACTCTTGGACGTGCGCCCCGAGGACTGGACCGCCGAATTGCAGGACGTGCGCCGCTTCTTCGACCAGTTCGGCGATCGCCTCCCCGCCGAGATGCGCCGCCAGCTCGACGCGCTCAGCGGCCGGCTTAAGTCAAAAGTCGCCGCCTAAGCAGCTTGCTCCGGAATAAGTTAGGCACCGAACCAGCGCAGGCAGGAAGCACGGTCTTCTTGGAAGCGCTTTTCGTCCAACTTAAATTGCGGGGTCAACAGGCGCTTTTCGTCCGGACGCGGCTTTTTGTGCGGCCAATAGCGGAGCGTTCGGGTTGCGGCACCCTTTTGGACGACTAAACCGACTTGCTTGGAGACATCGCCGTGATAGATGTCCCTCCCGACGATCTTCTGTCCGTCGCGAAGGCCGGCGGCGTAGGCCGCGCTGCCTTCGATCACCCCCTGGACGATCCCGGGGCCGTCGGACTTCTTCCAGTCGAATCCCAGCTCGAACTGGGGCATCTCCTCCATCCGCATTGAAACGCACGGCCCTAAAGACCGCGGATCGGGAGGGATCACCTTTCCCGCCTCGATGAACTCCTCCATGTCCTGGCCGACCCCTTCCGGCAAATAGCGCTTCAGCGCGGCGTTGACGCTCTCAGTGGAGACCAAGACGCCCCGAGTCACCGCGGATTGGAGAATGTCCCTCATCACGTCGTCCAGCGACGCAGCATTGGAAATGCGCTTGATCCTCGCGTTCCAGTTGTGGGCGAGGACGTCCCCGCGCTGATAGGGCAGCTTCTCGACCTTCCTGTCGTTCCAGAAATCCTTTTGGATTCGGCTATTGGGCTCGGCGCGCACCGGCGACTCGTAATAGGACTTCAGCACCTTGTTGTAGCCGTCGACGTAGTCCTCCAGCGCGATCAATCCCGCCCTCAGGCTCAAAAGCCGGGCGTAATAGTCGGTGAAGCCCTCCGAGAACCAATAGGCGAGTTCGGCCGGTTCCTGCTTGCCGATCTTGCCTCCGTTCCAGGCATGAAAAAGCTCGTGAGCCAAAAGATGCGTCATCTTCGCTCCTAGGAGCTCCTGGCCGGCCGCGAAAACGGCGAATGAATTCGTGAGGCTGGTCCCGCCATGACCGCAGCATGGTTCGTCGGTCGGCAGCAGCGTGGCCAGGAAATACGGGATGTCGTCGTCCTTCCAAAACGCGCGCTCGGCATGGACGACCCTGGAAACCAGCTCGGCGAACTTCTCGTCGCTGAACTCCCACGATCCCCGCGCCGCCGTCCAGACCGGCCAGCCATCAACGTCCTTCTTACGCAGCCGAAAGTCGCCGGCCACGTAGATCGCGTGCTTCAGGGCGCGGAGGGAGGCGTCAAAGCGCTGAATCCTTTCACCGGCTCCGAAACTGTCGGCGATGGACCACCCGGGCGGGAATCCCTCCCACATGAGCGAAACGCGGCGCGGCGCCTCCTCATCCTCATCGGGAATCACCAGGAACGCATGCCCCGGCAGATGGAAATAGGCCGGCCGAAGAATGGCCCTGTAATACATCTCGTTGACGATCGGGCCATCCCAATCCTGGGCGACGAGATAACGGACATGGAGCCTCTCTGGACCCTTGTGCCTGATCTCGCGGATATCCGGCTCGGCGGCATCAAGAAGGACGGCGCCCCTCGTCATCACCCGCAAGTCGTGAACGGCCTTGTAATATTCCATCTGCCCCGCCCAATGGGAAGGAAGCCGCAGGCGCGTCGTCCCGGACGCATCCCCTTGAAACCATAAGTCCACCGTCAGCGTGGGCGTGGATGTTTCAAGCTCGGCCTGGAAGCGATACTCGATGTCCGGCGGCAGCGCGTCAGCCGCACGGGAACCGGGCGTCAAGAAAACGGCGACGAAAAAAGTTAAGAACATCCGCAGGCTGACAGCGTAGCGTTCAAGCGCGTCTCCAAATCTTTAACGACCGATCCGTCCTTGATGCCGCCGAGGTTGATGCGGACGTTCTCGGCGGCGCAGAGGGCGGCGGCCTTCAATAAATGGGCGGCACAGTTCATGTCGGAGGCGACGGCGGCGCCGGCCAGGGGCGCGGCGGCGCGCACCGCGGCCAGGGCCTCGGCCGCGGCCTGAGCGGTCTGGAGCGGAGCCTCCGCCGCCCGCCGCAAACCCGCCTGCATCTTGGCGGGGCGCGAGGGATCGTCCTTGGGAAGGCTCATCGCCGCCATGAAGGCGTCGAAGGCGGCGGCGTCCTCGGCCGCCAGGGCGTCGAAGGCGGAGCGCAGGCGGCCCAGCGTCGCCAAAGCCGCGGAGAGCGGCGGGCGCTTGGCCTCGTCGAGCTTTTTGGACTTGAGCGTGATGCCGGCTGCCATCTGGCCCAGGCCGCAGCCCATCGCGCCGGCGATGGCCGCCGCCGAGCCGCCGCCCGGGGTGGCGTCGGTGTTGGCGAGGGCCTCGCCCACCGCCGCGCCGGCCCGGCGCCAGTCGGACGCGCCGCCCAGGGCGCCGACGGCCTCCAGGCGGTTTTCCAGAATCTGGACGTCTGGGTTGAAATTTTCCAAATTCAGCGTCTCGATCGCAAAGTCGAGCAGGGCCTGGCGCGGCAAAAGGCCCACGATCTCGGTCGTCTTGACCCGCGCGTTGTGATCGGCGGCCAGGCGACCGGCCTCGTCGAGCACGCGGCGCATCGAGCTAGTCTTGTAGTCGGTCAGCACCGTCGAAATCTGCACCTGACGGCGCGCCGCCAGCTCGATCTCCTTGCCGCGCACGGCCGGCAAGCCCCCGCCCGAGGCGCGCAGCCTCTTGGCGATGTCCTTGCCCGCGGCCATGTTCCCGGAATCCAGGTTCAGGTTGAAGTTGACGATCTGCTCGCGCGCGCCCACCGCGACCGCGCCCGCGGTCGGATGGATACGGTTCGGGCCGAAGTCGGGCGTTCGGCTCTCGTCCTTGCCGATCAAATCCCGCAAGCCCTCAAACTGGCCTTTGCGCACGTTCGCGAGATCTTTTCGCTCCGGCCTTCGCGCCGCGCGATCGTACAAATATACCGGGATATTCAATTCCCTCCCGATGCGCTCCCCTAACGCCTCAGCCAGCTTGGCGCAATCGGCAATCGTCACGCCGCTGACCGGGATAAAGGGAATGACGTCCACCGCGCCCATGCGCGGGTGCTCGCCCTTGTGCTTCGTCAAATCGATGATCTCCGCGGAGGTCTTGGCCACTCGAAAGCACGCCTCCAGGCAGGTCTCCGGCGCTCCCACGAAAGAAAGCACGCAGCGGTGATGGTCGGCGTCGGTCTCGACGTCCAAGATCGTCGCGCCCGCGGACTTGGCCGCGGCCACGATCTTGGCGACCTTGGCCTTGTCGCGGCCTTCCGAGAAATTCGGCACGCATTCAACCAGCTTCATGCGGTCTCCTTGCAAAAAACAAATGAACCACTAAGACACTAAGAAATAATTGGGGGTTAAAAACATTTTCTCCGCCTCTTCGTGTCTTTGCGTCTTCGTGGTTTCCCGTTTCTTTTCTACGTTTTGATGACGAGCGTTTTGGGCTCGGTGAACTCCGCGATGGCCCAGCGCACGCCCTCGCGGCCCAGGCCGGAGTCCTTGACCCCGCCGTAGGGCATGGCGTCCGAGCGAAAGGACGGGATGTCGTTGACGATCACGGCGCCGACGGGCAGACGGTCGAAGGCGCGATGGACGAAGGCCAGGTCGTTGGTGAACAGGCCGGCCTGCAGGCCGTAGCGCGTCGCCGCGATCCTCTCCAGGGCCGCTTCCCGGCTGTCCACGGCCTCCAGGACCGCGACCGGGCCGAAGGCCTCCTCGCAGGCGAGGGGATGGTCGGCGGGCACGCCCTCCAAGAGCGCGGGCGGCAGCAGCGCGCCTTTCCGCGGCCCGCCGGCCCAGAGCTTGGCCCCGCGGCCCACGGCCTCCTCCAGCCAGCGCTCGACGCGCGCGGCCGCGGCCTCGTCAATCATGGGGCCCACGTCCGTCTTCTCGTCGGCGGGGTCGCCGATTTTCAATTCCCGGATGTTTTGCACGAGCAGCTTGCGGAATTCAGCATGAACGGAGCGCTCGACGAAAATTCTTTGGACCGAGATGCAAACCTGACCGGAATAATAGTACGCCCCCCAGGCGCAGCGCGCCGCGGCCCAGGGCAGGTCCGCGTCGGCGGCCACGAAGACGCCCGCGCTGCCGCCCAGCTCCAGCACGACGCGCGCGCGGGGCGCCAACGTCTTGAGCCGCCAGCCCACGGCCGCCGAGCCGGTGAAGGAGAGCACGCGGAGGCGCTCATCGCGGACCAAGGCCTCGACCGCGGGAATGGGGCCGGAGGCCAGGATCGCCGCCTCGGCGGGCCAGCCCGCGTCCACCAAGACCTGGAGCAGGCGCGCCGCGGTCTTGACGCCGCGAGGGTCGGGCTTGAGGACGAAGGGAAGGCCGGCCGCCACCGCGGGCGCGGCCTTGTGCGCGGCCAGGTTGAGCGGAAAATTGAAGGGTGTGATGAAGAGCGCCGGGCCGCGCGGGACGCGCTTGACCAAGGCGAAGCGCCCCTCGGAATTCTCGTCCAGGTCGAGGGGCAGGAGTTCCCCGCCGATGCGACGCGCCTCCTCGGCGGCCCAGCGGACCGTGAAGGCCGCGCGGGCGGCCTCCCGGCGCGCCTCCTTGAGCGGCTTGCCTACCTCCGAGACGACGAGCCGCGCGAAACCCTCGGCGTCGCGCGACAGAGCGTCGGCCGCGGAAGATAAAATCCGAGCACGGACATGCGTAGGCAAAACGGCAACGCGCTCTGCGGCCGCCGCGCAGCGCGCCGCGACCGAGCGCGTGGACAACTCGTCCGTCAGCTCAACCCGAACCAGCCCAGCCATGTCCTCATGTCCTTGAAATCCCGCGCCAGATGGTCCGGACGGGAAGCCTTAAGCTCTTCCCAGGTCGAAAACCCCGTGCCCACCCCTACCGTCTTGAACCCCGCCTTGCGCCCCGCGGCGACGTCCAATGGCGTGTCGCCGATCACATAGATATCCTCCGGCCTGAAGAGGCGGCGCGCCAACTTTTGCGCGCGCTTAACGGCCCGCTTGAGGAGCACGGGGCGGTGAAACGAATCCGATCCGTATCCGCCGAACAAAAAATATGCGTTGAACCCCGCCGGCTCCAGCTTGACCCGCGCACCGCGCTCCATGTTCCCGGTGCCCAAGCCGAGCAGGACGCGCGGATCGCGGCTCAGGCGCTTGAGCAGGCGCTTGAGGCCCGGCGGGATGTGATACGTGCCGTTGCGAAGCGCGGAACGCACGTAGAAGGGCAGATGCCGCAAGTATTCCCGGTGCAGCTTGTCAACGGAGCCGCGAGTCGGCTTTTGCCCCGTTGCCGCGCGATAGGCCGCGCCGAAGTTGTACAGATCCGTCCGCCCCGCCAGCGACAGCTCCGAGCACGCGTCTCGCTTGCCGTATAAAATAAGAACGGCCCGGTTGAGCGCCTTGCGCCCCGCCCCGCCCGCGCGCACCAGGGTCCCGTCCACGTCGAAGAGCAGGACCTTCATGCCCGGGAGACGACCTCGCCCCGCTTCATGGTCCAGCGGACCTTGGACCCGCCGATCCAGTAGGGAAGCTCCCGCCAGTCCTTGGCGTCATAACAAACGAGATCGGCCGTCTTGCCCGATTCCAAAGAACCGTGGGTCGAACCCAAGCCGACCGCATGGGCGCCGTTGATCGTCGCCGCGACGACGGCTTCAGCGGGGGATAAACGCATTTGCGTGCAGGCGATGGAAAGGATGAAGCGCATGTCCCAGCAGGGGCAGGTGCCGGGGTTGTAGTCGGTGGCCAGCGCCGCGGCACAGCCCGCGTCGAGCAGGCGCCGCGCTGGAGGATACGACTTGCTCAAAAAATAATTCGAGCCGGGAACGAGGCAAGCGACGGCGCCGGAGGCCGACAGAGCGGCGATATCGCCATCATTCACATGATCGAGATGGTCCACCGTGACCGCCCCCCGCTTCAACGCGGGCGCCACGCTTCCCAGCCGCGAGAGCTGCTCGGCGTGAACTTTGAGCCCCAGCCCGGCCTTGACCGCCGCCGCCGCGATCTTCTCCAGATCGGCGACGTCGAAGTATCCCCCCTCGCAGAACAGGTCCACGAAGCGCGCCAAGCTTTGCGCCGCCGCGGCCGGAATCATCTCGTCGCAGACATATTTGACGTAGCCGTTTTTGTCGTTTTGGTATTCCGGCGCAAGCGCATGCGCACCCAGCAAAGTCGGCACGATTTCCAACCGGCTCCGCTCCCCCACCGCCTTCAAGACCCGCAAGCTCTTAAGCTCGTTGTCGAGGTCCAACCCGTAGCCGGATTTAGCCTCGATCGTCGTGGTGCCCGCCGCCAGGAAATCCCGCGCGCGCCGCTCCAAGCCCGCCGCGAGCGACTCCTCGCCCGCCGCGCGCACCCCCTTCACCGTCGAGAGTATGCCGCCGCCGGCCGCCGCGATCTCGGCATAGCCCGCCCCGGCAACGCGCGCCTCGAAATCGTCGAGCCGCGGCCCCGCGAACACGGGATGGGTATGCGCGTCCACGAACCCGGGCAGGACCACCCCGCCCTCCGCGCCGAGCGTCTCCGCGCCCTTGGCCGCGGGCGAGGCCGAGACGTCCTTGCGCGCCCCCGCCGCGACGACCGTCCCGCCCTCGATCAGAACCGCGCCGTCCGAGACCAGTCCGAGCTCGGCCCGGCGCTTGCCCGCGCGCGGCCCCTTCGGGCCGGCCAGCGTCAGAAGCTGTAAAACGTCAAGGACCAACGTCGCCACGCCGTCATTCTATGAAATACGCTCAGAGGAGTTTGCGGCGCAGGCGCGCCTGGACCTGGAACCCTGACGGCCCCGATCGTTCAACGCCCTGCGCTGCGCGCTTTGATTTCGTCCATGCCGGCCAAGAGCATCTGGAGGACGGCGTCCCCAATGCCAGGAACTCCACGACGTGCCAAGCGCTGATACGCATCCATAGCCTGTTCCGATACAACTTTCACGCCTAAACCGGCATCCGCGAGACGTCGTGCTCTCTCATCCCGATCCACCAAATTCCCATAGAAGCCGCGCATCCATTCAGAGAACACATATCCGGCGATGAGCCAATAATCTGCCAAATTGGAATCCACCAGCTGATAAATTTTGGAATTGGCCAGCGCCCTCAGGAAATCGGCCAAGCCCTCATGAACGGCTTCAAAAGAAACATCAAGCGGAAACCCCTGTCGTTGCGACGCCCTTTGAAGCGCGGAATAAAGCGTCCACGCCTCGGAGGGAGCCGCCTGCGGCAGGTGCGAAACCATGGCCGCCCTTTGGAGCAGCCAACCGTGGACGGCGTAAGGGTAGCCCAAGTCCGCCAAAGCATTCGGCCCGGAGACAGGGACGGCCGACGCGCCATGCTCGTCGAGCTCATGCCGCCTAAGGACGTCGTATTCCTTTTTCGCGCCGTCCATCTGCGCGCGCAGGGCGTCGTAAGCGGCATAGGGACCTCCTTCGTCCAGGCTTTTCTGCAGCGCACGGTAATGGTCTCGGGCGAGCTGAAGGACTATGGGCAGGTCCATGGCATGAGGCCCAGTGGGGATCACATGCGCATAAGAACGGCCGCCGCCGATCCTGCTCATCGCGAACATGGGCGCCCAGACCTTGCCGGCATCCGAGACCTGCGGGCCGAGCACGGCGATTTCCCCGTGTCTCGCGAGCTCCGCGGCCGCCGGAACATACCGGAACGGCATGATGTCCCTGGGCAGTTGCCCAACGTTCGCGGGAACAGGCGGCAAGTCCCGAACCTGCCCCTCATGGAGATAGGCATTCGATCCTTGCAGGGAGAACGTGAGAGAGGAGTTCGTCTCAGGAACGTCGAGAACCAGCCCGATCTCGCCGTCTGCCCGGCTGCTCGGCCCTTCCACCGAGGGGCCGCCCGCAACGGCCGCTCGGGCCAGCAAAACGGCGGCAACGCACATCCAACGAGATCGCATAACACCCAAGCGTTTAATCACATGCCTGCAACTATGGCAAGGATGAGCCTCTGGATTCACGGGCCGGCTCTTCTCCCGCGAAACGCGCCGATAGCCGCTTCAACGAGCTCCCGATGAGCGCGAGGCAAGCTCCCTAAAAGGGCGCTGGTCGCCGGCAGGATACTGTCGCGTTCGCGAATCAATCGGTGCAAAACATAGGCCGCGACCACTTTCGAGACTTCATTCAGCGCCGCCAACTGCTCATACGCAAGAGCCAGCAAAAAACCGGCGGGCCAGTCCCGATCACTCTGGAGCTTCATATTTAACGGGCCGTTGGCCTGCGAATCGGAAGCGAAGAGAGGTTCGGGGAGTCTGTTCCCCGCGACCGCGCGGAAAAGAGCGGCCTTCAGATTGACCTCCTCGTCCCGGGCCGCCGCGGGGAACCGAGAAACCTCCTCCGCTCGCCAGCCCAGCCAATCCGCATCCGCGTAGAACGGCCCCAATAGAAAGTCCGGCGCCGCGACGAAATCCTTCGTGTGCTGGTACTGCGTCTTTCTGACGTCGTCCCATGATTGACGCAATAAATAATACGCGCCCAGAGGATCATCGTCCCTCGAATAGCCCTGAAGCCGCAGGGCCAGGTCGCGCGTGGCGGCGATCGCCGGAGGCTCCGTCGCGGACGGCTGCTCGCGCGCGCGGACGACGTGGACGTTGTGCCCTTCCTGCAAATCCCGCTTCATCACGACCACGGGGCCTCGGCCCCGCGTCCCCACGACCACGAAAGGCTCTTTGAACACCCTTGCGACGGAGACGTACGTCTGATACAACGCGGGGGGCAAATGGGCAGCCGCGGGCAGGGGCGGCGAATCGAAATTCTCCGACCCCGCGGAATAGGCGTGAACGCCGCCCTCAACATCCGGAGTCAACGTAATCGCCCATTGGCTTGGACCAAAATCCAAGCGCACCGGCCCCGCCACAGGGCCGGCCGCAGCCGTGGAGACAAAAGCAACGATGAGGACGCCGACTTGGCCGCTTTTCATCGCGTTCCCCTTAGGACCCGTTCAGCTTGGAATACCGGGATTCGAGTGTAGCGAAGCCGCGGGGGCCGGCGCATAGGCCGAAAGTCCTAGCCGCGGCGCGTCAAAAGGCCCGGATTCTCGTGGGCCTTGACGGCCCCTTGACGGGTCAACGGAAGTTCTTGAACTGGAGGTCGAGGCCGTAGTCGCCGCCGCGAAGCAGGGCCATGGCGGACTGAAGGTCGTCCTTGGACTTGCTGGAGACGCGCAGCTGGGAGTCCTGGATCTGGGCGTTGACCTTGAGCTTGGCGTCCTTGAGGGCTTGCTGCAGCTTCTTGGCCTTGTCGGTGGGGATGCCGGACTGGATGGTCACGACCAGGCGGGCGGTCTGGCCGAGGGCCTGCTCGACCTTCCCTTTGGAGAGATTCTTGATGGGCAGGCCGCGCTTGGCCATGCGGGTGAGGAGGACGTCGTAGGCCTGCTCGATCTTGAACTCGTCCTTGGCGCGCACGGTCAGGGTCTTGGCTTTCGGATCCAGCTCGATGGAGGCGTCGGCGTCCTTGAAGTCGAAGCGGTTGGCGATCTCCTTGACGGCGATCTGCACGCTCTCGGAGACCACGTTGAGGTCCGCGTCGCTGACGGCGTCGAAGGAGAATTCGCTGGGCATGGGATCACCTCATGGGAATTTTAAGCGACGGATGACGGCGGGCAAAGGCCTTGGCCTGGGGATAGCCGGCGTCGAAATGGCGGGCCACGCCCAAACCGGGGTCGTTGGTCAGCACGCGGCTTAAACGCTCCTCCATGGCCTTGGTGCCGTCGGCGACGGTGACCTGGCCGGCGTGGAGGGAGTAGCCCATGCCCACGCCGCCGCCGTGGTGGAAGGAAACCCAGGAGGCGCCGGAGGCGGTATTAAGGAGGGCGTTGAGGATCGGCCAGTCCGCGACCGCGTCGCTGCCGTCGCGCATGGCCTCGGTCTCGCGGTTGGGGCTGGCCACCGAGCCGCAGTCGAGGTGGTCGCGGCCGATCACGATGGGCGCGCCGACTTTATTTTTCCTCACCAGCCAATTGAGGCGCCGGCCCATCTCGTCGCGCTCGCCGTAGCCGAGCCAGCAGATCCTCGCGGGCAGGCCTTGGAAAGCGACTTTTTCCCCCGCCAGCTTGATCCAGCGGCGCAGCGACTTATTCTTGGGAAAGGCCGCGAGAACTTCACGATCGGTGGCGTCTATATCCTTCGGATCGCCCGAGAGCGCGGCCCAGCGGAACGGCCCCTTGCCCTCGCAAAACAGCGGACGGATGTATTCGGGAACAAAGCCAGGAATGTCAAAGGCGTTTTTGATCCCGGCCTCAACGGCCCGGGCGCGGATGTTGTTGCCGTAATCAAAGACAACGCTGCCTTGTTTTTTTAAGGCGAGCATGGCCTGAACGTGAACGCCCATGGATTCCATCGAACGTCTGACATACTCCTTGGGGTCTTTTCGCCTCAGTGAAACAGCCTGATCCAAAGTCATATGCCTTGGGATATACCCGTAGAGCGGATCATGCGCGGATGTTTGATCCGTCAAAACATCGATCTCTAGGCGCCGTTTCGCCAATTCAGGCAGAACTTCGGCGGCATTCCCGAGAAGCCCGACGGACAGCGCCTCGCCCCGCTCCTTGGCCCTGTCGACCCGGTCCAGCGCGGCGTCCAGATTCTCTTCCACGCAGTCGAGATATTTGGTCTTGAGCCGGAATCGCAACCGGGAGGGATCGATCTCAACGCCGAGAAAAACCGCGCCGTTCATGGTCGCGGCCAGCGGCTGGGCCCCGCCCATGCCGCCCAGGCCCGCGCTCACCACCAGGCGCCCGGCCAGGGTTCCCTTGAAATGGCGGCGCGCCGCGGCCGCGAAGGTCTCGTAGGTGCCCTGCAGGATGCCCTGCGTGCCGATGTAGATCCAGGAGCCGGCCGTCATCTGGCCGTACATCATGAGGCCTTTGCGGTCCAGCTCGTCGAAGTGCTCCCAGGTCGCCCAGCGCCCGACCAGGTTGGAGTTGGCGATGAGCACGCGCGGCGCGCCCTCGTGGGTGCGAAAGACCCCGACGGGCTTGCCCGACTGGACGAGGAGCGTCTCGTCGTTTTCAAGCGCGCGCAAAGAGCGCACGATCGCGTCGAAGCACTTCCAATTGCGCGCCGCCTTGCCGCGGCCGCCGTAGACCACCAGGTCCTGCGGCCGCTCCGCCACCTCGGGGTCGAGGTTGTTCATCAGCATGCGCAGGGCGGCCTCCTGCGGCCAGCCCTTGCAGGACATTTTCACGCCGCGCGGCGCGCGAATCACGCGCATGAATCGAATTCCCCGGCCAGGATCATCTTCGCCGCCGTTTCTAAACGCTCCGAGACGGATTCGTCGCCGCGCGTGGCCTTGACCTTGGCGCGCAGGACGGACAGGCCCCGTTCCACGCCTTTTCCGGAGCGCAGGGGGCGGTGGAAGCCGATCGCCTGGGCGGCGGCGCAGAGCTCGATGGCGACGACCTGGGCGGCGTTGCGCGTCACGGCCTTGAACTTGAGGGCCGCGCCCATGCCCATGGACACGAAGTCCTCCTTGCCGGCGGAGGTGGGGATGGAGTCGGCGGAGGCGGGATGGGCCAAGGCCTTGTTCTCCGAGGCCAGCGCGGCGGCGACATACTGCGGGATCATCCAGCCGCTCTCCAGGCCCGGGTCGCGGGCGAGGAAGGGCTTGAGGCGCGGCGCGATCCCGACCGTAACCTGGAAGCTGCGGCGCTCCGAGATGTTGGCCAGCGCGGTCAGGGCCAGGGCCGCGCCGTCGAAGGCGAAGGCCAGGGCCTGGCCGTGGAAGTTGCCGCCGGAGACGACGCGCTGTCCGATCACGAGGGGATTGTCGGTGGCCGAGCGCATCTCGGTCTCGACGACACGGCAGGCGTCGTCGAGGCGGTCCTTGACCGCGCCGTGGACCTGGGGCGCGCAGCGCAGGGAGTAGGTGTCCTGGACGCGCGGGTCGTTTTCGACGTGCGAGCGGCGGATTTGAGAGCCCGCCAGCAGGCGGCGCAGAAGACGGGCCGACTCCGCCTGGCCGGGGTGGGGCTTCAAGCGCTGGAGGGCCGCGGCGAAGGGATCGGGCGTGCCGGTCAAGGCGTCGAGGCTGACGGCGCAGGCCAGATGCGCCGCGCGCCAGACCCGGAGCGCGTCGCGCAGGGCCAAACCTCCAACGGACTGCATGGCCTGGGTGCCGTTGAGCAAAGCCAAGCCCTCCTTGGCCGCAAGCGCGAAGGGCTTGAGGCCCGCGGCGGAAAGCGCGCGCGCCGCGGGGGCGCGGCGGCCCCGGAAGAAAACGTCCCCCTCGCCGATCGCCGCCAGGGCGACATGCGCCTGGGGCGCCAGATCGCCGCTGGCGCCGACCGAGCCGCGCGAGGGAACGCGCGGAACGATCCCGGCCGCGAGCATCCGGTGCAGATGCCGCGCCAGCGCGGGACGCGCGCCGGAGAAGCCGCGGCAGAGCTCGTTGAGGCGCAGGAAGAGCAGGCCCCGCGCCTCCGCCTCGGAGAGCGGCTCGCCCACGCCGCAGGCGTGCGAGACGACGAGGTTGCGCTGGAGCGCGGCGACCTTCTCGGGCGAGATCCGCGTCGAGGCCAGCTCGCCAAAGCCGGTGTTGACGCCGTAGACCGCGCGGCCGGAGGAGGCGGCCTTTTCTAATACTTGACGAGAGGATGCGACCGCGCGCAGGACCGCGGCGCCCAGGGCCGTCTTGCGGCGGCCGGAGGCGACCTCCTCGAGATCCGAGAGGCGCGGCGCCGCCCCCAGCTTAAACGCGCTCGACGGCAACGGCCACCGCCTCCCCGCCGCCCAAGCAGATGGCGGCGACGCCACGCTTTCCCCCGCGCCGCTGAAGCGCGTGGAGCAAGGTCACCAGGATGCGCGCGCCCGAGGCGCCCAGCGGATGGCCCAGCGCCACCGCGCCGCCGTGCACGTTCACTTTTTCGGCGGGCAGGCCCGCGAGCTTCATGACGGCCAGAGCGACCACGGCAAAGGCCTCGTTGATCTCAAACAAATCGACCTGGTCTTTGGACCAGCCGGCTCTCTTGAGCACTTTGTCGACCGCCCCTGCCGGGGCGGTCGTGAACCATTGGGGCTCCTGGGAATGCGTCGCCCAGGCGACGACGCGCCCCAATGGTTTTTTCCCCGCGGCGCCCTTGGCGCCGGACAAGACCAGCGCCGCGGCGCCGTCATCCAGTTTGGAGGCGTTGGCCGCGGTGATCGTGCCGCCGGGCTTGAAAACGGGCTTGAGCTTGGACACCTTGTCGAGCCGGGCGCGGCCCGGCTCCTCGTCGGCCGCGATCCCGTCCACGGCGACGATCTCGCCGGCAAACCAGCCTTTCGCCTGCGCCTCCTGGGCGCGGCGATAGGACTCGACGGCGTAGGCGTCCTGCGCCTCGCGCGCGATCTGGTGGGTCTCGGCGCAGAGCTCGCCGCACTCGCCCATGTGGGCGTTGTCGTAAGGATTGATGAGACCGTCGCGCAGGACCGAGTCGATGAGCACGGCGTTGCCGTAGCGGTAGCCCGCGCGCGCCTTGTCGAGCAGATAGGGCGCCTTGGACATGGACTCCATGCCGCCCGCCAGGGCGTACTCCGTTTCGCCCAGCGCCAAGGACTGGGAGGCCAGCATGACCGCCTTGAGCCCCGAGCCGCAGACCTTGTTGACCGTGGTGGCACCCACCGACGCGGGAATGCCCGCGGCGATCGCGGCCTGACGCGCGGGCGCCTGGCCGACGCCGGCCGGGATCACGCAGCCCAGAATCACCTCGCCCAGCTCCTCGGGCTTGACCCCGGCCTTGGCGATCGCGTCGGCCGCGGCCTTGGCGCCGAGCTGGGGCGCCGTCGAGTTGGCCAGGGCGCCGTTGATCGCGCCGATGGGGGTGCGGGACGCGGACAGGATCAGCACGTCGTTCATGACAGCCTCCGAATCCTCATGAATAGTACAGGGCGCGGGCCGCCAAGCCGCAGAGCAGGGACAGCCCCGAGCCGAGGTAGAACGCGAACGCGGTCAGATCGAAGAGGCCTCCCCGCCGCAGGAAGAGCATCACGATCAGCCAGACGGCCGCCAGCGCCGCCGCCCCCGCCGGGCTGGGGAAGAGCAGACAGAGCGCGAGCACCAGGCGCTCGGCCATGGCCAGGTACTTCTCGTCGAAGCCGGGGAACTCCGCGCCGTGCAGATCCTTCTCCAGGAAATAGACCAGGACGGTGCAGGCGTGGGTCGTCAGGATGAAAAGACAGCCCAGGACGGGCCATTTCTCGGGGAAGAAGCCGGTCGAGGCGGCGTCCGCGGCCGCCATGGGCACCACGGCGAAGATCACGGCATAGTGGATGACCTGGTCCCACAGGAAGAAGAGGGTGTTGTCGGGCATGCCGTAGGCCCGGATGGCGTGCACGCGCCACCAATCCTCCAGCAGATGGGTCGCAAAGACGATCGCCAGGCATTCCCAGCCGTTGAGGCGCAACCAGGGGCCGGCGACCCAGATGTCTCCCAGGAAGGGCCGGCATAGGACCAGGTAAAACGCCGGATGCATGAGCGAGTGGACGAGCACGCCCCAGAAGCTGCGGCGCTTCCAGCGGTTGATGAAGTCGGTCTGGAAGGTGAAGTCCGCCAGAAGGTGCCCGAACAGGAGCCGCCAGAGTATTTCCATGCCGCTCTACTTGGACGTCAGGTTGAACACGCCCGGCCAGGCCGCGTCCGCCGCCGCCGCCGCTTGGCCCCGGCACAGCTCCAGATAGGTCCGGCCGGGGCCGTCGCCGGGCCTGAGGCGGCCGAACTCCTCGAAGAGGGGCAGGGCCCGGTCGTAGCGGCGCTCGTCGAAGAGCTCCACGCCCCGCGCGAAGACAGGCAGGGCCTTGACCCATTCCGCGTCCAGGAGCCCTTTCTCGGCCAGCGGTTCGTAGACGGCGATGGGGATGTCCTTGCCGACCACGCGCACGCGCCCCAGATAGCGGGCCTCGACGGCGTCGCGCGCGCCCTCGAAGGCCGCGCCGCTGACCAGGATCTTCGAGCCGAAGAACTTATTGGCGCCCTCCAGGCGGGAGGCGAGGTTGACCTCGTCGCCGATCACCGTGTATTGGAGCTTGCGCTCGGTGCCGGTGAAGCCCACGTTCATCTCTCCAGAGTTGACGCCGATGCGGATGGCGGGCGGCTGAGGCAGGCCGCCGCCCAGGCTCGCGTTGAGCTCGGCCATCGCCCTTTGGCAGTCCAGGGCGGCCAAGACGGCATCGGCGCGGTGCCGCGGGTTCTCCAGCGGGGCGTTCCAGAAGGCCATGATGCAGTCGCCGATGTACTTGTCGATGGTCCCGCGCCGGTCGAGGATGGCGCGGCTCAGGACCGAGAAATACCGGTTCAGGAAGGCCATCAGGGCCTCCGCCCCCATCTTCTCGGAGATGGTCGTGAAGTGGGCGATGTCCAGGAAGAGCACGGTCATCTCCCGCTTCTGCGCGCCCAGGCGGGCCTTCTCGGGGTTGGAGGCCAGCTCCTCGACGACCTCGGGCGAGACGAACTGCCCGAACATCCCCTTGATTTGGCGCTTCTCGGCGCCCTCGGTGAGGGCGCGGTGCGCCGTGAGCACGAGGTAGGAAAACAGGAAGACGGCCGCGGGCGGCACGAACTCGAGAATCCAGCCCTTTCCAAAGACCCACAGCGCGAAGGCGAGCCAGCCCAAAAGCGCGGCCGCGGCTCCCGCCGCGCCGGCGGCCGTGGAGAGGCGGTGGAGGGCATAGGACGCGGCCAGCATCCCGAGCATGAGGAGGAGGGTCACGAAGCGCGGCGCGCGGCGCAGGGCATCGCCATGAAGGGCGTTGTCCACGGCGTTCATGTGGAACTCCGCCCCGGGCGCGGCCTCCAGGAACGGCGTCGGGTAGTGATCGTAGTAGCCGAGCGTGGTGGAGCCCAGGATGACCAGACCGCCGCGCAGGGCCTCGCGCTGGGCCGGGCTCAAGCGGCCGGAGAGGACGTCCACGAGCGAAATCCGGCGGTAGGATGACGCGATGCCCGGCTCCCCCGCCGCGCCGCCCGCACCGCCATGCTCGTGCCGGGGCCACGTCCGGACCCGTCGGAAGTTCAGCGCATACTCGCCGAAAGGCTCCAGGCCCCGGTCCGCCGCGATCCGCTCCACCGGGACGTCGAGGTGCGCGGAGAGCGCCGCGGCCTCCAAGGACGCCGCCGGCGCGTCCTCCCGGAAGGGATCGCGGTCCTCGGGATCGAACAGAATGAAGCCGCGCACGTGCCCGTCGGGGTCGAGCAGGCGGGTGATGTCCGGGTAGCCCAGGAAGGGCGTGGAGGCGCGCAGGACGGACACGGGAAGGGTGTTGCCCGCGTTGCGCGCCAAGGTATAGAGGTGCACCACTCGGCCGAAGCGCCGCGTGGCCGCCGCCAGCTTGGCGTCTTCGGGCCCCGGCTCGAAGAGGAGCACGTCGAAGACCACGGTCCGGACGCCGTAGGACTTGAGGGCGTCGAGCGCGCGGGCGTAGACGCCGCGCGGCAGGGGGAAGCCGTACGCCTTGCCCGTCTCGTCGTCGACGGCCGCCAAGACGAGCTTTGGGTCCCCCTCCCGCAGGACGCCGGGTCTCAGCCGGAAAAGGAGATCCTGCCAGACGCAGCCAACCCCCGTGAAGACTCCCGGGCGCTCGATCCCGACCAGGACCGGGGCGTACAACAATGGGAAGGCCAGCGCGCACAGAAGGCAGAAGACTCTCGCGAACCGGTTTTTGCGCATGGTCGCTTCCTACGGCAATGGATGCGGCCATTTCCCGCGTCTACGCTCGGCCATCGGCGGATTTTATCTTTTTTGCGCGGCGTCCTTGAGGAATCGAACCCTTGACAGTTGTATTAACCCTGACTCTTCGCATCCTGGGCACGGCCGAGAACTTGCTCCAGGCGCTCCAACTCAGAGGACGGCTTGGCAGGAGCGGGCTGCCGTTCGGCAAAGGCGGACGCCCAAACTTCGCCAGTGTACAACTGGTATAAAAATTGATCGCATTGGGGTGACGCCACACTATAGCGGCGTGAGAAAAGAACCGGAGGAATACCATGAAACTCAAGAAGCTCGCCGTCGTCGCCTTGAACGACAATAAGTGTATCTAAGCACCCGCCGCCTGCCCCGCGCGCATAGCGCGCGGGGCAGGCGGCAACCATGACGTTTGGGGAGCCCCATGAAACCCGTGATTCGCGAACACGTCATGCTGCTCGACGTCAGCCCCACGACCGCGAAGTTCTTTTGTTCTCATCGGAGTCTTATCCTCTCTTACGATATCGATGAGGCGGGCGGACGCGCTATCACTTTGGCCAACGGGAGGCGAACGCTCGACGAAATCCTCGTTGAACTGAAGGCCTCACATATCACACACGAGGATATCAGCGCCTTCTTCGCGGGCCTGAGCGAAGACAAGATATTCCGCAATGCCACTTCGGATTGCGAACCGAAATTCGAGCCGCATTACGAGACTCGCCTACAGCGCCAACTCACCTACCTTTCAGGCCTTGCGCCTGCCGGCAAGACGGGCCGCGATCTTCAAGACAGCCTACGCCGAAGCACGGTTCTCATCGTCGGCGCGGGCGGTGGCGGCTCGCATCTGGCCGTGCAGTCGGCGGGCGTCGGTGTCGGTCGTCTCATCGTCTTGGATCATGACCGGGTCGAAAGGGCCAACCTTGGCCGACAGATATATTATGCCGACCAAATCGGCTCGATGAAGGTCCACGCGCTCCAACATTTTTTGAACTCTCTCGCTCCAGAAACGGAGGTCATAGCTTACCCTTATATGCTGCAAGAGGGCGCGATGTGGCTGGACGAACTCATACCCCAAGCTGATCTCGTGATCAATTGCGCGGACTATCCTTCGATGGATATGACCACGCTCTGGCTTTTCAAGGCCTGCTATCGGCATCGCGTTCCGCTGATCGCAGCGGGTGGCTATAATGGACATATGTCCTCGCTTCCGCCAACGATACTGCCCGGCCGGTCCACCTGCTGGCCCTGCTTCGATAAATTTCGGCGAAGCAAGTCCGGCGCTGGTTCTTTCGAGCACAAACTTTCGGAACTGCCGGCCGGGATTTTCCTCCCGGCTACGACTGCGATGGCGGCCCTGCAGATGCCGGATATCGTGCGGGTCCTGACGGGCTACGAGCCGCCGCGCTTTCTCAATTGCCGAGCCGAGTTCGATGTGAGCACGTGCTCGCTCACCATCGAACCAGTGTCTCCCGATCCTAATTGCGATTACTGTACGGGGAGAGCATGAGCCCGAATTTATTTTTTCCCGCTTTAGCCGCAGGTATTTTCGGCACCGGCGCTTATCGCTATAGCCTGGTACTCGATGTGCTGCAACATCTGAGAACACCGGGGATTACGGTATTCACGGCGCTCCTCTTTTTACCCCCGTTGTCAGCGCGCGTCTGGGCGAATCACGTCACAGGCCGGCGGCGCTCTTGGCTTGCGATCTTCTGCGGCATTCTCTTCGCGGGCGCAGCCCTAGGCGTCCGTCCGAAGCCTTGGCTTTCCTTAATGGGTCAGGCCCTATTGCTCGGGATGATGGAATTGCTGCTCATTCCCGCCGCGCAGGCTTGGTCGGCTTGGCGCTCCGAAGACGGCCTAGCATGGGCCAATAGCGCCATTTTTCTGGTGAGCTGCTTAAGCCTGCTATTAGCCCCGATGATCGTCTCTTCCCTCGGTGTCAATCGGGTATCGATCGTGGGGGCTGCGGGATACTGCTTACTATGTGTTTTGTTTCTCAACCTGCCCGAGTCCGCGCCGACTCCGACCAACCTCCCGCAATTTGAGACGGCTTCGGACGGAGCTAACTTTCACGGCGGCGGCGTGCTGTTCCTTGCCGGCGCGGCTTTCGGCGCCCTGAGCAACATGATCTATCCGACCGCGCTCAAAATGCTCGATGGCAGAGCCTTGACCGTCGGACTGGCTAGCAGCGCCCCTCTTCTCTCCGCAGCTGGAGGTTCGTGGTTGCGCGGCCATGTGGGCGGAAAGGTGTCCAATAAGATGTTCGGACTCTGGATGCTTATCCCAATCGGGTTCTTGGTGCTGTCCGGCCCGTCGATTCTGCTGGGAATTTTTGTTTGGGGCGGCCTGCTCGGCTTCATCGAAACTAATTGCCTCTATGCGCAGAGAGAGCTCCAGCGGGCTATGAGCGTGAAGTACGCAGGCATTGCGTCCGGGATTCTTTTGTCCGGCCTCATCATGCAGTGGCCGGCTATGAACCCGCTTGGGGCGATCGCCTGCTCATTTTATGTCGTAGCGCTGACGCAGGGAGTTATATGGAAGGCGTGCTGATTACTTCTGCCAACAAGAAGACGGATTTGAAACCCAAGGGGTCGGACATCATCATCAGTTACCTTCCGGATGGGGATCGACTCTCGTATTACTATTGGGATGACTGGGCCTTGTCAGGATTATTGGCGCCTGGCGGACATACCTTGACCCTTGGCATCGGCGGGGGCGCAGGCTTGCAGCGTTTGGCCCGGGTCGATTCGGAGCATCGACAGACCGGCGTTGACCTCGACTTGGGCCCTCTCAAGACCCTTCCTCCGAGAACCGAAATTATCGGAGGCAACGCGCTTCACTACGTCAAGAATGGGCTGCACCGCTTCGACGGCATCTGGATAGACCTCTACGATGGTAAAGGCGGGATGGTGATGGACATCGTCTCGGCGCATTCCCTCCAGGCGCTGTCTGGAAGACTTACGTCCGACGGGCTCTGCTTCATCCATATTTTCCGTCCCGAGAATCGTTTCTATCGCTACTCCCGTGAACACGATCCATTCGAGCCGTTGTTGCTCGCGCATCTCGCTTCCCAGGGTTATCATGCTTCTCTTTTCGATCGCTATGCCTCGCAAACATGGGTTATTTCACGCCGTCCGCGCCCCGAACTGCATGCACGACTGCGGGAGATCGGCTCGACGCAACGAGAGCCGTTGCGGAACTGGCTGCTGAACTACATGCTCCCGATATTCCGTACCCCGTCGCTCACGTCTCCTCGAGAGATCGGCGTCATCGAGTTGGCCGCCGCTTTACATCAGCCGGTGGCCGCAGGGGCGCTCAAGAGCTGCGGGCTATCGCCGGAAAGCGGTGTCGCCGATTGGGATGCCTGGAGCGATGCGCCTCTGCGACTGCTCGAGCCCGTTCCGTCCGGCTCACCGCGAGAAAGATTGGTCTGGGAGACGCTCGCCGTGTGGACGACGGCTCCTGGCCTTGACTTACCCTCCTCATGCCGCACTTACCTTGCGCGCGTACTGGCCGGTCATACCAAAACGGATTGTCCCGAATTGGAATTGCGTCGCGTCCCCATCTATGACGGTCAGACCGACTAGGTGCCGGATGCGCTTACTTCTGTAGGTTGGCGCGATAGTACCGCATCCAGAAATCGAGCTGCTCCCGACAGCCAGCCTCGGCGTCCGTCAGGGGAACAGACTCCGCCACGTACTTTTCGTTCACCTTCCGCGTTACGGCCGCTCCGAGGAGCACCGGGACGAGGACCGCGCCTGGTTCGTGGCTCGCCAGCCAACAGCCTAAAAAGACCCGGCCCCACCGGCCATCTTACCCCTCGTTTCCCGAAGATGGCGGTTGGGACCGGGCGACAACGGAACGGCGTCAGGAGTATAGCAGAAAGACTTGCGTTGTCAAGACCCAGTTGGCTTGACTAGGCCCTTGACAGGTCTAGATGCTATGAGGCTTTCCTCCGCGCATCTGTGCCGCGTCCGCAGGATCGCGGCCTAGATGCTATGGCGCCGACCCCAGATGCCGGCCGCGTCGCGCACGATCGTCTGCTCGCGGCTCTGGCCGACGGAGACCACGGCGACGGGCACGCCGAGGAGCCGCTCGACCGAAAAAACATACTCGCGCGCGGCGCGGGGCAGGTCGGAGAGGGAGCGGACGCGGCCGAGGTCGCCGGAAAAACCAGGAAAGGACCGGTAGACCGGCCGGACCTCGCGCTGGGCGCGGCGGGAGACCGGGAAGTCCCGCAGAAGCCGCCCGTCCAAGCGATAGCCGACGCAGATCTTGATCGGGCCCACGCCCGAGAGGGTGTCGAGCTTGGTCATCGCCAGGCAGGTCAGTCCGCTCATGCGCGCGGCGGCGCGCAGTTGAGGGACGTCGAGCCAGCCGATGCGGCGCGCTCGGCCCGTGGTCACGCCGTACTCCTTGCCGATCTCGCGGATGCGCCCGGCCAAGGCCCCGGGAATCTCGGTCGGGAAGGGGCCCCGGCCCACGCGCGTGGTGTAGGCCTTGGTCACGCCCATGACGCCGGTGATCACCGTCGGGCCCACGCCCGCGCCCACGCAGGCCCCGCCCGCCACGGGGTTGGAGGAGGTGACGAAGGGGTAGGTGCCATGGTCGAGGTCGAGCATCGAGCCTTGGGCGCTCTCCAGCAGGACGCGCTTGCCCGCGCGCAGGGCGCGATCCAGGAGCGGACCGGTGTCGGCGGCGAAGCGCGCCAGGAGCCGCCGCCTCTCCTCGTAGCCGTCGAAGACCTCCGCCTCGATGGCCTGGAGCGGCTTGACCTTGGCCAGCTCGGCGGCGCGCACCGCCAAGGCCTGGCGCACCAGGGAGCGCAGGGCCGCGCGGTCCAGGTAATCGGCGACGCGCACGCCGATGCGCGCGACCTTGTCCTCGTAGCAGGGGCCGATGCCCTTCTTGGTCGTGCCCAGGCCCCGCCCCCCCGCCTCCCGCAGGACGTCGAGGTGGATGTGATAGGGAAGGATCACGTGCGCGGCCAAGCTCAGGAACAGGCGCCCGCGCACGCGCACGCCGCGGGACTCGAGCGCGGCCACCTCCTCGGCCAGCGCGCTCGGGTTGACGACCACGCCGCTGCCGATGATGTTCTTGACGCCGGGCTGGAGGATGCCGGAGGGCAGCAGGTGCAGGGCGTAGGACTGCCCGTCGAAGACCACGGTGTGGCCCGCGTTGTCGCCGCCCTGGTAGCGGACCACCCAGTCCGCGCCCTCGCCCAGGAAGTGGACGATCTTGCCCTTGCCTTCGTCGCCCCACTGGGCGCCCACGACCACGAGTGCCGGCATAACTCTCCTATGGTCCTAATGGTCCTATGTGAAGAAGCGGCGCCACCAGGCGACGTCGGCGCGGCCGCCGGCCGGTCCGCGCCCGGTCCGCAGGAGCCGGGCGGCGGGCACCACGCCGTCGCCGGCCACGCCCACGGCGAACCGAACCCTCACGAGCACCCCCCCGGCCACGGCCTCGACCGCCTCGACCGGGACCTCGATGGGGAGCGGTCCCTCGGGCGACAGCCCCCCGAACAGACGGGCTAGATACCGGGCGATGTCGCGCCCGTCGACGACGCGCGCGAAGGCGAGGTCCCCCGCGCGCAGATCCCCGGCCGCCGTCCCCTCGAGGTTCTCCTCGAAGACGACCTTGAGCACGAGCAGCTCCTCCGGGGGAGGGGCGCGGTGAGCCCGGCCTCGCCGCGCGGCGGGGGCCGGGCTCCGGCGCAGAGTCTGGAACTGACCCAGATCGAGGATATCCTTTTTAAGCCGCAGGCTCAAACTCGGCGCGCGGAAGTGTTCGCGCAGGGGCTGGGCGACGACCTCGGCGGCCTCCTCGGAGCCCATGGCGCGCAGGCGCTCGAAGAGCGCGGGCGGGGCGGCGCGCAAGTGCGCGGCCAGGCTCTGCTCCACCTCCAAGCTCTCGGCGGGCAGGCTCCCGTCCCAGAGGCGGCAGCCGTAAAGATGCTTCTCGAAGGCGAACCAGTCCTCGTCGAGGCCCACGCCGCAGACCGCCGGGTCGTAGGACAGGACGGCGCGGACGCGCAGGACCTTGCGGCTGCGCAGATTGAGGACCGCGAGCGCCAGGCCGTGCTGGTTCTTGCCCGGGAGCACGAACTTGCCCTTGAGGGCGCAGATGTCGAGGAGCAGGCGGGGAATCTGCCGGACGGCCTCCTCGACCTGGTAGCCGCACATCTCCAGGGCGAGCTCCGCCTCGCCGCGCTCGCAGCCGGTCTCCTCGATGAGCAGCTCGACCTTGTCCTTCACGGATGCGGGGACCTCGGGTGAGCGGCGCGGTAGACCTCCTGCAGGCGCCGCAGGGAGACGTGCGTGTAGAGCTGGGTCGTCTGGAGGCTGGCGTGGCCAAGCATCTCCTGGACCAGGCGGATGCCGCAGCCGCGGTCGAGAAGATGGGTCGCGAAGCTGTGGCGGAAGACGTGGGGCGTCACGTTCTTGAGCAGGGCGCAGCGGCGCGTCCAGCGCCGCACCAGGAAAAGCACCCCGTCCGTCGTGAGGCGGCCGCCGCGCGCGTTGGAGAACAGGGGCTCTCCGCCGCCGGCGCCCGGACGGTCGCGTAGGGCCGCGCGCAGGGAGCGCAGGGCCCCGTCGCCCACGGGAACGACGCGCTCCTTGGAGCCCTTGCCGAGCACGCGCGCGGTGCCCGACAGGAAGTCCACGTCCCCGACGTTCAAGGCGGCCAGCTCGGCGCGGCGCAGGCCCGAGGAGTAGAGCAGCTCGACGAGCGCGCGGTCCCGACGGGAGCCCGCGTCGGCTCCCATCGGCGCCGAGAGGACCTGCTCCATCTCGGACTCCGTCAGGAACCTGGGCAGGGGCCGGACCTTCTTGGGCAGGACGACGCCGAGGAAGGGGTCGGCCTTGAGCTCGCCCTCCTCGCGCAGGAAGCGCGCGAAGGAGCGCAGGGCGGAGGCCTTGCGCAGGACGCTCGCCCGCGCGGCCGCGCCGGACTGGAGGTCGGCCAGCCAGCGGCGCACATGCGAGCGCTCCAGGGCGTCTGGAGCCAGGCCGGGGAAGCGCGCCGCGAAGGCCTCTAGGTCGGCGCGGTAGGCGCGCAGGGTGTGGGGCGAGACGCCGCCGGCCGCGCGCAGGCGCGTCAGGAAGCGCTCGATGCGCAGGCGCATGGGCCGGTTCAGGCGGCCGGCGGCGGCTCGACGCCGGCCGCGCGCTGGGCGGCGCGGCACGCGCGCAGGGCCTCGCCGCCGGCCTTGAGCTTCTCGCCGTCGGCCTTGGAGACGGGCTTGAGGTTGCGGCACTTCGGGTAGCCCGGGCACGTCAAAAAGAAGCCGCGCTTGCCGACGCGCAGCCAGAGGGGGCGGCCGCACTTGTTGCACGGGCGCTCGGTCTCCAGCGGGCGGGAGCCCTCGACCTTGCGCCCCTCGGCGTCCAGCGAGAAGGTGTTGCGGCACCCCGGGTAGCCCGAGCAGGCCATGAAGCGGCCCTTGCGGCCGGTGCGGATGACCATGGGCTTGCCGCAGAGGTCGCAGTCCTCCCCCGCGGATTCGAGGACCATCTTGCGCCCCTCGGCGTCGAGCTGGATCTTGCCCTTGCACTTGGGGAAGGCCGAGCAGGAGAGGTACTTGCCGAAGCGGCTCTCCCGGATAAGCATGGGGGCGGCGCAGAGCGGGCAGTTCTCGTCCGAGAGCTTGGGCTCGACGCGCGAGGCCTCCATTTCCCTGGCCGCGGCGTCGAGCGCCCGGACGAAGGGGGCGTAGAACTCCCGCACGACCCCGTTCCAGGCGGCATGCCCTTCCGCGATCTGGTCGAGCTTCTCCTCGACGTCGGCCGTGTAGCGCAAGCTGACGACGTCGGGAAAGTGGGCCTTGAGCTTCTCGGTGACCAGCGCGCCCAGGTCGGTGGGGGCGAGCCGGCGGTCCTTGAGGCCGCGGCGCACGTAGCCCCGGTCCACGATGGTCTTGATCGTCGGGGCGTAGGTGGAGGGGCGGCCGATGCCGTGCCGCTCCATGGCGCGGATGAGGCTGGCCTCGTTGTAGTTCGGCGGAGGGCTGGTGCGGTGCTCCTCGGGCTTGAGCTCGACCAGGGACAGGACGTCGCCCGCGCGCAGGGGCGGCAGGCGGCCCTCTTCCTCGCCCTCCGGCTCCTCGTTCTCGGGCTCCTCCTCGCCGGCCTTGGGGGCGCCGCGATAGATCCGAAGGAATCCCTCGAACTTGAGCGTGCGCCCCGTGCAGCGCAGGACCGCCCCGTCGTTCTCGACGTCCGCGGCGGCCGTGTCGTAGACGGCCTCGGCCATCTGGGAGGCGACGAAGCGCTTCCAGATCAGGTCGTAGAGCCGGGCCTGGTCGGGGGCCAGGAAGCCGCGGACCTCGTCGGGGGCGCGCAGGACGCTGGTGGGGCGGATGGCCTCGTGCGCCTCCTGGGCCCCGCGCGATTTCGTCTGATAGGTCGGCGGCTCGGCGGGCGCGAAGGCCGCCCCGTAGGCGTCCCGGACGAAGCGGGCGGCCTCGGCGGCCGCGGCCTTGGAGATGAAGAAGGAATCAGTGCGCATGTAGGTGATGAGACCCGCGGGCTCGCTGCCGCCGAGGTCGACGCCCTCGTAGAGGGACTGGGCCAGGCGCATGGTCCGCTCGGCCGCGAAGCCGAGCTTCTGCGAGGCCGCCTGCTGGAGGGTCGAGGTGGAGAAGGGCGGCGGCGGCCGGCGCCGGGCCTCCTTGCTCTCGACGCGCAAGACCTTGAACGTCCCCGAGCGCAGGGCCGCGGAGATCGATTCGACGTCCCCGCGCTCGCGCAGGACGGTGGCCCGGACGCGGTAGGGCTCGGAGAAGAGATCGTAGACGCGCGTCGTCTCGACCTTCTCCCCTTTCCAAAGGGTGAGCCGCGCGCCGAAGGCCGGCGGCTCCCCCGGCTTCTCCAGGACGGCGGTGAGGGTCCAGTAGCCCTCGGATTGGAACTCCTTCATCTCCCGCGCGCGCTCGACGAGCAGGCGCACGGCCGCGGACTGGACGCGGCCGGCGGAGAGGCCGCTCTGAATCTTAGCCCAGAGCAGGGGCGAGAGCTTGTAGCCGACGAGGCGGTCGATGACGCGGCGCGCCTGCTGGGCCTGGACCAGGTTGTCGTCGATCGCGCGCGGATGGGCGATGGCCTCCTTGATGGCCGCGGGCGTGATCTCGTGGAAGGTGATGCGGCGGATCTGCTCCGGCTTGAGCTTGAGGGCATCGGCCAGGTGCCAGGCGATGGACTCCCCCTCGCGGTCATGGTCGGTGGCGAGATAGACGTAGGGAGACTTGGCGACGAGGCTCTTGAACTCAGCCAGAATCTTCTTGGCCCGGGGGAGCACGACGTACCGGGGCTGGAAGTCGTCCTCCACCTCCACCCCGATCTTGCGGACCGGCAGGTCGCGGACGTGGCCGAAGGAGGAGCGCACGACGAACGCGCCCTTGGCGTCCTTCAGATAGCGGGAGATGGTACGCTCCTTGGCCGGCGACTCGACGACCAGGAGGCTGGCGCCCTTGCGCGCCTTTTTCGCGGCGGAGACAGGCGCCGCGGAGGCCTTGGAGGCTTTCTTGACCGGCTTAGCCGGCTTTTTTGGCATAGCGTTGTCCGGGAACGAAGGAAACCGCGTCCTTTATTTCCAGAGCGAACATTATAGTGGAAAGGCGGGCTATGTCAAGTCCCGTGCCGCGCGCCAGTTCATCTAAGGAAAGAGAATCGCTCCCCAAAGCCGCCAAGACCCCGGCCTCCTCCGCCTCGAAGGCCGGCGCGAGCCGCCCGGGCCGCGGCGCGGCGGGAGGCAGGGCCAGACCCGGGGGCAGGGCCGCCAGCACGTCCTCGGCCGAGGCCGCCAGCCGCGCGCCCTCGCGCAGGAGGCGGTGCGGCGTCGCGCTCAAGGGCGAGTCGGCGGGCCCCGGCACGGCCAGCACTTCCCGCCCGTAGTCCAGCGCCCATTTCGCCGTGCCGCCGGCGCCCGAGTTCTCCCTACCCTCGACCACCACGACGGCCCAGGCCAGGCCGGCCACGATCCGGTTGCGGCGGGGGAACAGTTCCGGCCGAGGACGCGCGGCGAGCGGATATTCGCTCAATACGCAGCCGGAATGCTCCGTGATCCGGCGCGCCAGGCCGCGGTTTTCGGGCGGATAGACCTCGCCCAGGCCGGAACCCAGGACGGCCCACGTGACGCCCCCCGCGTCCAGCGCGGCGGCGTGGACCTCCGCGTCGATGCCCCGGGCCAGGCCGCTGACCACGGCCACGCCGCGCCGAGCCAGGTCCCCGGACAGGACGCGGGCCATGCGCCGGCCGTAAGGCGTGGGCGCGCGCGAGCCGACGATCGCGACGGCCGGCCGGGGGCTCCAGGCCCCCTGCGCGTAGAGGGCCGAAGGCGCGTCGGGCAGGCAGGCCAGCAGGTCCGGGAAATCCGGCTCCCCCCGCCGGATCCGGCGGCCGCCCAAAGCGCTCAGGCGCCGCAGCTCGCCCTGCGGACCATCCGCATGCTGATCCTGGGTCATAGATCGCCAAGGGCGAGGCTGGCGCGCAAACGGTCCAGGCCGCGGTACTGCAGGGACTCGGCCACGTGCGCAGGCGCGACGGCCTCGGCACCGGCTAGGTCCGCGATGGTCCGCGCCACCCGCAGGGCCCGGTCCAGACCCCGGGCCGAGAGCGCCGCGGCCTTCTCGGCGGCCGCCAGGACGGCCAGCGCCTCGGACCCTAGGCGGGCGTGGCGACGGACCGCCGCCTCGCAGACGAGGGCGTTGAGCGCGCCGGGGCCGGGCCCCTGACGGGCGCGCTGACGCTCCCGCGCGGCGGCGACGCGAGCCCGCACCGAGGCCGAGGTCTCGGCCCCGGCCGGGGCGGACCAATGGTCGAAGGGCACGGCCGCCACCTCGACCTGGAGGTCGATGCGGTCTATCAGCGGACCGGACAGACGCCCCAGGTAGCGCGCCACCGCGCCAGGCGAGCAGGCGCAGGCGCGGCGCGGGTGCCCGCGCCAGCCGCAAGGACAGGGGTTGGCCGCGGCCGCGAGCTGGAAGCGCGCCGGATACTCCAGGGCGTCCCGGGCCCGGGCCACGCGCACCCGGCGGTCCTCCAAGGGCTGACGCAAGGCCTCCAAGGCGGGACGCGGGAACTCGGGCAGCTCATCGAGAAACAGCACCCCGGCGTGGGCCAGGCAGATCTCCCCCGGCCGCGCCGCCGGCCCCCCTCCTACGAGGGCTGCCGCCGAGCAGGCGTGGTGCGGCGCGCGGAAAGGCCGCTCACGCGGCAGGCCGGCGGACCAGCGCCCGAAGAGGGACTGGACCTTGGCCACCTCCAGGGCCTCCGCCTCGTCCAAGGGCGGCAGGAGGCCGGGCAGGCGCCGCGCCAGCATGGACTTGCCCGTCCCCGGCGGGCCCAGCAGAAGGAGGTGATGCCCTCCCGCCGCCGCGATCTCCAGCGCGCGCTTGGCCAGCGCCTGCCCGCGCACGTCGCAGAGATCCAAACCCGCCTCGGAGCCGGCCGCCGGCGCGGCGGCACGCGCTGCTCCCGGGACAGGGCGTTTGCGCGGCGGCTCGCCGGCGATCAGAGCCAGGGCCTCGCGGAGGTCCGCGACCGGCAGGACGCGCAGGCCTGCGGCCGCGGCCTCCTCGGCGTTCTCCGCCGGGACCGCGAGCGCCTCCCAACCCTCCGCCCCCGCGCGCTCGGCCATGGCCAGCACGCCGGGGACGGGGCGCACCCGGCCGTCCAGCGACAGCTCCCCCACGAAGGCCCAGCGCCGCGCCCAGTCCCCCTGCGCGGCCTGGCCGGAGGCCGCCAGCAGGGCCAGGGCGACGGGCAAGTCGTAGTGGCTGCCCTCCTTGCGCGGCCGCGCCGGGGCCAGGTTGACGGTGATCCGCCGCGACGGCATCTTGAACCCGGAATTGCGCACGGCCGACGCCACTCGCTCCCGCGCCTCCCGCACGGCGTGGTCGGGCAGCCCCACGATCGTGAAGGAGGGCAGTCCCCCGGCCAAATCCACCTCCACCAGGACGGGAAACCCGTCCACCCCCCTCAGCCCCAGGCTCTGAACGCGCGCCAGCATCCCCTCTATACGCGGCGGGGGCCCAAATCGTTCCCTAAGGGCCTGTCAAACGATAATATGACCATTTTGGACGGACGATTTTGGAGCGAGCCAAGGAGCGAGGAGCGAGCATACCCGCAGCGGTATGTGAGCGACGAGCGACGCGGGCGCAGCCCAAAATCGTCCGTCCCCTATGGGGCGAC
>JACQPJ010000023.1 GCA_016207605.1 Elusimicrobiota bacterium
CCCTTGAGCGACATGACGCTCGACAAGATCGGGGTGCAGTGGGCAAGAGAGAGCAGGCTCAACGTCAACTGATGACGACAACGCAAACACGGCCAACGGAACGGCTTATCCTTCGGTCACATTTTTAGATGAGTTGACACGGTCTCAGAGCAGCCAGAAGAAGCCCACCCCGACCATCGCCAGGGTCACGCCGGTCTTGGCGATGAGTGCCAGGATTCGGGCGGCGAAGGCGCGATAGCCCAGGCGCATGGCCTCGCGACGGCCCTCGCCGCGCGCGAGCTCCAGGCCGAACGCCCCCAGGAAGGTGCCGAGCAGTCCCCCCGGGACGGCGCCCACGATCGGGAGCAGCGCGCCTCCCAGCAGCGCGCCCGCGAGCCCGCCGAGGACGGCGCCCCACAGGCCGGCCGTGGAGACGCCGAGGCGCTTGGCGCCCAGCACGCCGCAGAACCACTCCGCCAGCTCGGCGAGGAGGCAGAGGGACAGCAGGACGACCGCGGCGCCCAGCGTGACGGCCGCCTTCGGGCTGACGGCCGCCGCGAGCAGGAGCCCGGCCAGGAGCAGCCAGTTGCCCGGCAGCCCCAGGGCGAGCAGGAAAAGGCCGGCCCCCGCGGCGGCGGCGAACAGGATCCAGCTCAAGATCAGCATCTAGGCGAAGCGGGCCTGCGCGATGCGGGCGAGGCTTTCTTCCTTGTGCCGGCGCTCGTCCAGGCCGACGCGGCGCAGGAGGTCGGCGACGCTGCGGAAGTCGCCGTAGTCGGCCTTGAAATCGCTCTCGAAGAGCTCGCTCTCCAGGGCGGGATTCTCGCGCACGAACTCCATGTACTCGTGCTCGGCGTGGTCCTCGAAGTCCGCGTTGAGCGCGTAGCTCCAGGCGGGCTTGAGGGCGTAGAGCAGCCAGCTCACGTGGTAGTAGAAGAAGGCCATGAGCTGGGGCAGGAGCCGGTGCAGGAGGAAGTGCTCGCGCAGGCCTTTGCGCTGGACCATCTCCTCCAGGATCAGCAGGTGCCATTGCTCGTTGTCCTGCTGGGCGCGGGACTCCCGGACGAACTCGAAGACCCGGCGCGCGAAGCCGGGGGCGCGGTAGGTGTGGGTCATGGCGACGTAGGCCACCTGCTCCCAGGCCTGGTAGGGGACGCGGGCGATGACCTCCAGCACCTTGAACTTCGACAGTGTGCGGGCACGGCCGTAGGTCAGGTCCATCCAGATGAACAGCAGACGGGCTAGGGGGCCGTAGCGCCGTCTTGGTGCGTCGAGCGTCGCGGCTTGTTCGGCGGCGAGGTCCTCACTCATTCGGGCATAGTCTACCACGACGCCCGGCTGTTGACGCCGATTTCGTTTACGATGTAGTATGCCGGTGTCGGCGAGCCGTTTAGCGGGAGGAAACATGAATCAGCAGGCCATCAAGCAGCTTCTCGACCGCTGGATGAACGATCCGAAATTTCGCTCGGAGGTCCGTCAGGACCCCGCCGGAGCGGTCAAGAAGACCGGCATTCAATTGGGCGCGGAGGAGCAAGCGGCCTTCCAGAAGGTCGACTGGTCTCTCTCGGACGAGCAGTTGAAGGCGCGCATCAGCAAGTTGCCGTAATCTGCGGGGCGCTCAGCGTTTCAACTCCTTGAGAAGAGAGTGCCCGTCGAAGTTCAGGATCGGGATGATGTTGAGGAGGAAAAGGAGGTAGGACCCTCCGGCGAAGAGCGATAGCCCGTTCTGGACGGCTGGATTTTGGGAGGCATGAGCCAGGAGGGCCGCCATGCCTCCCAGGATCAGGTGGACGTAGGGCCCCGCCCAATGCACGGCCATCCTCTGCCCGCGGGGCGCGAGCCACATGTCCGAGGTGTCGACAAAGAGGATCGGAGTGATCCAGTTCCAGCCGATCCCGACCCCGAGAATCTTCCGGCCGAAAGACTTTGTCGCCAGGGCGTGGCCGGCTTCGTGCAGAAGCCCCGAGACCACGAAACAGGCGACGCCGGCGATGAGAACGCCGGGCGAGAGAGCGCTCGCTCCCAGGCGCGGCGCGGCGCGGACGTCCCGCAGGAAGAACCCGAGCCCCGCGAGACTGACGGCGGCCAGCGCGATCTGGCCGCTCCTCGTAAAAAGAGGCGATACGGCGCGGTAAAGGCGAGCGCTCAATCCATCGGTGTTTCTCAACATGACGCGCCATTCCAGGCAGAATCGGAGGAATCCCACCGCTCTTTGGCCCCACGAGGGAAGGAACAACCACGTCGCCCGCGACGTCCGGCTCTCGGCAAATCCCGCGGCGACCAGCCCGGAGACCGTCTCCGCGATCGCCTGCGGCGCAAAAAGACGGAACGTCTCAAAATACAGAAGAGCCAAGTCCTGCAGATTTTTACGTCCGTCGAGGTTGTCCCAAATCAGCCGTCCGTGGGGAGTGAGCCGAAAGTAGGTTCCGCGGGCGGGATCGCTCAGGATCGTGATCGAGACGCCTTCCTCCGTCGTCATGGCGTGCTCTTGAATGCCGGGAACCCGTCTCGGCGCGTCGCGCAGACCTAAGAGTTCGAAGATTTGGCGGTTCAGCGTTTGGTCTTCCTGGATGAGCTCAAGAAAATCCTCCCGCCGGATTTCCAGGAGCTCGGCGGCCTCCAGGGCTTTGACGGAGGCGTTGCGGGGAGACTCGGTGAGAAGGGCCGACTCGCCGAACAACGAGCCGGGCCCCAGGATCGCGACGACCTTTTTAAGCCCTTGCTCCTGACGGCTGACCTCCACCTGGCCCGTGCGCACCAGAAAACAGGAGCGTCCGTTCTCCCCCTCGCGGACGACCTCGCCGCCTCGCTTCAGGGAGAGGCGGTGGATCCTCCGCGCCAACAGGCGCAGGCGTTCGGTTTTCAGCGCGCCGAACGGACTGGCCAATTTCAGGAAATCGGTCAGGAGGAGCTGTTCCGCGGCCTGGACGAAATGCCTTTCCGCCTCGGGGTGCTTGGCGAGAATCGCCTGAAACGCCGCGGCGTCAAGCGTTGCGGCCGACAGATCGCAGAGGGCGACGACGGTGGCCGTGCGCTTCTTGTCCGGGCTGAGGAGGGCCAGCTCCCCGAAGAGCGCGCCCGCCGCGAGCCGGGCGACCGCCGTCGGGCCGGAGGCCGTCTCGATCCTGACTTCCGCCTGTCCAGCCGTAATGAGGAACAGCCGGTCGCCGCGCTCCCCCTCCCGGATCACCGCGCTCCCCGGAGGAAAACTCTCCTCCTTAAGCCGGGAGCCGACTTCATCCAGGAGGGCGGCCGGGAGAGATGAGAACGCCGGATGCGCGGCTAAGAGGCCGCTGGGGGAAAAATTAACCAATGAACTCTCCTAGAGCCCCTGTGCCGCTCCAAAAAGCGAGGCCTTGTCGATGTAGGCGCCGAGCCTCTCTCGATAGGGCTTCCGAGGCGCCGCCAGATTCAAGCTTTTTCTAGCCCGCTCGCAGTAGAGCTCGATGAGGAAGGCCGTGAAACGGCCGACTCCCTTGGAGGAAAGGACCGCCCGCGTCTTTTCTTGTTTCGAGAGGCTGGACTCAGCCTCTTTGAGGAGCGTCAACAGCCTCCCTTGCTCCGTTGGCGAGCTTTGCCCCAGCGCCAAGGCGATCGGGAGGGTGCGCGTGCCGTTTCTCAAATCCCGGCTTGCGGGAGCCCGGAAGAGGTCATGGAAGTCGGTGGCCAACTGGGCCGCGGTCCCCAGGCCGCGTCCCATGTCCTCATACGCGTTGATCCGGTCCGGCTTGGCTCCGGCCAACAAGGCCGCCAGCGAGGCGAGCGTGGCGACTCCGCTGCTCTTGCCCCGCACGGACTCCTCGACGTCCTGCGGCCGGACAGCCGGCTTGCCCGTCATCCTGAATTCCATCTGCTGTCCGGCGGCGAGCTCTAAAAGCCCGTTGGCGAATCGTCTTTGGATTTTGCGGCGGATGTCCGCGGACGTGTTGAGCTCCGCGAGCAAGATCTGGGGGAGGGCCGATACAAAGAGGGAGGAAGCCAGCTGGAGCTCCCAGACGCTGTACCCCGGCCAACGGTCTCCGGCGTCCCCATCGGCGACGTCGTCGCTGATGTCCAGGCCCAGGTACAGGAACTGCCCCAAGGCCGTCAGGGGGAGAGCCTCCTCTTCGCGGCCGGTGATTCCTCCGTGCACGAGGAGAGGGATCTCCGCGTACGGAGAGCTTTCCCCGGCCGGGAAATGGCCCAGCAGAGAATGGAGCAGGCGGCGCTGGGGACCAGCGGGACTGTGCGCCTCGATGAAGGACCAGGGCGCGCTACGGGCGTCTTGACGCGGCCGCGGGCTCAAGCACGGCGTGTCTCTTGTCATGTTCCTCCTTGAGGGCCAGCGCCTCCACGGCCAGCGCCGTCGTCAGTTCCCGGGAGCCGTAATGAAGAAAATAGAAGCTGTGGAAGGGATGCGCCTCCCATCCACCATCCGCGGCCTGCAGCTCCCGCAGCCCGGCCAGGGCGCGATCGGCGGCGCCCTTGGGAAGCGGAAGCGATCCCTTAAAGGCCGCGGATAGGGCCATGGCTTTTTCCAGAGGGGTGACCTTGGCGGGGTCCGTGGCCGTGAGCAGCGAGGTTAGGACCTCCCGGCACGCCTTGCCGAGTTCGCCTTCCGTCCAAGGCGGGTGATCAGAAGCCAATTTCCCCAGAGCGTACAGGAAGACGGCGGGAGAGACATAATAGTTGGACGGCTGGTGAAAGCGCCGGCGGAGGATCTGGTCCTCAAGATAGCGCGTTACCTCCGGCAGGACCCTGCCGTGCCGCTGGAACAGGCAGGCCGCGTTGGCGTTCACCACCGGGTCCACGTCCTGCCGGTCGATGAACGGCGCGACGTCCGGATGCCAGTCCAGGCCGGTTCCGTGGATCCAGGTGCCGAACAAGCCCTTTTCATTTCGACAGCCCGCCAGAGCGCGCAGGCAGGCGGCGTAGGGAAAATCGACGTCCCAATCCTTGAAGACGCCGACGATGCAGGCGCTGCAGTCCACGTCCGGCGGGACTGCATCTTCGGGGGGCCGATTCCGCATCGCTCGCCCCCAGAAGGTCCAGAAGCCGCTTGAGTCGCGCTGAGCTTTCAGCCACTCGATCGCCCGGCGAGCCGCCGCCCGCACCGCGGGGTCCTCCTTCACCGGCCGCAGCGCGTGCAGGATGACGGCCGTCGTGAAGACGTTGGACTGCGCCTGCGCGTTGATGAACGAGCGCTCGTTGGAGCTGAGCGTCGGAAATTCGCCGGAGGGGAGCTGACGGCGCAGAAGAAAACGAACGCCCCGCATCGCTTCTTCGCGCATGGCGGCATAGTCTACTACACTGCCGCGGGCCGGGGCGCCGGGGGTTTCAGCTCCCCTGGGGGCTCCCCTCGGCGCGGTGCCGGATGTCCCGGCCGAGCACCATGAAGATCACGTCCTCGGCGACATTGGTGGCGTGGTCGGCGATGCGCTCCAGGTTCCGGGCGATGAGAATGAGGCCGAGCGCCCGCTGGATCGTCGAGGCGTCGGACTGCATGATCTGCATCAGCTCATGGAAGGCCTCGCTCTTGAGCCGGTCCTCGGCGTCGTCCCGGGCGATGACCGAGCGGGCCAGCTCGACGTCCTTGCGTACGAAGGCGACGAGGCTGTCCTTGAGCATGGCCTTGGCCAGGTCCGCCATCCGCGGCAGGTCGAGAAGCTTTCTTTCCAGCGGGGGCTGCCCGAGCAGGACGGCCGCGTTCTCCGCGATGTTGACGGCCTGGTCGCCGATGCGCTCCAGGTCCGAGTTGATCTTGCTGGCGGCCAGGATGAGGCGCAGGTCGGCCGCGGTCGGCTGATGCAGGGCGATCAGCTTGAGGCAGCGGTCGTCGACCTCGATGTGCAGGCGGTTGACCGTCTCCTCGTTCTCGTGGACCGTCCTCAGCGGCGCCTCTTTTCGGTCCCGCAGGCCCTCGACGGCCGCGCGGATCATCTCCTCGGCCAGGCCGCCCATGACTAGGAGCCTCTCTTTGAGCTCGTCTTCCGCGGTTTCTAAATGCCTTCGCATCAAGCCCCCTAGCCGAAACGGCCGGTGATGTAGTCCTGCGTCCGCTGGTCCCGAGGATTGGTGAAGAGGCCTTCCGTGGCGCCGAATTCGACCAGGTCCCCCAGGAGCATGAACCCCGCCCGGCTGGAGACGCGGGCGGCCTGCTGCATGTTGTGGGTCACGATGACGATGGTATAGTTTTTCTTCAGCTCGAACAAAAGCTCCTCGATGCGGGCGGTGGCGATAGGGTCGAGAGTCGAGCAGGGCTCGTCCATGAGCAGGACGTCCGGCTCGACGGCCAGGAGCCGCGAGAGGCACAGGCGCTGCTGCTGCTCCGGCGGAAGGCTCAAGGCGGGAACGCGCAGCCTGTCCTTGAGGTCGTCCCACAGCCCGGTCGCGCGCAGGTTGCGCTCCACCGCCTCTTCCAGCTCCGCGTTTGACGCCATGCCGTGGATGGCGGGCCCGTAGGCGACGTTCTGGAAGACCGAGATCGGAAAGGGGTTGGGCCTCTGAAACACCATTCCCACCCGCTTGCGCAGCGCGATCAGATCCGCGTCCGGCCGGTAGATGTCCCGGCCGTCGACGAGGACGCTCCCCTCGATGCGGACCCCGCGGACCAAGTCGTTCATGCGGTTGAAGACCCTCAGGAGGGTCGACTTGCCGCAGCCGGAGGGGCCGATGAGCGCGGTGATCTCCCGACGGGGGACGGCGACGTCCACGTCCTTGAGCGCGCGGAAGCTTCCGTAGAACAAGGACAGCGACCGAGCCTCGATGGCGGGCGTCTGGACGCGGACGTCCGCGGCCGGGGGGTCAGCCGAAGCGGCCTGAGACATAGTCGGCGGTCCTCCGGTTCTGGGGGTTGGTGAAGATCAGGCCCGTCTCGCCCATCTCGACGAGGTCTCCCATCAGCAGGAAGGCGGTCCGGTCGGAACAGCGGGAGGCCTGCTTGACGTTGTTGGTCACGAGCACGACGGATATCCGGCTCTTGAGCCCCTGGAGGGCTTCCTCGATCTTGGCGGTGGAGATCGGGTCCAGGCCCGAGCAGGGCTCGTCGAGCAGCAGCAGCTCCGGGCCGGCCATGAGGCTCCGGGCCAGGCAAAGCCTCTGCTGCTGGCCTCCCGACAGCTTCAGCGCGGAGTCGTCGAGCCGGTCCTTGACCTCGTCCCAGAGGTAGGCGGCCTTCAAGCTCCGCTCGATGCGCTCGGAGGGCGGGCCCGCGGCCGCGGCGCCGAGGATGCGCAGCCCCAAAGTCAGGTTGTCCCGGATGGACATCGGCAGCGGATTGGGCACGGCGAAGACCATGCCGATTCTCCGGCGCAGGGAAGGGACGTCGACGCCTTCCCCATAGACGTCCAGGCCGTCGAGCCGGAGGCGGCCCTCGACCGCCAGCTCGGGCTCGAGATCGATGAGCCGGTTGAGGCAGCGCAGGAAGGTCGTCTTGCCGCTGCCGGCGGGTCCGATGAGGGCCAGGATCTCTCCGCCGCGCACGGTCAGGGAGACGCCGTTGAGGATCGCGTTCTTCCCCTTCCTGACCCGAAGCCGTTCGACGACCAGCTTGTCCGCCGGGCTCGGCACAGACGCGTCATAGGAAATGCCCATAGCGTCTAGCGGCCCTCCGCCAGGCGCCGGCGGATGCGGGCGCGCAGGACGACGGCCGAGAAATTCAGCAGGAAGGTCAGCGTGAGCAGCACGAATACCGTCGCGTAGAGGATGGGCTTGGTCGCGTCCACGTCGGGCGACTGGGTCGCCATCACGTAGACGTGATAGCCCAGCTCCATGAACTGGTGATTGAGGCGCCTGGGCAGCTCGGGGAGGTAGTAGGCCGCCCCCGTGAACAGGATGGGCGCGACTTCCCCCGCCCCCCGGCTGACGGCCAGGATGGTGCCCGTCAGGATGCCTCCGGTGGCCTGGGGGAGGAGCACGTACCGGACCATCTGCCAACGGGTGGCTCCCAGGGCGTAGGCCGCCTCGCGATGGCCGCGCGGCACCACGCGCAGGGCCTCCTCCGTGGCGACCACGACCGTCGGCAAAGTCAGCAGGGCCATGGTCAGCGCCGCCCACAGGATGGCGGGCTGTCCGAAATGGAGCTGTCCGCCGTAAAAGAGGCGGTCCACGCTGCGCCCCGCGAACTCGATGAAGAACCCCAGGCCGAACAGGCCGAAGACGATGGCGGGGACCCCGGCCAGGTTTTGGATGGCCAGGCGCACCGCGTGCACCAATTTCGAGCCCGCGGGCGCGTATTCCTGCAGGTAGACCGCGGTGCAGACCCCCAGGGGCACGACCGCGATGGTCATCAGCAGGACCAGGAAGACGGTCCCGAAGATCGCCGGGAAGATGCCGCCCTCCGTCATGCCGGCCCTGGGGGCCGTCGTGAGGAACTCCCAGGAGAGATGGTGGACGCCGTGGTAGGCGATATGGCCGAGGATGAGCGCGACGAGGAGGATCACCGTCGCGCAGGCCAGGCCGGTCAGGCCCATGAACAGGAACGTGATCCGGTTGATCCAGCGCCGGCTCATCAGAGACGGCTCCCTGAAAGCCGCTGCTTGAGGCGCTCCACGAACGCCTGGCCGAGCAGGTTGGTGGCGAAGGTGAACAGGAACAGCAAGGTGCCGATGAAGAAGAGGACGTGGTAGTGCGGGCTGCCGTGGACGACTTCTCCCAGCTCGGCGGCGATGGTCGCCGAGAGGGTGCGCAGAGGGTCGGTCGGCGACAGGGAGAGGACGGCGGCGTTGCCCGAGGCCATCAGGACGATCATGGTCTCCCCGATGGCGCGCCCGAACCCGAGCACGCACGCCGCGAAGATCCCCGGGAAGGCCGCGGGCAGGACCACGCGCCAGGCGGTCTGCCAGGGCGTGGCGCCCAGCGCGATGGAGCCTTCCCGGTAGCTTTGGGGCACCGCGGTCAGGGCGTCCTCGGCGACGGTGAAGACGATGGGGATGACGGCCAGGCCCAGCGCGATGCCGGCGTTGATCGCATTCAGGCGGTAATCGAGCCCCAGGAGGTCCTGGATGTAGGTCGCCATCACCATCAGCGCGAAAAAGCCCAGGACCACGGACGGGATGCCGGCCAGGAGCTCGATGGAGGGCTTGATGATCTCGCGCAGCCACGAGGGGGCGAATTCGGAGCTGAAGACGGCCGCCCCCAGGGCCAGCGGCAGGGCGAAGAGCAGCGCCACCACGGTCGCCTTGATCGTCCCGGTCAGCAGAGGGAGCAGGGAGTATTTCGGGATCGCCGAGATCGGCTGCCAGGCGAACTCCTTGGGTTCGCTTGGCTCCGGGCTTTGCGGCAGGAAAAGCCGGGACAGGCCGGCCTCCTGCCGGACCTCCTGGGACAGGAGGACCGGCAGGGCTTCCTTGCCGATGAAGACGAAGATGAGGACCAGGCCGACGATGGCCAGCGAGGCGCTGACGCGTATGACGGCCTCGATCGCCGACTCGGCGGCGCGCCGGCTCATCGGATCGGGAAGTACCCGACTTGGCCGACGAGCTCCTGCCCCTCGGGGCCGGTGACCCAGCCGATGAAGCTCTTGATGTCTCCCGAGGGCTTGCTGCGGACGTAGAAATACAGGTCGCGGCTGATGGGATACTTGCCGGATTTCACGTGCTCCAGCGTCGGCTCGTAGGCCGCGTCCCCGTCGGTTTTCTTGATCGGACAGAATTTGATGCCCTTGGCGTACGCCGCGCCGCCGTAGCCGATGCCGCGCTTGTCCTTGACGACGGCGTTGACGACCGCCGCCGTCCCCGGCAGGCTTTGGGCCATGGGACTGAAGTCCCGGCCTTGGAGGACGTTGTCCTTGAAGTAGACGTAGGTCCCCGAGTTGTTTTCCCGGGAGTACAGGATGATCTTGGCGTCCTCTCCCCCCACGTCCTTCCAGTTCGCGATCTTGCCGCGGTAGATCTGCTCCACCTGCCGCAGGGTCAGCTCCTTGACGGGGTTGGAGTCGTTGAGATAGACGGCCAGGCCGTCGCGCGCCACCGGGATCTCGACGCCCAAGGTGTTAAAGCGGTCGCGGAGGCTGAGCTTTTCCTTCCGGCTCATCGGCCTCGACGCCGCGCAGATGTCGGTCGAGCCGTTGATCAAGGCGGCAATCCCGGTTCCGGAGCCGCCGCCCGTCACCTGGATCGAGACGCCGGGATTCTTGGCCCTGTAGGCTTCGGCCCATTTTTGATTCAGGATGACCAAGGTGTCGGACCCCTTGATCGTGATGGTCGCGGCCGCGTTGAGCGGCACGGCTAGGGCCAACAGGCCGGCGGTGATGGACCTCATCGGCCTCATGATTTCATGCCTCCGTTGTGGTTGTCGTGCGGATTCTAGAACTTGTATTGGACCTGGAGCGTGGTCGTGTTGTCCCGGACTTCTCCCGGATCTTCCGTGACCGGATTTTCCCAGGCCAGCGTGATCCGGACGTTGTCATCCCAGAAATAATGCGCGGCCAGCGTCGTCGTCCGGATGACGTCTCCCCCGGCGTCGCGATCGGCGTCGAAGACGTCGTAGCGCGCGGCGGCCTGGAAGGAGCCGCCCAGGTTCTGGACTTCGGCGAGGAACCAGCCCTCGTTGCGGGTCTGCCGCGCGGCCGGGTTCTGGACCCCTTGGCCGAGCATGTACTCGCCCCCGAACGACCCGCCGCCGAGAACGGGGAGTTCATAGTACAGGAAAGCGTCCGCCCCGGCGTGCTTCTTGAGGACGGTCCCGGCGCTGCCGTCGGCCCGCGTCGCGAACCTCCGGTCGTACTCCTGGGAAATCCCCAGGTCCAGCCAGCCGAGGCTGTAGGCGACGCGGCCCATCCAGAGCTTGAACTTGTCGTTGTCGAACGTCTGCGGCGGCTTGATCCCGTTTCCGTTGAACAGACCGAGCTTCACGTTGAGCCCCTCGACGGGGAGGTCGGGGACCTCGACGCGCGCTCCCTTGTCGCGCTCTCCGTCGAACACGGTCTTGCCGAACACCCGGGCGCGCTCTGGGAACTCCCGGGCGCTGGAGGTGCGCTCGATCTCGCGGCCGAAAAACCAGTTCTGCTGGCCCATGATCAGGTTGATCCCCCTGCCGGACCAGGGCTCGGTCAGCTTGACGTAGGCCTCCTTGAGCGTGACGCCGTCCTTGGTGGACATGTCGGGATACAGGACGAACTGGCTCGTAGGGTTGGCCGCGTACGTGAACTTGATCCGCCCACGCCGGATCGAGAAGCTGTCCTGCTTGTCGGCCGCGGCCGGCGGGACGACGGCGTCGGCGGGGCGGTCGGCATGGCTCTCGTAGCGGGCCTGGAGGTAGCCGGTCACCTTGAGCCGCTTGAGACCGAGGACGTCGGCGCTGGAGCCCTGCTGGCTTTCGCTCATCGCCTCGACCTGGCTCTTGAGCTCGCCGAGGCTTTGCCGGACTTCCTGCAGGGTCGCCGGCTCTTGTCCCCAAGCGGTCGAAACGGGAAGCAGCGCGGCGAGAGCGGCAAGCCGCCCTTGGCGTCCTTTCATCGGTTCGTCCCCTTTGATTCTTTTCTCACGTTGGGGAGATGTTAGCTTCGCGCCCCGGCGCCGCTCCATAGCGGCGGGGTAACTTGCAGTTGACGGGGGAATGACAGCCCCGGACCCGAGGGCGCTACCGGGCGCGCCGCGCGAGCGCCGTCTCGGCGATCCATTGCTGGGTGCCGCAGGAGCAGTAGTACGCGCCCAGGCGCAGACGGCGTTCCAGCGCGAAGCGCATCAGCTCCAGCGCGGTTTCCTCGCTGGAGGCGACGGCCGACCAGGAGAGCGCGCCGCCAGGCGCCTCGTCCTTGGCTCGGCAGCCCTGGCGTTGGAGCGCGTCCAGGTTCTGCGCCGAGGCGAAGAGCTCGTGGAGGATGAGATGACGGGCGCCCAGCGCCTCCAGCGTCTCCATCAGGCGCATGACGCGCTCGCGGTCGCGGGGGATGGCGGGAATCTCGACTTCGACGTCCGCGAACACCTCCAGGCCCAGGCGCACCGGCCCTGGGTCGTAGCCGTTGGCGGCCAGGTTGACGCGCAGGGCGTCCACGCCGGCGTCCTTGAGGCGGCGCAGGAGCTCGGGAGTGAACAGGTCGCCGTTGGAGTAGAGGTCGATGCGCAGGCCCGGGCCCAGGCGCTCGCGCAGGAGCCGCGCCAGGCGCAGGGTCTTCTCGGCGTCGAGCAGGGGCTCGCCGCCGCTCAGGCCCACGCTGGCCACGTCGAGCTCTTGGAGAATCCGGGGGGCCTCCGCCTCGCTCGCGACGGCGCGGCCGTGCACGCTCATCCCGTCGCCGCGCGGCTTGGGGTTGAAGCAGAAGAAGCATTCCCGGCTGCAGCGGGTCGTCACGCAGAGATTGCTTCCGCGGCCCTCCAGGCAGGGGCGGCAGCCCGCCGGCAGCTCCCCCGTGTAGAACGTGGAGCGTTCGGGCCAGCCCTTGGCGCCCAGGCGCAGGACCTCCGCCCGGAGGGCGTCGCGCCGGCGCCGGGCCGCCTCGGCATCGGCATCGCCGGCGAGCCGGTCCCGGCGGGCCAGACCGAGCGCATAGCGCTCGAAGGTCTCGGAACGGGGGCGCGCCTCGGACATGGCGCGGACCGCCGGAGCAACGAAACGGCCTATATCAGACGCAATGCCAGTCGCTTAAGGATTCTGGATTAGAAGGAGGTAATTTTGACGCTACTGTCAAAATTTAGTCAAATATACGCTAATGATGCCCAGACTCGTTGACGCCAAGGAGGTATTGACCACTCCCCAGGTATGCGACCTACTCAACATTACCCGCCAAACTCTTTACGCCTGGCTCCAGCAGGGAAAGGTCAAGCCCTGGATGAGGGGCGGAGGTTCGTGGCTATTCATTCGTGCTGAAATTCTCAAGGCGAAGGATTTTCGATACCAGAGGATTATGCCATGAAACAGCTTAGGAAGGCTGGAGGGACTAAGGTAAGGACTGGGCAATCTCTTCGGACGAACGCAGAAGGCGCCATCTGGGGCACAGGTGATATCTCTGGAGCTACAATGCTCCTCGATGCGGAGGGAATGAAGGTTCCGCATCCGATCCCCTATCAAGGCAGCAAGCGAAATCTGGCCATTCAGATTCTCGCCTACTTCCCTGACCACATTGACAATCTTATTGAACCGTTTGCCGGCTCAGGTGCCATCACTCTAGCCGCGGCCGTACGCGGTTTGGCTGAAGGCTACCACTTGAATGACCTGAACGCACCGCTCATAGAATTGTGGCGGATGATCATAGAGGAGCCGCAAAAGCTAGCGAAGCAGTACGAAAGGATTTGGCGAGACCAGCACGATGACCGCCGAGAATACTATTCCAGAATTCGCAACGAGTTCAATCAGACGCGCAGACCCCATCACTTCCTCTATCTCCTGGCTCGATGCGTAAAGGCTTCTGTGCGGTATAACTCGAAAGGCGAATTCAATCAGAGCCCCGACAAGAGGAGGATGGGCGCCTTGCCTACGACAATGTGCGATCATATCCTCGGGGCATCCCATCTCCTAAACGGCAAGACGAAATGCACTTCGGAGGACTATAAGTCTCTTGTGAAACGCGCCCAGCCCGAAGATTTCATTTACATGGACCCACCCTACCAGGGAGTGTGCGGAGATCGTGACCCTCGATACCTCAAGGGAGTGCTCTTCGATGAATTCGTCGAAGCGTTGTGCGATCTTAATGCACGGGACATCAGCTACATCGTGAGTTACGATGGGAGAACGGGTGATAAGGTTCACGGGCGAACACTACCACCCAGCTTACAGCTCCGTCATATCGAATTGGCAGCGGGGCGCTCCTCGCAAGAGACGCTATTAGGACGATCAGCCGTGACCTACGAATCTCTCTATCTATCTCCGGCGCTGGAAAAAAGACTCCAGACCTGCCGCAGGAATACCAAGCCGACAGATGGGCAGTTGGTTTTACTTGAGGCAGGAAATTGAAACCCCCGAAGCTGCCCGCGAAATTCACTCGGCTCTGCAACAGCGTCACGGCTAAACGCCCTAAGACGGTGATCGACCACATCCTGAAACATGGCTTTATCACCACGCAGGACCTAAAGGACAAATACGGCTACAACCATCCGCCGCGGGCGGTTCGCGACGTGAAGGAGCATGGCATTCCGATTGTGATGTTTCGGGTTATCGGCAGCGATGGGCGGAAGATCGCCGCGTATAAATTTGGAGACCCAGAGAAGTTGCGCATGGGAACTCAGCTTGGACGCACCGTTTTATCGAAGGAGCTGAAGCAATCACTCGTTGAGCGCTATGGTGCGAACTGCGCCATTTATTGCGTTCCATTTCCAGAACGCGAGCTGCAGATCGACCACAGAGTTCCCTTCGAGGTCGCCGGCGACGATCCCAAAGCGACTGCAAAAATCGAGGACTACATGCTGCTTTGCGGGTCGGCTAATCGCGCCAAATCTTGGTCCTGCGAGCACTGCGTCAATTGGCTTGAACTTAAGAAGCCCGAGGTTTGTCGAACGTGCTATTGGGCCTACCCAGAAAGCTATATCCACGTCGCCATGCGACCAGTGCGGCGCGCAGATATCTTTTGGAGCGAGGGCGAGGTGGCAGACTACGACCTTCTCAAACAGAAGACAGAGCAGCTTCAAAAAAATATTCCGGGCTACGTCAAGGAAATTGTCAAGGAGCACCTAAAGGGCGGATAGCGCCCGCAACTAGGGCCCTGCGCCAAAATTTTATCCGGTCTTCTTCGTGTCTTGGTGTCTTTGTGGTTCATTCGTTCGCCCACAACGGGTCTTTAGGATCATGCCGCCTTCCTTGTGTATAATCGGGCGCGCTGTTGACACGCGGGCATTTTAGAGGCCAGGCGCCGGGGGTGGCTGGCATGATCTCCTTCCTTTTCAACGTCGTCTTGTCTGCCGTGGTGATCGGCGTGGTGGTTTGGCTGGCGGGGCGCTCTCCCTCCGCCGCGGGTTTTGCGGCCGTCATGCCGCTGTCCGCCATGCTGATCCTGCCGTTGAGCCGCGCCAAGCTGGGCGGCGCGGGCACGGCCTTGTTGGCCAAAAGCATGCTCCTAGGAATTCCGACCGTCGCCGTGTTCATTCTCCCCTTCATAGCGGCTGGCAGGCTGAGGATCGGATTCTGGCAGGCCTATGCCCTGGGGTGCGCCCTGATGCTGCCTGCTTTCGCTCTCCATCGTTATTTGTTCAAGCTCTGGCTGTGACGAAAAAGACCGCAGGGAGGCATGGAAATAACATGACCCGCAGGATTTGCCGCGCCGTTCTTCTCGCGTTGCTGGAGCTGCCGATCGTTTCTTTCGCCGCGGGGGCGGCGCCCACGAAAGAGGCTTCTTTTTCCGGGCGCTTCTACGGGATGGAAGGCCGGCTGATGCACACGTGGGACTTCAACGAGGACGGCACCTTCTATCATGCGACGATCGCCTCGGGGGCCGGCACCAGCGTGCGCAGCGGCGAGAGAGGACGCTTCGCGGTCGAGGACGGCGTCTTGACCCTGCGCGTGCAGAAGACCGCCTCCGGCTTCGTCACGCCGGGCGTCGGGGGGCGCACGACCCAGGTCGGCGGCGGCGCGCAGGACAAGGAGGAGACGCGCCGCCTGCGCCTGAAACGGTCGGCCCAGGGCGTCGTCCTGGACGGCGTCGCGCTGAAAGTCAAGAGCTGGTAGCCGTCGGTCCTTGATTTTCGCCGCTCAGCGCAGTTTGGCCGCGTTGGGCAGGCCCGCGCCTTCCTCTTCCGGGCCGAGGCAGGCGCGCCGGGGCGCGGTCCGGCACACGGGGGCGGCGGAATCCTTCAGGGTCCGGGCCACGGCCGCGGGCCCGCGCGCGCCGCGCTCGACGGCGAGCGCGGCCAGTCCCGCCACGTGCGGCGCGGCCATCGAGGTGCCGGAGAACACGCCGTAGCGGCCCCCCGGCACGGTGGAGAGGATCTCCACGCCCGGCGCGATGAGGTCCACCTCCCGGCCGCGGCTGGAGAACGGCGCGATCCAGTCCCGGGAGGCGGCCGACACGGCCAGGACGCCGGGGTAGGCCGCGGGATAGTCCACGCTCCCCGCCTCCGGCCCCTCGTTGCCCGCGGCGCAGACCACGGCCGCGCCCGCCGCGAGCGCCCCCTTCACCGCCCTCTCCAGAGCCGGGCTGTTCTCCGGAGAGCCGAGGGACAGGTTGATGACGTCCGCGCCGGCCCGCGCCGCCCAGTCCAGGCCCGCGATGATCCAGGACACCTGCCCGCCGCCCTGGGCGTTGAGGACCTTGACCGGAAGGAGCGTCGCCTCCGGCGCCACGCCCAAGACTCCCCCGCCCAGGCCTCGCCCCGCGATGGTCCCCGCCACGTGGGTGCCGTGCCGGTTGTCGTCTCGGGGGGCGGCGCCCGGCGCCAGGACGTTGTAGCCCGCGCGGGGGTCGCAGCGCAGGTCGGGATGCCCGCAGTCCACGCCCGTGTCGATCACCGCCACGCGCACGCCCGCCCCCCGGCCCGCCGGCCAGGCCGCCGGCGCTCCCACCGCCCGCACTCCCCAGGGCACGCGCGGGTCCTCCGGCGGCCGCGCCGGCCGCCGCGCCTTGAGCGCCGCCAGGTCCCTCTCGATGCGGCGCTCGAAGGAAATGGAGCGCGGCCCCTGCCGCAGCCACGTCGCGTAGCGGTCCTCCTCGACCGCGACCACGGCCGGATGGCGGCTGACGGGGAGGGCGCCGGAGGCGCGGACCTCGTCGGCCGACTCCAGCACCGCCAGCCCCAGCCGGGGATAGTCCCGGACCACGGCCAGACCCATCTCCCGGGCGGCGTCCTCGATCTGCGCGCGCGTCGTCCCCTCGCGAACCGTCATCAGGAACGACCTGCGCTTGGGCCCCTGCAGGGCCCGCGCCCGCGGCGCTCCCGCCAAAAGACAAACGGCCGCGGCCAGCGCCGCGGCCGTCCTCAAGGCTCCTTTCGTCGTCATGGGGCCGCCTCTCCGCGTTCCGTCTCGGGGCGGCGCCGGCCGGGTGGGTCCTTTAGGGGACCTCCCGCCCGGGCGACCCCGAACCCGGCCCGATGACGCAACCTCCCCGGCCGATCCCGGGGAGCAAAAGGCCCGCTCAGTCTGCGCCGCGCGCCAGATGCGGAGAAGGGCCCAAAGTCCTATCCGCGCTTGGGACTAAAGTCCTATTTTTGGCGAGGCGCAGGACGATGCGCCTGTAGGCCGATAGGGCGAGGGCGTCCAATTCCTTGGCCGGGTCCTGGAGGACCGCTTCGATCTCCGCCAGCGCCGCAGCCGCGATGTCCTCGACGCCGTAGGCGTCGACCGCGAGGATGTTTTCGAGTTGGGAGCGGACATCCTCGTACAGCCCCCTGGAACGATCGGGGCGGCTGAGCCGCGCCAGAGCCGCCAGGAGCCGGGCGCGCACGTCGGCGGCCGGCCACGGCCTCGCGAGGCCGTCCTCCCGGGCGCGCCGGACGGCCGCGCGCAGCTCAGGGTCCGCCCTCAGCGCCGCGGCGAATTCCTCGCGGGCCTCCAGGCCGAGCGCGCCTTGGAGGAACTCCCTCAGCGCCGCGCGTCGAGGAGGCGCCGCGTCCGCGGGCCCGATGAGCGGGACATCGCCGTAAGAATCGTCGCGCGCGGACATGCCCTGCCTGTCGTTTCGTTCGCGCAATTTTTCCAGCTCTTGGGGGATGAACCATCTCTGGTTGTTGTAGCCCATGACGGCCGCCCCGACCATGAAGGCCGCGGCCGCCAGCGCGGCGATGGATCGTCCATAGGTTTCCCAGGAGATGGCGACAGGCGACAGGAGGACCGCCGCCGCGGCCATGGCCGCCAGCGCGGCCAGGAGGCCGACCGCCGCGGATAGGAACAGCCCTTTGGGGGAGAGCGAACCTTCTTCCCGCGCGATGCTTTGGGAAAGCCGGCGCAGTTCGAACTCGGAGCGGCGCACGCTCGGGCCGGGGTAGTACTCGCCGTAGTCGAAGATTTGGAACGTCTCGTCTCGTCCGCCCAGCGCGCGATAAGCGCCTCGGAGCCCTTGGAGCAGGGCCGTCTCGGAGTCCCATTGAGGCGTGGGGCTGTGCGTCCGCGTGTATCCTGCGAGGAAGCGCGCGGGCAGGACGTAGTACCGGCCGTTTTGCTCTGCGACCTCCAGGTTGACCGGCTTGCCGTCCACGATGCTCGCGGAGAGTCCGACGACGGTCCCATCTCTGTCTTTCTTGAGGAAGGCGGAGAAGTTCGGGCGGTGGCTCGGGGGCGGCGCCGTGCGTCCGGCAAGAGGCTGGGTCTGGTCGTAAAAGGCCTGCAACAGGGCGAGGAGAACTTCCTCCGCGTCCGCGGCATCATGCAGCCTGATCTCGAAGGCGTCTTGGTAGCGGTGCCTGCCGTCCCGAGGGAAGGGAGTCTCCGCCTTTTTCGTGCGGATCACGTCGAAGTGCGTCGTCCCGGACTTGGCGGCCGGCCGCAGGCGCCGCGCGTCCCGGACGTCCGGGACGGCGCGCGCGCCGGTTTCACCCCGCGCGTCCGCCGGGAACAGCTCCTCGGCGGATCGGCCGGAGCGGACGAAGGCGAAAAAGCGCCGCGCCGTTTCCGCGCCGGCCCTGTCGGCGACGGCCTCGGCGACCTCCTCCTTGGCGCGCGCGATCTCCTCGAACAACTCGCCCGCGTCCTGGGCCGGCAGGAGCCCCGGATAGAGCCGCGCGACGCGCGCGATTTCCTCTCCCAGCCCGTTCAATTGCTCCGCGTCGGCCTGCATCGCGCTGGGACTGTTCGTGCGATCCAATGAGCGGACGGCTTTTCGGGCCAGGACTTGCGCGGCCCGGCGGATGCCGTTCTTCCAGGCGGCGACTTCCCCCCGCACATCACGGACGGCTTGTTTGACCAGCGCTTTGCGCCGCTCCTGGGCCGCCTCGTTCTGCGCGCGCGCCGCCCTCTTCAAGGGCAAGCCGAACCACGCGCCGTGCTCCAGGGCCAGGTGGAACGCGACGGCGTCCCGCACGTCCGGCGGCACGAACCAGCGGAACTCGGGGAAATGCTCCCCCAGCCCGACGCCGTTGACCAGGCCCAGGGCGTCCTGAGGAAGGCCGACGCCGTAGTACGGGAGATGGGAGCGCTCATAGATCACGGAGAACTCTGGGAGCTCGGCCTTGACCGCGGGGTCGGCGGAGGCTCGCGCCGCCGCCGCGACGGCCAACGCCAGGCCGAGCGCGCGCCGCCGCGGAATCGGCATACTATCTCCCCAGCCGGCCGGCCATGACTTTCGCGGGCCTGCCCGAGGTCCCGCGGCCGCCGCGCGCCGCCGACGCGGGGCCGGAGACGACGCCGCGCCGGGCTTTCTCGCCGTTTTCCCACTTGCGGTAGCTCGGGCCCAGGCGGAACTCCAGGGCTCGGTCGATGGCGCGCGTCTGCTCGTCGTAGGAGCCTTTGGCGACGTAGTTCCACACGACGACCCATTTCATGTCGCTCGCGAAGAAGAAAAAGAGGCGGTGGCCGTACGGGCGCAGCTCCCAGACCATCCCATGGCGGAGGTCCTTGGCCGTGCCCTCCAGCGTGTTGTTCTTGATCGTGGCGCCGTGGCGCGCCAGCGCGCGCAGCCCCTCGATCGTCTCGCGATAAGCCGCCGCGTCCTCGGTCGAGAGCTTTTTGAGGACGCCATCCACCTCGGCGGAGAGGTACACGTCCCACTGGGCGTCGTCCGGCTGGCCTTGCCATCGCTCCAGCAAGGGCCGGGGAGGCGACGGCGGGACGGGCGGCGGCGCCGGCGGCCGGGCGAGGGCGCGGCGGATCTTGTAGCGCTTCTCGCCCGCCTCGCCGCGTTCCTCCGTGATCGCGCCGGCGGCCTGCAGGGCGATGAACGCCTCCAGCCGCTGGTTGGGATCGAGGTCGGGATGGTCGAGGTCGAGCGCCTCCTCCCCGGTGAAGTCGGCGTTTCCAAACGCATTGCGCAAGAGGCCCGCGTAGGCGTTCATGTCCCGCGGGTCCGCCCAGGACCGCGAGCCGATGAAGTAGCGGTCGCCGTCGCCCTTGCGCTCGATGAGCTTGAGGGCGAGCAGGTCCTTGATGATGCGCATGCACGTGCGCCTGTTCAGCTGGAGGGTCTGACCCTCCACGATCATGTGCGCCAGGCTGTCTTCCCTGTATTTGCCTCCCGTCAGCCACAGAGCGAACGCCTGGATTTTGTCGCGCACGTAGAGCTTAAGCGGCGGCACCAGATGCCACTTGGTCGCCGTTTTTCTCCGCGCCGCGCGCGCGATGCCGTCGCCCTGGAGGGACTCCAAGGCCTGCACGACGTTCGCCTCGTCGAGTCCGACCTTTGACTGTATTTCAGCGGCCGTGAGAAGCCGGACAGCGTCGAGCGCGCCGCGGACGGCTTCCCGCGCCTCCTCCCGGTCTTGCAGGGCGCCGGGCGGCGCCGCTTCGGCGGCGGGGACGCCGCCGCGGCTTGGCGGAGCCGGGAGAGCGGCCGGTTGGGGCGGAGCTTGATAGGAGGCTTTGCCGTTCCTGGGATCGTACTTGATCAACCTGTGCTCGGCCATGTCCCTCATGAGCGCCCTCGGATATTGCACGCCGTAAGCCTTGGCGAGCGGGAGGACGTCGCTTAAGTGCAGTTTCGTTCTCTTGTCTGCGCGCAAGCGGGTGATGAGGGCGGCGCGAAATCCCACCGGGTCCGGGTCGGGGCTGACGCCGATCATCGGGGCGGCAAGAGACGCCGCCGCGGGAAGCTCAACGTCGTCGGCGGTTTTGTGCGGCGGCGCTTCGCCGAAGACGCTACGGGCATTCCGCACGAGGTCCTTCAATTCTTGGGGCCGGATCTGTTCATCTGCGGTCACGGATTTTGAGATGGGAACGACGGCGTGCCGACTGAGCGGCAGGGCGTTCGGCATCCTCAAGGGCCTGCGGGAGGAGCGGTCTCCCGACCGCGCGAACGCGCGGTCCCGCGGCGTCCCCCCCGCGGCCGCGCGCGCCGCGTAAGCGGCTGGGGCGGTCGTCCTCGGGGGCGCGGCGGCGGACCGCGGGAGCGGCGGCACGCTGATCGTCGTGAACGCGTCCCGCGCCGAGGCAGGCCAGGCGCCGAGAGTCAAATCCGGAGGGGCGGCCTCTTGAATGGGGAGGAAGTCGAAAAGCGGAGCCCGCGCGGCGCTTTCGGGGATGGCTTTAACGGCGCTGTTGCCCTGCGCCGCCGCGGAGGCGGGCAGGAGCGCGACAAGGGCCGCGAGCAGCAGGCGCGCGGCGCGGACGGCCGGGATCGGCGTCGGCGGGGCGGTCACGGGGAGCTGTCGGACCTCGCCGGGTCGGCGGTCTCCAAGAATTCTTCCAGCACGCCGAGAGCGGCGAAGACGTCGGGACGCGGGACGTCGTCCCACCCGCTGATCCGCGCGCGGTACGCGCGGACGGCCTGGAGGGCCGCGTCTTGGAAGCGGGGCCGCCGCTCGGCGTTGATCCAGCCGCGATCCAGGGAGTAGGCGGGCCGCTCGGCGTAGTCCGCCCTCGCGAATTGCGCGCGCTCCCTCGGCGTGCCCAACTGCTCGACGTTGAAGCGCTCCTGTTTGCGCACCTGGTCGGCGAAGGCGATCAGGAGGTTCCTGTAAATCCCATCGAATTCCCAGGCTTGCGCGGGTGCCGCGGCCGCGCGGGCCTTCGAGAAGCGGAGGACCGACCCCGCCAGCGGCTGGATCAGCGTCCCGCCGTCGTCCGCGCTCGAGGAGGCGTTCGCGTCAATCAGGCGCGTGGCCTCGCGGATTTGTTGACCCAGGGCACGCGGCTGGTCCGGAGGCTTGGAATAAAGATAGGAACCGCCGTTCTCATCGAGCCGCGCCAGGCGGCCCGCGGCGATCAGGCGCGCGACGTCGCTCGAATTCGGGCTGTCGTCCAGGCTCGCGTCCTTGAGGCGAGCCCGTTCGTGGACCGTGCCGGCGGCCCCCAAGGCGTCGGCGCGGGATTTAAGCTCCGCCGGCAGCGCCGTTCCAGGCTCCAACGTCCGCTCGCGCTCATTGAGTATCGCTTGATAGTCAAGGAAACGCTTGAGCACGTCCAGGCCGCGATGGGAGCTGCCGTCGCGTCGGGCCCCGTCCATCGCGGTCAGGAGCAAGCCCGCGTCGGCTAAAGGCAGGGCTTGGCGCGGCCTGCCGTCGTTGTAGAGGAAGCCGGCTTGAACGTCGGCCAAATGCCTGAGCTGCGCGGCCGCGTCGGCCGCGGCCTGGCCGCGCAGTCTGCTGCGCTCGCGGCGGTGAGCTTGCGCCGCCAGGCGGTGGCCCAGCTTGAGGGAGGCGCGGCCGCGCAGGAAGGCGAGCGCGTCCGTCACCGGGACCTCCGCCGCCTCGCCGCGCTGCCTGGCCGCGGCCAGCGCCTCGTCGAAGACGGCCGCGGCGTCCATCAGCTCCCTCAGATCGCCGCGATTGAACCGGCGCACCGCCTCGGCGACTTTCGGATCCTGACGCGCGGCGTCAACGGCCTGCATATCCTGGCCGGGACCGAGGACCGCGAGCTCGCCCCGCTCCCGAGCCTTTTCCATGATCCTTTTGGTTTCCGGCCCGCTCCAGCCTAGTCGGCGGTGTGCTCTCAGGACGATCTCGCTCGTGATGACATCCCCGCCGAAAATGTGCTCCTGCTGCGCGAGGCTGTCTATCAAGGTCTCGAAGCTCGGATCCTCCGACAGTCGGGGTTCCGGCAGTCTGTCCTTGCGGGCTGTCCGCGCGGCAGGTTTGACCAGACCCGGGGCCTGCGGGCGGCCGGTCGCGCCGCTGCCCTCGCTCACGGTCTGCGCCGTTTGGCCGCCTGTGGGGCCGCCGGCAAAAGGCTCCCCGGCCTCCGCGCTGAGGCGGTCCGCGTCGCCGCGGGAGTCGGCCGCGGCCCTCGTCAGGGCCCCGGCTTGCCGCGCCATGCGGCGCGTCGTCTCGATCACGGCGGAGATTTCTCCCGGCGCGGCTCGCTGCCGCCGCCCCCGCCGCATCGAGGCTCCGACCGCGGCGATCGCGGGCGTGAGGGCGGCCGGGGCCGGCAGGAACGTCGCGGCCGACATCACGGTTCCGGCGGTCAGCATCCAGTCGGCGGAGAAGGCTTCCGCCGCGCTCCCGACGTCGTAAAACGGCATGACGATGGGAAGGAGACTTTCCGCCGCCGAGGCGGGCTCGCTCGGTCTTAGGGCGTCGGAGAAGGCCCGGGCCTCGGGCCCGGAAAAAAGCGATAGGGACGCCGCCAGGACGAGGCGCGCGGCGCCGAGGGGCGGGATGGGGCGGCGGCAAGGCATCAGGTTCCTCCAAAGGGTCCGGGCATTCCTTAGATTATAGGATGGAGTCGGCCCTGCTTCCTGGGTCTTTGGGCCCATGGCGCGGGGCTGTTTGGACCTACCGCGAAGTGGGCCGAAAGTCCTATATTAGCGCCCGTCATGGCGATGTCTCCGGCGCTCGAGCTCGACTCCGCGTCGCGCGTGACCGCGGTCTACATCGGCCGGGTGGGCGACGTGATCACGGCGACGCCCTTCCTGCGCGCCCTGCGCCGGCGCCTGCCCAAGGCGCGGATTCGGCTGGTGGTGGGCTGGCGCAGCCGGGAGGTCCTGCCGCTCATCCCCTTCATCGACGCGTCGCTGATCCTGGGCAAGCCCTGGCGCCTGGACGCGCACCTGGCCCTGGCGGCGCGCCTGCTCTCCTCGCGCGAGGACCTGCTCGTGGACCTCAACTCCGTGTTCTCCAAGACCTCGACCTTGCTCGCGCGCGCGACGCCGGCTCGGGCCAAGCTGGCCTTCGAGAAGGGCAAGGGCCCCGCGGTGTTCACCCACGCGCTGGCCGCCCCGGCGGTCGAGGAGCACATGGCCGAGCGCTACGGGCGCCTGGCCGCAGCGCTCGGCGCGCCCTATGTCCCCGAGCTGGAGTTGAGCCTGCCGTCGGCCGACGCGGCGCAAGCCGAGCGCCTGCTGGAGCCCTTCGCGCTCGAAAGCGGCCGTTTTAAGATCGCGATCCATGCCGGGAACTTCGACCGCTTCTCCTTTCGCTGGCAGGAGGAGAAGTTCGCGGCGCTGGCCGATCGGCTCGCCGCGGATCCCGGGTTCCAGGTCTTTTTCTTGGCCGGCCCCGGCGAGAAAGAGAAGACCCGCGCGGTCGCGGCCGCGATGAAGCGGCCGGCGCCCGTGCTGCCGACCGCCCGTTTGGGCGTGACGGGCGGGATGCTCCGGCGCATGGATCTCTTCGTCTGCAACGTCACCGGGACCACGCATCTGGCCGCCGCCTTGGGCGTGCCGACCTTCGCCTTCTACGCCGGCTACACGCAGACCGTCTGGCGTCCGCGCGGCGAGCGGCATGGCGGCACGCTTTGTCCGGAGTGGCAGACCTGCCGCGACACGACCGTGGACGAGGCCTGCGCCGCGCTCAAGGCGCACGTCGCCCGGCTGCGGGATATCTAAGCAGGCCGTCGAGCGCGGACCAAGCCTCGTCGACGGCCGCCAGGCGGTTGGGGGTGTCGACGATCCGGTGGCCGGGCAGATGACCGTAGCCGAAGCGCCAGGGCTCGGTGTGGCTGAAGAGCTCGACGGTGGGCGTTCCGACCGCGACGGCCAAGTGCATGGGGCCGGCGTCGGCCGTGAGCACGGCGCGCGCGTTGGCGAGGGCGGCGGCGAAGCCGCGCAGGGCAAGCGCGGGCGCGACGACGACGCCCGCGGGGAGCGTCCGGCCGGCCAGGAGCCCGCGCTCGGCGGGGCCGCCGAAGAGCGCGGCCTTTCGGCCGGAGCGCGCGAGACGTCCGGCCAGCTCCAGGAACCAGCTTGCGTCCAGGCGCTTTTGGTCGCGGCCGCCCAAAAACAGCGCGACCGACTCGGCGTCGAGCCCCCAGCGTTTCCAGAGGCGCCCCCCCTCCTCGCGCTCGCCGGGTCCCCAATGCCACTCCGCGCGCAGGTCCGCGTCGGGGAGCAGGGCCGCGCCGGGCGCGGCGCGGCGCACGAGGCGCGCGAGGTTGGCGGTCTCGTGGGCGCGTTCGGCCGGGACGGGGACGAGGTCGTCGAGGAACTTCGCCGCGTCGCCGCGGTCGAAGCCGATCCGGCGGCCCGCTCCGGAGAGCGCGGTGCAGACGGCGCCCGACAGGGAGAAGGCGTGCTGGGGCGAAAAATCGATGGCCAGGTCGTAGCCTCGCCGCCATAGGCCCGGCAGGGCGGCCGCGGTCAGGAGCTCGTCGGCGCAGGGGTTGAACTTGAGCGCCTCGCCGTAGCGGCCGGAGAGCAGGACCTCCACGCGGGCCCCCGGGAACGCCGTCTTGAGCAGCCGCAGGGAGGGCGTCAGCAGGAGCAGGTTGCCCAGGCGCGCGTCCCGGCGCACGGCCAGGACGCGGCGCACGCGGGCCGGGTCGAGGGGCCCCTCGGGCCGCCGCGGCCGCGGCAGGAGCCGCACGAGCGAGGCGCGCAGAAGCGCCTTGCCGCCCCGCTCCAGCCCCTTGGCGAACTCCATTGGCGCGATTCTACCAGTTTGTATAATTGGGCCGTGAGGCTCGTCTCCCTGCGCACCGAGGCCGCGGTCACGACCATCACGCTGGAGCGCCCCGAGGCCCTCAACGCCCTCTCCGAGCCCCTGGCCCGCGGCTTCGCCGCGGCCGTCGCCCGGGCGCGGCGGGAGGCGTCCAAGGTCGTCGTCGTCCAGGGCGCGGGCCGCGCCTTCTGCGCGGGCGGCGACCTGGCCTTCATCGCGGCCAACCGCCGGCGGGCGGCCGCGGACCTGGCGCCCCGGATGCGGCGCTTCTACGGCAGCTTCCTGTCCGTGCGCGAACTGCCCCAGGTCACCATCGCCAAGGTCCAGGGCGCGGCCGTGGGCGCGGGGCTGTGCCTGGCCCTGGCCTGCGACCTGCGCGCGGTCGCGCCGGAGGCGCGGCTGGGCTTCAACTTCGTGCGCCTGGGCTTGAACCCGGGCATGGCCGCCTGGCCCCTGGCCCGCGCCGTCCTGGGCGAGGCGCGGGCGCGCGAGCTCCTGTTCACGGGCCGGTTTTTCTCGGGGCGCGACCTGCTGGCCTGGGGCGGGGCGAGCGCCTCCGGCCCCGCGGGCCCGCGGCTGGACGCGGCCTGCGCGCGGCTGGCCCGTTCGGCCGCCGCGGGCTCGGGCGCGGCCCTGCGCGCGCTGAAGGCCGAGACGCGCCTGCGCGAGGATCTGGCTCCTTTCCTGGACTTCGAGTCGCGCGGCCAGGCGCGCGCCTTCCTCTCCCCCGACCTCGCCGAGGGCCTGGCGGCCGCGCGCGAACGCAGGGCCCCGCGCTTCGACGCCTGACCCGGAGCTGGGTCCAAAGTCCTAGGCCCTCCTGGGCCTTTGGGCCCTTACGAAGGCTTGGGCGGACTGTTATTCTATTATCCATGCGTAAAAGGATGGCGGAGCCGATCGGCGGAGCGCTCTGGGCGGGCTTCCTCCTGCTCTGGTCGCCGGGCGCTTCCTTCGCGGACGGGCCGGTCGCCCTCGTGTCCGAGGCGCGCACGGACTCTCAACAGACGACGCCTCAGCCGGCGGAGCAGGTCGAGTTTCCCGCCGCCAATTGTCCCAAAAAGAACACGAAAGAAGAGATGACCTCAGCCGTCGCCGACATCATCAAGGCCCCGAGGACCCCGGAGCACGGCGCCTTCAGCAAAGAGACGAATTACCTGAGCCCGCAAGGCTTCTTGGCTTTTTGCCTCGCCCAGGTCCAAAAGAATACCGATCCCGCCTCGGCGAAGAAAAATCTCTTTGCGATCATCAACGAGGCCCGGATCGAAGTGGGCCCGCACAAATATCAATCGAATCCCTATTCCTACATGAGCATGTCCGCCGCGCTGCGCAAGCAGCCGGGCCTCGACAAGTTCTGGGGAGAGGCCCTGCGCTGGGAAAGCAACAGGGACTATCTCGCATGGCAAAAGACGGGCCGCGTTCCCCCCAGACCCGGCCGGCCCGAGCCGATCGAGGGCTCGATCGAGGCGGCATGGCGCCGGCAGCACCCGGTCCTGGCGCGGGCCGCCAAGGCGCCGGAACCCAAAGCCGCCGCCGCGCCGTCGCGCGCGCCCGCGCGGCTCTCGTCCCGGGGCGGCGGTTACGCGCGCTCCCGATACGACGGCAGTGACGGCGGCACGGCGGGACAAGGCGGCCAGGGAGGCGCGGCGGCGGAACCCGCTCCGCAGGTCTTCGCCTACGACGGGGGCAAGGGAGTTTTTTGGCGGACTCCGAAGGGGTGGACTGAAAAAAACCAGGGCGGCACGGCCCATTTTACCGCGAGCGGTGAGAGCTCGAAATACTACGAACTGCGCGATGAGAAAAGAAAACTTTCCGTCTGGCTTCCCAAGAAAGGAGGCGAATCCCTCTTTCGCCGCGACGGCGAGGCGAGTCCCCGCCCTCTTGGCTATAACGTCAAGCCCCGCGCTCCGCTGACGTATTCCTTTGACAACCCCAGTTCTAAGGGGGTTTATAAAGAGAATGGGCCGGGAAGCTGGTCCGAGCAAGGAACCAACAAGACGAAGGGGGCAGGCTATAAGCTTGCCCTTAAGGAAGTCGGACGCGACAAGAGGGAGCTCCGGCTGGTCGATGCCGATGCCAATCTCTACAAGCTTCCTTTGGGGGGAGGGAAAGCCTATTATAGGCCAAGGACAAAATGGGAGCCGCATAGGGTTATCGTCCCGCCGGCCGGCAAGAAGTCGCCCCTAAAACTGCGGCAAGTCGGCAGCGGAGTTTATGAGCCGAAAGCGCGCGGAGAAGCGAAATGGTGGAGGTGGACTTCAGCGGATGGGAAAGAATACGAAGACTACGCCGAAATTGAACGCAAGAATGGGACGATCACGCTGCTGCTCGGGCCGACGGGCGATACATTCCGAGTTCCTTTGAAAGGCGGACAAAGCTATTTGCTTGGCGGGGGATTTTTGCAGGAGGACGGCAAAGTCTTTCCAAAGCGCGTCAAAGGCAGGTCCGGGCGGTAGAAAGCGCCGTCTTCAGCGACGGGCGAAGACGCCGGCGCAGCGGCGGTACTTGTCGAGGGGCTCCCGGCGCGGGATCAGCCGGGACGGCGCGTCGAACTTCCGGCCCAAGAGGCGATAAGATATCATACCGGCAATGGGAATTCGATTGTTGAAAAACTCCGTGGATTTGATCGAAGTCGCGTCATGGGCGAAGGATGAATTCGGCGACATGATCAAGGCCGCGGTGGACGTTGAGCGCGGGGTGCTGGCGATCGGGGGCGGCCTGCACTCGGATGAAGAAGCGATGCTCCTGGAGGACGGCTCCCGGCAGGAGCACGTCTGGGGCATCAACTTCTATCCGGAGAAGGCGGCGGAGGAGAGAGTGGAATTCGACTCCATGATCAACGTCCGGCCCGCGCAGGGCAACCGCTCGCGCGGGGTGGAGAAGCCGGAGATTCGGGCCCGCATTCTCCAGGTCGTGCGGGAGCGCATCCGGTCTTGAGCATGGTCTTCCATCCTGATTTGGCCGCGGGCGGCTGGGCCCGGCTGTCCTTGATGGAGCAGCTGGGAAACGTGGGCAGCGAGGTGAGCCGGGCGGCGCGGTGGAAGGACAAGGACCCCAAGTTGTACGAGGGCGCGGTGCTTCGCGGTCTGGAGCTGATGGATTTCACTATCCGGGATGCGCGCTGGAAGGGACGCTTGAAGGAGCTGACGCGCGCGCGGGAGATGATGTGCGACGCCTGGCTCGGAGGGCGCGAGTACGGGACGACGTGGGAGGGCTTGGACCGCTACTTTTTTCATTTTGCCGTGGCCGCGAGACTGAGCAGATAAGCCGAGCCCGAAGGGTCGAGACCTAGCCGGCGAGCGCGAGGAGCCGGTAGGCGAGCGCCGCGGTGAGCGCGGCGCAGGGAATGGTCAGCACCCAGGCCCAGACGATGCGTCCCGCCACCCCCCAGCGCACCGCCGAGAGCCGCCGGGTCGAGCCGACCCCCACGATCGCGCCCGTGATCGTGTGCGTGGTGGAGACGGGGATGCCGGCCAGCGAGCAGATCATGATGGAGAGGCCCGCGCCGGCCTCGGCGCAGAAGCCTCCCACGGGTTTGAGCTTGGTCACCTTGTTGCCCATGGTGTGGACGATCTTCCAGCCGCCCATCAGCGTGCCCAGGGAGATGGCCAGGTGGCAGGAGAGCACGACCCAGTAGGGCACGTAGAACTTGTCGCCGAGCAGTCCGTTGGAGAAGAGCAGGACGGCGATGAGGCCCATGGTCTTTTGCGCGTCGTTGGCGCCGTGCGAGAGGCTGTAGAGGGCGGCCGAGAGCATCTGTCCGACGCGGAACGTCCGATCCACCTGGCTCGGGGAGCGGCGGCGGAACAGCCAGAACACGGCGATCATCAGGGAGAAGCCGAAGAGCAGGCCGATCAGGGGCGAGAGGAAGATGAAGGCGACCGTGATCTTGAGCTTGTGGTACTGGAGGCAGGCCGTTCCCGCCTTGGCCAGCCCCGCGCCGATCATCCCGCCGATCAGGGCGTGCGAGGAGGAGACCGGGATGCCGAACACGATCGTGATCCAGTCCCAAAGGCCGGCCCCGACCAGGGCGGCCGCGACCACGGCGGTGTCCACCACGCGCGGATCCACCAGGCCCTTGCCGATGGTGTCGGCGACGTGCACGCCGAAGCCGAAGGCGGCGACGAAATTGAAGAAGGCGGCCCAGACCACGGCCTGGCGCGGGGAGAGAACGCGCGTCGACACCACGGTCGCGATGGAGTTGGCGGCGTCGTGCATGCCGTTGAGGAAGTCGAACACGTAGGCCAGCGCGACGACGGCCAGGACGGAGGCGGGGACGTGGCCCACGGCGTCAGGCCTGCTTGACCAGGATCGTCTCCAGGGTGTGCGCGACGTCCTCGCACTTGTCGATGGCCTGCTCCACGGTTTCGTAGATCTCCTTCCACTTGATGACCTCGAGCGGGTCAGGCCGGCCTTGGAAGAGCTTGCCGAGCGCGGCGCCGTGGGCGTGGTCGCCGGCGTTCTCCAGCCGGTTGACCTCGATGCAATAGTCCATGACGCGCCGCGACCGCTCCGGATGCCTGAGCTCGGCGACGGCCTTGCGCACGTTCTCGGTCGCCTGCCAGAGGATGTCGCAGAGCTGGATCAGCTCGTCGCTGGAGCGCTCGATGCGGAAGAGGAGCATGCGCTGGCCCACGGACTCGATCAGGTCCACGACGGAGTCGAGCTCGCTGGCCAGCTCCCGGATGTCCTCGCGGTCGAAGGGGGTGATGAAGGTGCGGTTGAGCCGGTCGTAGATCTCGTGGCAGGTGATGTCGGCCTCTTGCTCGATCTCGCGCAGGCGTTCGAAGGAGGCCGGCTCCAGGCTCCATTGGAGGGCCATCTCCTTGAAGGTCTTGGCCGCCTTCACGTTGTGGGCGGCCTGGGCGTCGAACAGTTCGAAGAATTTTTCTTCCGTGGGGATGAGTCTTAGAGCCATGGTCCCTCCTGCGGGCCGAGTCCGGCCCGCGGCGCACAGAAGATAGCGCTTCGGGGGTCCCCGGACAAGCCCCGCGCGCGCCGCCCAGCGCCGGCGTTGACGCGGCGCGCGGCGAAATGGTCCCATGTCGCCGTGGCTCGGGAGAAAATCCTGGTCGTCGAGGACGACGCCAACATCGTCAAGCTTCTGCGCTACAACCTGGAAAAGGAGGGCTGGCGCGTCGTGGCCGCGGCCGACGGAGAGGCGGGGCTGGCCGCCCTGCGCCGGGAGCGCCCCGACCTCGTCGTCCTGGACGCCATGCTTCCCAAGCTCGACGGCTTCGAGCTGCTCAAGCTCGCCCGCCGGGAGTTTCGCGCGCCCGTGCTCATGCTGACCGCGCGCAAGGAGGAGGTGGACCGCGTGCTCGGCCTGGAGCTGGGCGCCGACGACTACGTGACCAAGCCCTTCAGCGTGCGCGAGTTCTGCGCCCGCGTGAAGGCTCTTCTGCGCCGCGCCGCCGCGCCCGAGGCCGCCTCGGGCGGGGTCCTGCGCGCGGGCGGCGTCGAGCTCGACTACGAGCGCTACGAGGCGCGCGTGCGCGGCAAGGCCGTCGCGCTGACGTCCAAGGAGTTCGAGTTCCTCAAGGTCCTCCTGCAGGCCGGGGGGCGGGTCCTCTCCCGGGACCGCCTGCTGGAGAAGGTCTGGGGCTACGACCGCGCCCTCGACCTGGACACGCGCACCGTGGATCAGCACGTCGCGCGCCTGCGCGACAAGCTCGGCCCGGAGAGCGGCTTGGTGGCGACCGTCAAGAACGTCGGCTACCGGCTCAAGGCGTGAGCCGGGACGGCGCCGGGCCCGCTCTCGCGGCGGCCGTTCTCGATCAGATGGCCGAGGCCGTGGTCGCGGTGGACGCGGAGGGCCGCGTGCTCGTCGCCAACCCCGCGCTGTTCCGCCTGCTCGGCGTCGATCCCGACTCCGCGCGCGGCCGGCGCTACCCCGAGATCCTGCGCCACGCCGGCGCCGTCGAGCTGCTGGGCGCGGTGCTGGCCGGGGGCCGGCCGCTGGCGCGGGAGGTGAGGCTCTTCGCCCCCGAGGAGCTGATCTTCGACGCGCATGCCGCTCCCCTCGCCGAGAAGGGGCGGCCGGCGGGCGCGGTCCTGGTCCTGCACGACATCACGCGCATGCGCCGCTTGGAGCAGATGCGCCGCGACTTCGTCGCCAACGTGAGCCACGAGCTGCGCACGCCGCTGGCCTCCATCAAGGGCTTCACCGAGACCCTGCTGGCGGGCGCGGTGAAGGACCGCGAGAACCGCGTCGGCTTCCTGCGCACCATCGAGGAGCAGGCCGACCGCCTCACCCAGCTCGTCGACGACCTCCTCGACCTCTCGGCCATCGAGTCCGGGCACCGCCCGCCCCGCCTGGCGCCGACGGACCTGGAGGCGGCCCTGGAGGAGGCCGCGGCGGCCTTCGCCCGCGCCGCGGCCGAGCGCGGCGTGCGCCTCGAGCGGCGCCCGTCGGAGGGCCTGCCCCCGGCGCTTGCGGACCGCGACCAGCTGCGGCAAGTGCTGGCCAACCTCCTCGACAACGCCATCAAGTACACCGAGCCCGGCGGGCGCGTCGAGCTGTCGGCCGAGCGCTGGGAGAGCGGGCTGCGCGTGTCCGTCCAGGACACCGGCGTGGGCATCCCGGAGGCCGGCCTGCCCCGGGTCTTCGAGCGCTTCTATCGCGCCGACAAGGCGCGCTCGCGGGAGGCCGGCGGTACCGGCCTGGGGCTGGCCATCGTCAAGCACCTGGTCGAGGCGCAGGGCGGAGCCGTCTCGGTCGAGAGCCGGCGCCCGGGCGGCTCGACGTTCCGCTTCACTTTGCCCGCGGCCGCGGCTTAAGCCCCGCCCAGTTCGGGGGCGGCGTCCTGGTCCGGGGCGGCCGGCTTGACCCGCTCGATCTGGACGCGGCCCTGGGCGTCCACCTTGACGCCGTGATGGCGCTTGAGCTCGCCCAGAACTTCCTCGGGGGTGAAGCCCTGGGAGCCGGCGCGGTTCTTGATGTCGTTGAGCAGGGTCTTGAGCCGGGAGGGCACGTCCTTGATCCGCTGGAGCCGCGCGGCGTAGGTCCAGGCCACCTCGGCGAGGGTCTTGCCTCCGGCCTTGCGTGGCTCGTCGGAGGGCGGAGGAGGAGTCTCCGCCGCGGGCGCCGGCTCGGCCCGGGAGGGCCGGGCCCGTCCTCGTCCGCCGCCTCGCCGCGCGCCGGAGCGTCCGCCGCGCCGCGCGCCTCGGCGGGAGCGGGCCGCGGGAGCCTCGACGGCCTCCTCGAGCGCCTCCCGCGCCATCTGCTCGGCGTCGGGATGCGAGGTCCAGATCACGGCCACGCGTCCCAGGCGCTGGAGCTCCGCGGCCATGGCCGAGAGGGTGGCGTCGTTGGTGACCATCAGGAAGGGGATGTGGTGCGGGAGCGTGGCGTGGAGCATGCCCGCGTGCAGGGACATCACGAAATCCGCGGCGTTGGCCCCGCCGCGCGGCGAGACCACGGTCGCGCAGTGCGGCAGGGCGCCGAGCTTGCGCTCCAGCGTGCGCGGCATCTTGGCCCCCGGGCGCAGGAACACGCGCACCAGCGTGTGCCGCGTGACGGTCGCGGTCGGCGGAACGTGCGGGTCGTTGTCGCCGTCGATCAGCAGGACGGAGTCCACGGGGGCCGGCGGCGGGACGGAGGAGTCGGGGTTGCCGGCCGTCGCGGCGGCGATGTCCGCGGCGGAGAGCTCGGGGGCGGCGGGCGCCTCGCCCGCGGCTTCGGTTTCGTTGTCGTTCATGATTGTCCCAGTATAGCAGTTAGCTCGGGGAGGCGCGGTCCTTGAGCGTCCCCAATAGCGCCGCGATGGGGTCGTAGAGGAAGCCGGGCAGCGCGGGCCACAGGAACCGGGCCGGGTAGGACAGCGGCCAGGGAAAATGGACGACGCGCCGGCGCGCGTCCAGGCCGCGCAGGACCGCGGCCGCCCCGTCCTCGGTCTCCATCAGGAAGGGCATCGCGCGGGGATCGCGCCGGTTCGTGATCTCGCTTTTGACGAAGCCCGGGCAGACCGCGCACACCGCCACGCCGGTCCCGCGCAGGTCCACGCGCGCCGACTCCAGGAGCGTCAGCAGGGCCGCCTTGCTCGCGCAGTAGGGCCCGGTCCGCGGCAGGCCGCGCAAGGCGGCCAGGCTGGAGATGCCCGCGATCAGGCCGGAGCCCCGCGCGGCCATCCCGGGGATGACGGCCTCCAGCCAGCGCGCCGCTCCCAGGACGTTGACGTCGAAGGTCCGGCGCACGGCCTCGGCGGAGAACGCGCGCGCGTTCATCGGCGCGCTGATCCCCGCGTTGAGCACCGCCCAGTCCAGCCCGCCCCAGGCGGCGGCGATCGCGGCGTAGTGAGCCCGGACCTCGCCGTCGTCCGTCACGGAGCCGGGCAGGGCCAGGGCCTCTCCCCCCGCCTCGCGCACCAGCTTGGCGGTTTCTTCCAGGCGCTCGGCCCGCCGTCCGGTCACGGCCACGCGCCACCCCCGCCGCCCCATCAGGACGGCCAGGGCGCGCCCCAGCCCGGACGTCGCGCCCGTCACCACGGCGCGGATTGGCCCCGGCGCGTCGCTCACGCCGCGATTCTAATGAACTCGGCCCCGCCTCGTCCACGTCGTCCCGGGCCTTTCGTCCTAGGACGTCCTAGGCCTAAAGACCCAGGCGGCGCCCCCGCCCCCGGCGTATAATCGCTACAATAGGAACATGAGGAACACGCGCGCGGTCGCTGTCGCCGTCGCTTTCGTCCTGACGCTCGGCGCGGGGCGTCTTTTTGCGTCGCTCGTCGAGGGGCGGGTGACCGAAGGGCAGCCTGGCGGCCCGGGCGCCATCCCCGGGCTGCCGGCGCCGCAGAATGATCCCACGGAGCAACCCGACCTGACGGACCAGCGGACTTTGCAGGTCGACACGCTGCGGTCTATTCCCTCGCTTGTCGTTCCCGGAGACTCGACGCGGCGCGCGCAAGACAGCCCGGCCGGCGCCGCCGGGTTAAAGGAGCGCCCTGCCGCTGGCGGCGCGGCGGCGCGCCCGCCGCGGGCCGCGCGCTTCGAAAAGACGGTGACCCGCAGCGCCCAAGAACAGAGAAAATTGGGCGGCATTCCGGGGCGCAAGCCGGCGCTCGCGCCGAAGGCGCCGGCGGAGGCCGTCGCGGAGTCCGCCGGGATCGACCTCTCCGCGGCGCAGGCCGCCTCCCAGGGGCCGCAGAGCCGGACCGCGACCGGGCTCGCGCGCCTTTACGACGCGGATGAGGTCCGGGGCGCTTTCGGCGCGCTCGGCGTCCTGGGCGGCGAGCAGAGCGTCGGCGATCGAATCGCGCAGTTGACCTCCATTGCCAATTCCAACCGCGTTCCCGCCGAGCGCGCGCCCAAGCTGTATCAGGCGGCGATCAAGCTGGCCGAAGACAGCCTGCCCGCGCCGGTCGCGGCGCAATACGTCGCCGTCGTGCGCCGCTACGCCGAGCTCAAGGCGGCGGCCGCTCTGCCCGCTTTCGTGGAGCGGACGTACCAGGCCGCGGCCTCGGCCGGCTCCGATCCGCACGCGGGCCGGCGGGTCGAGGGCCAGTGGAAGGCCGCCGACCAATGGGGCGCCCTGCTCGGGCATCCCTGGATCGCCAACCGCTCCATTTTAGAGGCCGACGTCCGCCGCGTGCTCTCCGTCGCCTCGGCCCCCGGCGCCGCGGCCCCGTCCGTTCCCCACGTTCACGTCAATCCACGTCCCAACGTCGACGGCTCTTGGTCCTTGGAGGGCTTCGCGGGCGGGGGCGTGGAGCGCGTCCAGCCTGGGGCCGTCGCGAGCTTGGGGTCCGTCCCGGAGCTTGCCTCCGCCCCGGATGCGTCCGCCGCGGCGGCGCGTGAAAAATTCACGCCCGCCCCGAACGCCGAGAATCTCGCCCGCGCGGCTTTCAGGGACCCCGCGGCCGTTGCGCTTTACGCGGCGCGGGCCGCCCGCGAGGCGCTGAGGCGTCCGGTTTCCTATCCATTGGACCAGGACGGGGGACGCCGAGCCCTGGAGAAGGACGCGCGCTTTGGGACTTTGGCCGCCTTGGCGGCGTCCGAGGCGGGAGCCGGGTTCGCCGCGGCCAGGCGCGTCGGCGGCGTCCGCAAGTCTTTCGACGCGCTGGCGCGCGCGGCCGAGGCCGTTCAGGGGCTCACGGGACAAGACGACGCGGGCAGGAGGGTCGCGTCCCTGCGGGCGGCCTTCGAGGCGCGGGTCAAAGCCGAGGTCTTGGGGTCGGAGGACGGGCTTGCGCCCGGCATGGCGTCCGCGCTCCTGGAGGAAGGCCAGGCCGCGTATTGGGCAGGGCGTTTGCGCGGAGAAGCCGAGCGCGAGCTTTACGAGCGCGTGCGGCGTTCGCAGACCGGGCCGGGCTTGATCGTGATCGGCGACGCCGACGGCGCCGGGGCGGCGGCCGCCCGGCGCATGATCGCGGGCGGGGCCAAGGCCCTCGCGGCCGTCGCGTCGGGCGGACGGCTTTGGGCCTTCGCTTCCGGCGTGGACCTCGCCGCGAATTTCGCGCCGACCCGGGACGGCGGCTTCCTCGAGCTGTCGTTTGCGCGCGGCGGCGAGGAGCTGGCCCGGCGCCTGGACGCGCTGGGTCTGCCCGCGACCCGCGCCGGCGAGGGCGTGCGCGCCTCGCTGGGCGGGCAGGACCTGCCTCGCGGCGCCGAGGAACTGGCCGATTTGGCCGCCGGGGCCCTGGCCGCCGCGTCCTCCGCCGGAGTCGGGCCGGAGGCGGGCCTCGCGGCGCGCCAGGCCGGCGACTTGATCGCGGAACTGCGCCGGCATCCGGAGGGCTCTCCTCTGGCGAGGGATTTCGACGGTCATCCCGCCGCCCTTTTGGCGCCGCCCGTCGCGTCCGTGGGCGGCTATGAGCTGGTCCGCTTCCGCGCGGCGCGGGTCGCCCGCCGGCCTCCCGCGGACTGGGCCGCCCTGCGCGATCCGGACACGGGCCTGCTCGCCGCCGTCGTCGCGAGATGAGCGCGGCGTTCGCCGCCCTCTTCGTCGTCCTTGCCGCGCCCGGCCGCGCGGCTCTTGATTCGCGCCTGGCGGCCGCGCCCGAGCCGGAGCCCGGGGTTTTTCGCGGCCTGGCGCTGAGCCTGGGGCCGGGCCGGCCGACGTGCGGGCGCGCGACCTTCGACCGGGTCCAGGCGGCGGGCGGCGGCCTGGTCTTCGTCGTGGACGCCGCGGGCCCGGGCGACGAGGAGGCCGTCCGGCTTTCGCAGGCCGTGGTGGCGCGGCGCGGCGGCTTGAGCGGCTTTGCCGCGGCGGCGGCCAGGCGCCACGGCGTGCCGGCGGTGGCGCTGGGACGCGGGGTCTGGGACCCCGCGGGGCCGTCGCTGTCGCTGTCGGAGTCCGTGCCGGGGAAGGCGTTCCTCGTGGAGGGCGTCGCGGTCCGGGTCGCGTCGGGCGAGCGCGAGCGCGTCCTGCGCGAAGGCGGCGCGGTCTGCGTGGACCCCGCAGCCGGGACCGTGAGCCTGCCTCCGGCGGAGCAGGCCGAGGCGGCGGTCGCCGCGGCTCAGGCGGCCCTGGCCTACGACGGTCTGCGCGATGCCGGCGCGCTGGAGCGCTGGCTGGAGGCCGAGCCGGGCGCGGCGGCGGCGCTGGCCGCGGAGCTGGCGCCGCGCGCGCTCGAGGGCGGCGTCGCCCCGGCTGACCTGGCGCGCCTCATGAGGGCGGCGCGGGCGTCGGCCGGGCCGCGCCAGGCGGGCGTGGACGCGGCGGCGCGGCGGGCCTGGGCCCGGGCGGCGCGGCGCGCGGCCGCCGCCCTCGCCTCCTGCCCCGCCGACGCCGCAGCCGCTCCGACGGCCGCCGCCCTGGAGCGCGTGTCCGCGGCGGCCCGCGGGATCGCGGCCCGGGCGGCGGCGGCCGGACGGGCGCTGGGGGCGGGCGACGAGGGCGTGGCGGCGGCGGCGCGCGCCTGCCTGACGGCCGCGCGGCGCCGGCGGCGCTCGGTTCCGGCGTCGGTCTTGACGCTGGAGGAGGCCGCGGCCGCGGCGGGGGCCGACCGCGTCTTGGCGGCGGAGCTCCCGGACGGCGCGTGGAGCGACTTCGTCGCCCAGAACGGGCTGTCCTCGCATTTTGCCCGGCTCCTGCCCGACGCCTCCTTGGACCTGCGGCGCAAGTCGGAGCGTCTGCGCGCCCGCATCCTGGAAGGGCGTCTTCCTCCCGACTCCCCGGCCGGCCGCGCCGCCTTGGCGGCCGCGGCGGGCGGCTCCTGCCTGGTGATCGGCGAGGACGTCACGCTCCAGGCCCCGGCGGGCGAGGTCCTGCGCGCGGTGGTCGAGGTTTGGGCCGCCTCCTGGGAGCCGGGGCCGCTGGGCGCGCGCCTGCGCGCGGGCCGCGGGGCCGACATCGCGGGCCGCGTCCGCGTGGAGCGCCTGCGGCCGGCGGAGGTCTCGGGACTGGCCTTCTCGCGCGACCCGGGCTCGGGGCTGCGCGGGCGGGTGGTCGTGGAAGCCGCGCCCGGCGGAGTGGACGGCCTGCTCTCCGGCTCCGCGCCGGCCGACCGCTGGGCCCTCGACGCCCGCGACGGCCGCGCGCGGGAGGCCGTCGTCGCGGGCGCCAGGCCCGCCTTGTCGCCGGAGCGCCTGGCCCGCGTCGCGCGCCTGGCGCGCGGGCTGGACGCCTGGAGCGGCGGCGGCGTGGAGCTGGCCTTCTCCTTCGATGGGCCGCGGCTGCGCGTCCACCACGTCCGGCCTCTGGAGCCGCCGCGCCTGCCGGCTCCGGCCGCCGACCCGTTCAGTCCGCGGCCGGAAGCGGAGGCTCTGTCCGTGCGTCCCGTGCGTCCCTAAAGCGCAGCAGCGCTTTCAGCTCGGCCAGCTCCTCCGAGTCGAAAAAGCCAAAGAGGCGCAGGCCCAGCGGGTAGGCGGCAAGCAGCGCCGTCCGGGCGCCCAGGCCCAGCCGCGCGCCCGCGATCCAGAGGGCCGCGGTCCAGGCGCCCAGGAGGAGCAGGCGTCTTCCTTCATAGGGCACGGGCCGGCGGCCCAGGGCCCACACCGCCGCGGCCATGCCCGCGTAGGCCAGGAGCGTGGCCCAGGCCGCGCCCATGATCCCCCAGCGCGGGATGAGCAGGAAGTTGGCGCCGACGTTGAGGGCGGCCCCGGCCCAGGTCGCCAGTCCCACCGACGCGGTGCGCCTCTCGATGAGCAAGGGCGCCAGCATCACGAAGTAGAACCCGTTGAAGAGGTAGCCCAGGGTCACGACGGGCACGACGCGCAGGCCGTCCCAGTAGGCGGGATGGAAGAGGGGGCGCCCCGCGAAGATCGGGGCCGTGACCGCGGGCTCGACGAAATGCGCGATCGCCAGGAACGTCCAGGCCGCGATCGCGGCGAAGTAGGTGAGCACCCGCGCGATCAGGCGGTCCACGTCGGGCCGCGACGCGCGCTCGAGCACGAAGGGCTTCCAGGCCTGGTCGAACATCCCCACGACGAGCATCATCAGCACGCCCAGCTTGTAGCAGTTGCCGTAGAGGCCCGCGGCCGGCAGGCCCGCCAGGCGCGCGAGGAGGGGGCGGTCGGCCACCTGGACGATCATGGAGCCCAGCCCGGCCAGCGCCAGGGGCAGGCCGAAGAGCAGCAGCTCGCGCACGCGCCGGAGGTCGGGACGCGAGACGCGCGCCGCGGTCAGCGGGGCCAGCAGGGCCAGGCCGGCGGCCGAGGCGGCCAGATTGGCCAGGAACACGCCGCGCACGCCCAGCCCCAGGCCGCGCACGAAAATCCAGGCGAGGACCAGGTTCAAGGTCAGGCCCGCGAGCTTGACGCCCGCGTAGGCCGGCGCGCGGTGGGCGCCCCGCAGTTCCGCGTAGGGCACGAGCGCCAGCGCGTCGAGCGCGAGGATTCCGGCCGCGCAGCGCACCACGTCGGCGAACTCGGAAGGGATGCCGATGAGGCGCGCCGCGGAGCCGGCGCAGGCGTAGAGGCCGGTCGAGACGGCGAGCGCGGCCGCGCCCACGCAGGCCAAGGCCCCGCCGAAGGCGGCGCCGTCGGGCCCGCCGTCGCGCCGCCCCAGGCGCAGGTAGGCGACGTCGAGCCCCAGGCCGTAGAGCACGGCGAGGAAGGCGACGTAGGCGTAGACCGTCTGCACGACGCCGCTCTGCGCGCGGTCGAGCAGGTGGGTGAAGAGCGGGACGAGCAGGAAGCTGAGCAGCCGCCCGAGGACCGTGGAGAGCCCGTAGACCGCGCTTTCTCGCGCCAAGCCACGCAGCTCGCGGAACATATCGGGCCATGGTATCATCGCGCCCCCGGCCTTGACAACGGCCCGCCGCCGGGGCATCCTTCCAGCAGGCAGGAACAGGATGCGTTTTCACGACGATCGCCGCCCCCCTCCCCCGGAGCTGCTCGGTTTGGCCCGGCGCTGGCGCACGGAGCGCCAACTCGGACGCCTGGCGCGCCTGCCGGCAGCGGCGGCCGGCACGGCGCGCTTCGCGGTGCTGGGCGACGTGGAGCCCTCGCGCTTTTGGATCTGGCGCAGGCTCTTCAACCGCGAGGGCGTCTTTCCCCGGCAGATGGCCGCCATACGCGCCGCGCCCGCGGCTTTCGTGGTCCAGCTCGGCGACATGGTCGAGAAAGGCCGGCCAGAGCGCTACGCGCGCTTCCTGCGCCAGCTTCGGCGCGCGGACTTGGGCCGCCCCTACCTGACGGTGATCGGCAACCACGACCGCTCCCGCCCCAACGGCTCCTCCCACTCGACCCTCTACCGCCGGCTCTTCGGCCGCGCCAACTACGCCTTCGACCACGCCGGGACCCGCTTCGTGGTCCTGGACTCCAGCGCCCGGCGGCTGACCGCGGCCCAGCGGCGCTGGCTGCGCCTGGTCCTGGACGCGCCCGGCCGCAAGGTCGTCTTCACCCACATGCCGCCCGCGCACCTGGGCCTGTGGGGCGGAGTCGGCCCGGCGCACGCGATCGGAGGGTTCACCGGCGGCGCGCGCGAGTTCTCCGAGATCGTCTCCGCGGCGCGCGTCAGCCGCGTCTACATGGGGCATGTCCATGCCTTCGGCGTGCAGGACTATCGGGGCGTGCGCTACGTGCTCACGGGCGGCGGCGGCTCGGCGCTGTTCCCCTCCGGGGCCGCGGACCGCTTCCACCATTTTCTGGCCGTGGAGTGCGGGCCCGCGGGCGTGCGCGAGCGCGTCCACGCTCTGGACGGCCGCAGCTTCGAGATCCCCGCCGCGCCCGTGATCCTGCCCGCCCACGACGGCCCGCGCTCCTGGCGGCGCTTTCTGGGCTCGACCTGGGCCGGGGCCTAGATGCTATGAGCCTTTCCTCAGCGCATCTGTGCCGCGTCCGAAGGATCGCGGCCTAATCCAAAGACAGGACGGGCCCGCGCCGGACCCAGCCCGCCGCCCGCCGCGCTTCCGGCGCCTCGGCGAGCAGCAGGTCGCTGTCGAGGTCCACGAATCGGAACAGCCCCGTGCCAAGCGCGACGTGCACGCTCGCGGCCAGTCCCCGCGCGGTCTCGGCCATGCAGCCGATCATCAGCGGCGCCCCTGCGGCGGCGGCCAGCGCGGCGATCTCCAGGCTTCGCGAGAGGCCGGACTTGGCGAGCTTGACGTTGATCGCGGTGGCTGCGCCCAATTCCAGCAGGCGCGCGGCCTGCTCCGGCGTCGCCGCGCTCTCGTCGGCCGCCACCAGGATGCCCGCGCGCCGCGCCACGAACGCCAGGGCCCGGAGGTCGTCCTTGGGGGTGGGCTGCTCCAGCAGGAGCACGTCGCCGCCCTGGCGCCGGACGGCGTCGAGCAGACGCAGGGCGCCCCGCGGGGAAAGGCCTTGGTTGCCGTCCAGGATGAGGCGGGCGCGCGGCGCGGCCCGGCGCACGGCGCGCACCCGCTCCAGATCGGCCGCCAACGCGCCCCCGACCTTGATCTTGAGCGCGTCGAAACCCCAGGCCGCGGCCTCGGCCGCCGCCTCCCGCGCGAGGCTGGGATCGTCCCAGGCCGAGATCGTCAGGTCGCTTTTCACGCGCTTCATCCGGCCGCCGAGCCACGACGCCAGCGTCGTCCCGGCCTCCGCCGCGAGAGCCGAGAGGAGCGCGGACTCGAACGCCGCGGCCGCGGGCGGGAGCGCTCCCTCGCGGTCCCAGGCCTCGGCCGCGAGCGCGCGCCAGGCGCGCGCGTCGCGGCCGCGCGAGCGCGCGGCCAAGCGCCGCAGGGCCGCCGCCAGCGCCGGCGCGGAAAGGCGGCGCATCGCCAGGGAGGTCGAAGCCTCGCCGTAGCCCTCGGCGCCGCCGTCCAGGCGCAGAGTGATCCCCACGTTCTTCGTGCGTTCCCGCCGGCCCAGCGCGGTCACGAACGAGCGTCGCAGCGGGGTCTCGATCGTCTCGACGCGCGCGCCGGAGATTCTGGTTCGGCTCACTCCCTCACCTTACCAAATCCGATATAATCCGGCGCGATGAGCTGGATACTGTCGGCCGTCCTCGCGTTCGCCGCGGTCCGGCACGCCGGCGCGCAGACGGCGGCGGACCGAGGCGTGAGCGGCGTGGACGTCTACCGCTCCTCGATCCTAACCGTCGAGGAGGCGCGCCGCCGCTTTGGAGAGGGTCTGGATCGCTATGTCGCCTTGCGCGGGCGCGGCCGGCCCGCCGCGGACGCGGCCGCGGAAGCCTTGCGCGTCGCGCTGGAGCGCCAGGCCGGCTCCCTGCTCGGCGTGGCGCGCGCGGAGTTGACGATCTCGGAGCACTACGCGTCCGCCGGACGTTCCTGGTACGCGCTCTTTGACGTGGTGGACCGGGCCGACGCCGCGGCCCGGCTGGATTTCGCCCCGGCCCCGCGGGAGCGCCGGCCCGACCCCGACGGCCTGTTGGCGCGCTGGCGCCGGCACGCGGCGCAAGGCGAGGAGCTCTCGCGCCGCGGCGCGCGGGCCAGCGAACGGCCGGCCTGCCCCGGCTATTTTTGTCTCTGGGGCGGCACTCCGGAGGCGGCGGCCGATCACCGGGCCTTCGTCGCGGGCGCGGCGCGGCGCGCGGGCGCCCTGCGCCGGGCGCTGGCCGACGCCGACGGCGGGCGGCGCGCCGCCGCCCTGTTCGTGCTCAGCTATTCCAGCTCCGGCCCCGTCGTCGTCGCGCTCTGCCGCGACGCGCTCTCCGATCCGGACGCGCGCGTGCGCGGCGCGGCCCTGCAGATCCTGGCCGACGTCGCCAACGTTCATCCCGAGCTCCCCCTCCCGCTCGGCCGCGTCCTGGCTCGCCTCGACGATCCGTCCGGGACGGTGCGCGCGCGGGCCATGGGCCTGCTCGTGCCCCTGGCTGACCGGGACGCCTACCGACGGCGCATGTTTTCCGCCGCGCCGCGCCTGGCCTTCCTTTTGCGCCTTCGGCAGCCGGAGGGCGGCGACCTCGCCTTCACCCTCCTGCGCGTCCTCTCCCGCCAGGGCTACGCCCGCTCCGACTACGCGGTCTGGGACGCCTGGGCGGCGCGGGCCGCGTCCGACAATCCGTGATCATCGCTTGCGCGATGCTCGCGCTCGCGATTCCGCCTAATGCGCGTGCTTGAGGAAAGGAAAATCAAAATGTCCCCAGGAGGAATCGAACCTCCATCACCGACTTAGAAGGTCGGCGCTCTATCCATTGAGCTATGGGGACGCAAAAGCTTAAGGCCCTAACTGCGATCGCGCCTTCATCCCGTCCTATGCGTGTCAGCAACTCTCCAGAGGACCGAGGCTGATTTTAACTCATTCCGTAAAGCAGTTTAAGGCTTGCCCCCCAGAGGACGAAACTCAACAGCCGCCGCAGGGATAAATTGGACAGGCGGCTTGAGCCAATTCGGGACCCGAACCAGCCTCCGACAAAAGCTGAAATCACCAGCGGACTCCATAGATGCGCTGCCGCGGGAGCTTCCTGCCAGCGTGCGATCAGAGCCGCGATCGAATTGACGAGGATGAACAGGGAGCTGGTCGCCGCCGCCTGCTTGGCGTCCGCCCAGCCCAGCAAGAGGATCAGGGGGCTCAGAAAAACACCGCCGCCGATGCCGATCATTCCGGAAACCAGCCCGATCACCATCCCTGAGATCACGGCTGCGGGGACAACTACCCGCGGCGGACATTCGACTTTATCGGGAAGATCGATCCATAGTCTGAAGGCCGCCAGGGTCAGAGATGTTCCCAAGAGGATGGAGAAAGCGGCCGACGAAAGCCGGATGAGTCCTCCAACATATGCCATCGGAATCGAGCCGAGGATAAAAGGCCAAGTCAGCTTCCAATGGAAACGGCCCGCCCTATAAAAAGCGACGGCGGCCAAAGAGGACACCAAAACATTGAGAACCAGCGCGCTGGCCGCGGCGCTGTCTTTTGGAAAGGAAACGAGCGATAAAATCGCCAGATATCCCGACGCGCCTCCGTGCCCCACCGAGGAATAAAGAAGGGCCACCAAAAAGACGGCGGCGTGGACAAGAAGAGTCTCTAATTCACGAGTCATGCCGCGCGCGCCGCAACCGGACTCAACGGAGCGATGCCGTCGCCGGCCTTCACCATTCCGCCCTGGATGACGCGGGCAAAAATGCCCTCCTTGGGCATCACGCAGTCTCCAGCCAGAGCATAGATCGCGCAGCGGGCGTGGCACTCCTTGCCGATTTGGGTCACCTCGAACACCACGTCGCTTCCGATACGGATTCGGCTGCCGATAGGCAAGGAGACCAGGTCGATCCCGCGCGTGGTGACATTCTCGGCGAAGCTGCCGACGTTGACCTGGAGACCTTTGGCCCGCATCTTCTCGATGCTCTCCCAAGCAAGCAGGCTCACCTGGCGATGCCAGTTTCCGGCGTGAGCATCGCCTTCTATGCCGAAGTTCTCAAGAAACATCGCCTGCTCCACGTTCTTTTTTCGGATGCCTTTCCTGGCGCTTACGCAGACTGCGAGAATTGTTCCCATAGCTATCCCCCTAATGAGCACATAAAGCTTTCCCGGACTCCGCCGCCCTCGGGCGCCATCTGGTGGCGCTCGGGTTTCATGGCCACCACCTGGCGCAGCAACGCGGCGATCTCCGCGTCGCCGGCTCCAGCTCTGAGGGATTCCCTTAGATTTAGGCCCGCTTCCGAGGCCAGACAAGGCAGAAGCCGCCCCTTCGCGGTCAAGCGCAAGCGGTTGCAGCGGCCGCAAAAGTTGCAGCTCAAAGCGGAAATAAAACCCACGGAGCCCAGTCCAGCCGGAGACTTGAAGTACACCGCGGGACCGAACCCGAGGGGCTGTTCCGCCGGGCTCAGAGGCTCGAGCGGTCCGCAGCGCGCTTGGATTTCACGCAGCGGCAGCCAGCGCCGGGCATTGAAGAAACCCGTCTCTCCGATGGGCATGAGCTCGATAAAACGGACATGAACCGGCAAACGATGGGTGAGCGAGACAAAATCGGGAATTTCATCGGAATTGATGCCGTTCATCACCACGACGTTGATCTTGACGGGCGAGAACCCCGCGTCGAGGGCCGCCCGGATTCCGCGCATGACGACCTCAAGGCCGCGGCGACGGGCAATCGCCGGGAATCGTTCGGCCCGCAGCGTATCCAGGCTCACGTTGACCCGCGTCAATCCGGCGCGGCGCAAATCCTCCGCCAGCTTGGATAGAAGCACCCCGTTCGTTGAAAGGGAGATATCCGTCAGGCCCGGAGTGGCCGCGATGGCTCCGAGCAGATTGACGATTCCTGGACGGGCCAGCGGCTCTCCCCCCGTCACGCGGAGCTTGTTGATTCCAAGGCTTGCCGCGACCCCGACGAGACGCACGATTTCCTTGTCGCTTAAGAGTTCTTCCGAAGCGGACCCAGCGACGCCTTGAGCGGGAAGACAGTAGACACAGCGCAGATTGCAGCGGTCCGTGACCGATAGGCGGAGATAATCAATCCTGCGGCCGAAGGGATCGGTCAACATGGCTTCTTCCGCCTCGCCCTTTCGTACTCTTGCCTTGTGTCGAGGTCCACAAAAGAGAGGCCCGCCGGATCCGCCGATTTGACCTCCGCTTCCAGATAGAAACGAGTGCGGACGATATCGAAAAGCTCCTGAATCTTGAGCCGCTGGTCTTTGATCAGACATTCGATGACCCCGCGGCATTTTTTGGAGTAGATTCCGCACAGCGGCTGCGGCTTTTCACGCCAGACGGGGATGACGGCGTCATAGCCCCGGCCCGCATCCCAAAGGTTTTTCACCAGCTTCGGCCGCAGAAAAGGCATGTCGCAGGCGCAGACGAACACATGCTCGGTCGCGGCGTGGGACAAACCGGACCAGATCCCGCCCAGGGAGTGAGACTCCGTCGTCATGTCCTTGACGACCCGCACATTTGTCTTGTTCCAAAATGGAAATGATTCCGGATTTTTCACTACGACAAGGTTGGACGGGAACATGCCCGAGAGGATCTCGACCACGCCCTCCACCATGGTCTTGCCTTTCCATGACGCCAAGGCCTTGTTGGAACCAAAGCGGCGGCTTTCGCCGCCCGCCAGCACCACGCCCGTGACCCCTTTCATCATTTCAGCCATCTAAAAGCCAGCGTGTCCCCTTGCCGCACGCGGCTCATGCCTATCGGAGCGATCGCCAGCGCGTTGGCCTTGCAGGCCATCCCAAGCATCGCGGAGCCTTGCGGCCGGATGATTTGAAGTTTGTAACCGTTCTCCTCCCGCTCGGCTTGGCAAAACAGGTACTGCTGCCTGTCCTTGGGTTTCGGGTAATCGTTGGCCGCCCTGCCGCTCAAGTGATAGCTGGGATATCCCGGAGCATGGCCTTGCAGCTTCTCCAGCGCCGGACGAACGAATTCTTCGAGGCAGACCATCACCGAAACGGGGTTTCCCGGCAGGCCGAAGACCAGTTTGCCGCCGCACACGCCGAACAAGAGAGGTTTTCCCGGCTTGATGGCAGCCTTCCAAAAGACCAGCCGCAAATCCAGCTGCTCCAGAACGGTCTTGGTGTAGTCGAAGTCGCCCGCTGAAACTCCGCCGGTGACTAGGAGCACGTCCGCGCCCGCCAGGGATTCTTCCAGGGCTTGCCGCATCAAAGGCGGGTCATCCTTGACGATGCCTTTGTCCAGAGGGCTGGCTCCCCATCGGGAGAGCGCGGCAGCCAGGGTGGGACCATTGGAATTGCGGATCTTGCCCGGAGCCAGCCTATCCGCGACTTCCATCAGCTCGTCGCCGGTCGCCAGAATAGAGACCCGCGGTCTTTTAACGACGAATACATGATCAATTCCCTGGGCGGCCAGCAGGGCCACTTCATAGGGACGAATCTTGATTCCCCTAGTCAAGATTCGCGCCCCGGAACGGATATCCTCGCCATGACGGCGAATGTGATCTCCGGACTCCGGAGATCGCAGGATGCCCACCCGCCCATCCCCTTGGTCTTTTGTCACTTCCCTCATCACGACGGCGTCCGCGCCTTTCGGAAGCGGCGCTCCGGTCATGATTTTGATCGCCTCGCCCGGACGCACCTCCAGTCGGGCCGCGGCACCCGCCCGAATAGTTTCTTTGATTTTAAGAAGCGCCGGAGCGTGTCGCGAGGCGAGGGAGCAATCTTGGAACCTCACCGCGAATCCGTCCATCGCTGAATTGTCGAAAGGGGGAAGATCATCCTTGGCGAATATATCCTCGGCAAGCACGCGCCCGACCGATGCGTTGAGATCCGCGTCTTCACCGGCAAGGGCATGCGCGCTGTCCAGGATCAGGTCAAGAGCCTTTTGAGGCGGGATCACGATAAGCCTCCAATTTGGTCTCTCCCGAGACCACGCTTGCGATCATGTTGAAGGCAAAAATGAGGACGCCAAGGAACTGAAGGCCGCCCGAAGCCGCCAAGGCCCACACCCAGCGTCCCCCTTGCCAGCGATTAAGGCCGAAGAACAAGGCCATCCCCGCGGTGGCTATATTGGCGATGACGAGGTGGCTCCACGCGAGCCGTTCCGAATAAAGCCGCCGTCCGAAAAAAGCCGGCACGACGCGGTACATCATTCCGTACATGGTCATGGAGACCCAACCCAGCAGCATCAGGTGAGCATGGGATGGTATGAGATAGTACTCGAGGCCGCGCCACTCGCCGCCCGTCCAGCTCAGCATCATCGCCAATCCCAGGACGGCGCTCGCAACTAAATAAATAACCGCGGCCAATAGGAAGTAGTTGGCGTATTTTCCCGTCATGGATTATCTCCAGTCGCCTCGGAATCTTCCATCAGCGCAAGGCAGTCTCGGGCGAAGGCCCCCGGATTCGCGTGATGCATAAGACAGGCGAAGCCGACCGTCTCCGTGCCGAAGGCCGGACACTCGAAACAGCCGGGGCCAAAATACCTGATAAAGACGGTTTTGACCCGCGGATGCATCTGGATGAGAGCGCCGACGTTGGCATCCAGCAGTTCCATTATCTCCTGCGGCTGCGACGCATTAGGCTGGGGCCGATCGGCCGCAATGGCTGGCCCTGGAGATTCCGATGGCGGCGAGGTCTGGAATGCAGCCTGGTTCAGGGCATCTAGGAACGATTCCAGGGGGACTCGGTGCAATTTGCATCCCCGCTCGATCGTGGTGAGCTGCCCAAAAGTTTTTCGAAGGAGAGGGTTGAACAGGGCACGGAAGCCGAATCGGGCAAAAACGGCTTGCGCCGACGGATAGCGCTCAAAGACTTCGGCGACCTTCCGCTCCTTGGCGATCATCTTGCCGCCTCGACCCGGTCTTTTTCATGCCCTTCTCCTTGAAGCATGGCCAGCGCGTGCGGCACGAGGTTGAGGACGGCCTTGAGCGAATCGGTCGCTCCGCGCGGGCTTCCGGGAAGATTGAGGATGAGAGATCTCCCGCGCGCGCCGGCGATTGCCCGCGACAACACGGCCCGCTCGTTCCTTTTAGACCCCTCAAGGCGCATCCGCTCCACGAGGCCCGGGAGTTCCTTGTCCAACGCTCCGCGCGTCGCCTCCGGCGTCACGTCCCGAGGACCGAGGCCCGTTCCGCCCGTGGTCAAAATGAGCGCAAGACCCTTGCCGTCAGACCAGTCCAAGAGCGTTTCCTTGATTTTCTCCCGCTCATCGGGCTCCACCGCGGATTGCGCCACCCTCCAGCCTTGAGATTCAACCAGTCTTCGCAAGGCAGGGCCGCTTTCATCACGCCGCAGGCCCTTTGAGCAGCGGTCGCTGATCGTGAGTATCCCCACTGTAATTTTCAAACCATTTCCTTTGGTCATAGGTCTCTCCCGCGGATGAAATGCCCGGACCGGCCGCCCTCTTTTTCCACCAGATAGATCGGGCCGATCAGCATCTCTTTGTCCACGGCTTTTGCCATGTCGTAAATGGTCAAACAGGCCACGCTCACGGCGGTTAAGGCCTCCATTTCAACGCCGGTTCTGCCTTGGGTGCAAACTGTCGCTTGAACGCATAGGCGATCCGGCTTGGATTCGAATGTTAAATCAACGGAATCCAGGTTGAGGCTATGGCAAAGCGGGATCAGCTCATCGACCCGTTTGGCCGCCATGATGCCGGCGATCTTGGCGACCGCCATGACGTCGCCCTTGGGAACTTCCCGGTCCCTTATCTGCCGAAGAACTTCGGGACTCATCCGGACCTCGCCGTAGGCAATCGCCTTGCGCGCGCTCACGGGCTTTGACCCAACGTCCACCATGCGGGCATTTCCGTTGGAATCCAAGTGGGTCAATGTCTTCATAAAATAAAATGCCAGTCCCTCAAGACGACGGGACTGGCGCGCTTGAATTTCATTCATTCTCCTTTCTAACCTCGAGAGGTCAGCTCCTTTCGGAGCTGGCCCTGTTCCCCCGGCTGCCTGGGATTGGCCCTGCGTCCATATCCTGAATTCCGATCAGGGGTTAGGAGCGCGGGCTCGGAGCCAACTCTAGGAGTCTACGTTTTGCTTTCCTCCGGCAATTTTTTAGCCTCGGTTTTTGCCTCTTCCACATTGCGGGAAGCTTCCTTGAGTCCGTTCTTGAATGCATTGACGGACTGTCCGATCGCCCTCGCCACTTCCGGAACCCGTTTGGCTCCGAATAGAAGCAGCGCCACGAGCAGAATAACCAGCAGTTCCGAGAATCCTATGTCGAACATCGCCATTCACCTCCCGATCCGTCTTGCGGCATAAGACAAGCCTCTTTACTCTTCATACAGTTCCTTGTAGCGGGCAGGATGACTCTTCCTGAAATCTTCCAATGATTTTCGCCGCGCGGCGGCCCACGCCTTTTGGTTGTTGAGCTTATGGTGATTGGAGTGATACACCAGGAACTCGTATATTTTTTTGCCTTCCGGATTTGAGATATCGCAGCCTGGCTTGGACATCATCCGCTTGACGTAGCGTTTCCAGATTCCAGCCTCGATCTGCCACACCTTTTTATCCCTGAATAACTCCGGCCTGTCTTTCTTGAGAGCCGCGATGGCGGCATCCTGTGCGCCGGGACTGGCGCCCTCGGGTTCCACGAACTGCGAATTAAGCGGCCGCGCGGCCGTATGACATTTAGCGCACTTGACGCTCAGCAGGGCGTATCCGCTTTGAGTGTCCTTGGGGTATCCCGAAACGTCCAAGGCCGCAGATCCCGAATCGTTGGCATAAGGATTGGCGAGCGCCTTGGCCTTCTCGTCCTGTCCGCCCTTATCGGCTGCTCCGGCGCTTGCGCCCAGCATCGCGACGGTCGTTGCGACCATGACTGCCGCAATCCGCTTGAATATCTCCATCAGTCCTCCCATTACCCAGCTTGCAACGCTTCCGCCATTTTCGGACGGTCAAAAATCGCGTACGCCAAAAGGGTTGTTTCGTAGAGCCCCATCAATGCTATGGAAAGCAGGACTTGGCTGAAGGCGGTGGGGTCGGGAGTTATTACGGCTGAGAATATGGCGATGCCAAGATAGACAGAACGCCTGGAATCCCGCAGTTGCGTCAAATTGAGCACTTCCAAGCGCACCAGGAACCCGAGGACCACCGGCATCTCAAAGGGTATCCCGAAAACTAAGAGCATCGTCAGAACGAAAGTGTAGAAGCGGTCAAAAGTCAGCTGCATGACCCCGCCGGCGGCGACGCCCAATCCCAACAGGACGCGCAGGCTGGCGGGAATGATCAAGGCGTAAGCGAGACACATGCCCAGCAGGAAAAGAGCCGTCCCGGCAATGATGACCGATGCAATCGTCGTTTGTGATTCCCGGGCAAACGCCGGAGCCAAGAAAGCGAACAGCTGATAGAGGAGATATGGGGACAGAATGGCCGACGTCAGCGCCAAACCGACTTTTAGAATGACCCAGGCCGGCTCGAATGCGTCCAGGAAGACCAGCCGCGTTCCGGGCGGCAGAAGTCCCGTGGAAAGCCAGCGGAAGGCTCGTATGGAAAACGAATTTTCAAAGGAGGGAAGCATCAAAACGATGCCCAGAACCAGGAAAAAGACGATCAAGGAACGCAGGAGTCGTGTCCTAAACTCGTCGAGATGATCTAAAAACGGCTTGGGTTCGTCTTGGATCATGCGCCGTCCATTAAAAGTCCAGCGTGGCCTGAAAGAAGGCCCAATCCCTCTCCTTATTTCCAACCGTGTTCTTAACGAATCGTCCGGCAAAAAAGCGGGAATACCCGAACCACAACCCGATCGTGTCGCGGAATTTCGCGCGGACATGCAGGTCGACTTCGTCGCCGATGTTGCGTCCCGAGCCGCCGGTCACGTCGCGGGCGATGACCGCGCCCGTCTTGTCGTACCAGGCATCGAAGCTGTGGTCCAAAAGAAACTTATGGTAGTCCGCCTGAACCTTCCATCCGGCCGCGGGAACGATGGAGGCTGTTCCTTTGAAGTCATGACCGTTCCTCCAATAGAAGATGTCCTGGTAGCCCTGATAAAGATGGCCGGTGGGAAAGAGCGGATCGAAGGTTTGGATTTTGTTGTCGTCGGGCTTGGAATCACCCGAGGCGTAATCGTACTCAACGCCAACGCGCGGTTTATACCGGGATTCGAAGGCATAGCCGCCCGTCGCCGCCATGGCCCAGGCGCGCGCCTGCTGGCCGGCCTTGCGCCCGAACTGCCAGGCCGCCTCGCCCGAGTAGTCCCAGGCCCCGGGAGTCCCCTTGATGCGCGCGCCCAGCGTGCGATCGCTTAAATTGCCCTTGTTGCCCAGCTCGGCCGTCTGCGTCCCATCGCCGAAGTCCCGGCCCAGGACGTAAAGGTCCGCCTCGTGCTTGGGGACCGCCTTGCAGGAACCATAGAGACCCCAAAAGGTTTGATTGCGCCTCACATCGGCCGTCTGCTTGACGTTGGCGGCGAAAGCATCCACGGCCGCCTTCTCAAAGCGATAGCGCAGGCGTCCGCCGTCAAAGGCTCTTCCTATGTTGCTCCAGTCCAGAGGTCCCACCAGCCTTTGGTCGCCGTACTGAAGCTCCATGCGGCCCGCCCGCAAATCGAGCGGTCGCGCGAAAAGGTTGAGAACCTCCAAATATCCCTGGTGCAGGTCCACATTGGCCGTGTTGGCGGCGGTATTGGCCTCGGAACCAAAGACGCGCGCGTCCTGCAACTGCAAATAGCCCTTGATATCGTGTCCGGCGTCGGCCTCGACTCCCAGGCGGACGCGCAAGAGCGTCTGGTCCTGGCCGTGTTTCCCGCCGGGCGTGGCGTAGCTCAGGACGTTGGTCGACTCCTGCCTCGCCCGGATTTGTCCGCCGAACTTGATGGGGAGGGAGCCCGTCTGGCTCCAGAGCGACGCTGGAAACAGCATCCCCGCAAGGAATGCCGGCGATGCCGATATCCTAGGCCCTTTTCTATTCACTACCACTCCTGCCCCTTCTCCTTCGGCATAAGACTGAAGAGGTAATCAATCAACGCGTGGACCTCCTCCTCATCCATGAGGGCCTTCCACGAGTTCATGTGCAGCCGCGGAGCGATGCCGTTCGGGTCTGCCGGCGCGGCGTTGCGGCCGTTGAGAATGACTTTCTTGATCTCGTCTTCGGTGAAGCCCTCCGCCACCCGGTTCAAGGCCGGGATCGGGTCCGTCTGCGAGCCCGGGTTGGGCACGCCGCCCTTGGCGTCGGCGCCGTGACAGGCCCCGCAGCCGTAGCGTTGGTAGACGATCTTGCCCGCGATGAGCGGGTTCTTGGGCTTGGCCGGGATGCCGTGATCGAGCAGAAGGTTGTTCCAGACTGAAAAGGACTTGGCCGGACCGCGCTCTTGGGATCCCCCCTCCCATACGGCCAGCGCGAAGGGAATCACGCTCCCTCCGGCGAACGCCGCGCCGCCGGGAGCTCGGAGCTTGCGGCGAAGGACCACGGTCCAGGTTCCGTCTTTCCAGTCGCCCGCCCCGTCGACGGCCTGCTCCCTGCGCCGACCGATCGTGCCCCAGCCTTCGGCCACGAGATCCTCGGGCCTGACGGAATACTTGATCGTGTTGTGGATGGCGTCCGGGCGGTAGTAGTCCGAGTATGCCTTCGCGTAGTGCTCCGGCTTGGCCATGGCGGCGCTCCAGCGCCACACGTTGACCGGATTGCCTTTCTCGCCCATCATCGGCGCGGGCATCGAGCCGGCCGCGAGCGGGAACTCCAAGGCGACGCCGTCCACGAACTGGCCGGACAGCTCCAGGTCCTCGCTCTTGCTCGGGTCCGCCCAGCGCAAGCGGAAGAAAATCTCGCTCGCCGTGCGCAGGCTTTGAACCTCGACGCTGGAAATGGCGCCTCCCCCCTGGGGAACGACGAGCTTCTGCGGCGCCACTGCGACCTTGACGGCGGCGGCCTTCTCCCAGGCCGAGGCGTAGGGGTCAAGTCCGAGTTTGTCGGTCTTATTCGAGACCAGGTTCTGCTGCGCCGCCAAGGCGGGAACCGCCGCCGCGATGAGAACGAAGAGATGACGCATGCGCTTCACGACGCACCTCCCAGGAGCGAGCGGCACAATGCCGACAGCTGCAGATAGAATTCCGGCGCGCCGGCCGCGTGGAGCTTGCGCGCGATGACGCCGAAGGCCTTGAAGACGATCTCCTCGCGCAGTTTCGTCGACGCGTCAACGACGACGTCCCGCTGCCGGCTCCAACCGTTCAGCTCGGCATGAACGCGCTTGATTTCGAGATAGGCCAGGAACTCGAGGACCGCCGGCAATCCGTCGGCGCGCTCCTCGGACTCGACGCCGAAGGCTTTATAGAAACCCGCCAGATCGGCGATCTTCTTGGCTTGCCCGTAGGGATCATGAGTCGCGTGGAACGCCAACTCGAGCGGGCAGGCCGGCGCGGGGCCAAACAGACGGAAGTGCTGCGCTTCCAGTTCGGCGGGCGGCGTCGCGCTCAGGGCCTTCTCAAGCTTATTGAGGCCGCTCGCGGGCGCGGCGCGGGAGTCGCGTGCGGCGCGCAGCAGCGCGTCAAACCGCGGCCGCCACGCCGCGTCCGGATAGCCGAAACCAGCCGAGACCAGACGTAAAGCGATGGCCCGGGGCGGGGCGGGTACTTTTTCCACGGCAGCGGTGGTCATGATCTCTCCTAGGTGACGCTATGGCGGTTGACGTCCAGCTTCTCATCGCGAAATACGCGAAAGACGATGGGTTCCTTGACCGGCACGGTCACCAATTCCTTCCCGTCTTGATAGGCGGTCGCCAGCCCCTTCTCCACCTTGAATTTGTCCACCCAGTGATCGGTGCTGCCAAACAAAGTCAGCAGGCCGACCGTCTTCTCCTCGCGGCGCTTGTAGGTTTCCACCGCGTCGCCTGCGCCCGGCCCGAACATCTGGGACAGATAAGTTTTGTCCACGTGGATGGGCGGGATGTAGTACACATTCGGCAAGGTGCCGAGCTGGGGCAGAAGCGGGACGGCGACCTTCGCGACATGGACCAGATAGTCCATCGGGTTGTCGGGGTCGGCCTTGTCGGGAGCGTTGATGAAGCCCGTCATGCGGATTTTCCCGATGCAAGTCTGCACGCAGCGCGGGGCGATGCCCTTCTCGATGAGCGGATAGCAGGCGATGCATTTCTCCGATTTGCCGGACTTTGGATTAAACATCGGCTTCTTGTACGGGCAGGCTTGGACGCACTTCTGATAGCCGCGGCAGCGCTCCTGGTCGATGAGCACGATGCCGTCTTCCGGCCGCTTGTAGATGGCCTGCCGGGGACAGGCGACCAGGCAGGCGGGGCTCGAGCAGTGGTTGCAGATGCGCGCCAAGTAGAACATCCAGCGATCGTGCGCGCCGGTGCCCCCCTCGGTGCTCATGCTCGTGATGTTCCCGATGGGTGCGTTGACTTCGTCCTCGCCGAGATTGGGATGGGACCAATCTTCTTTAGCGGGCATATAGCCCAGGACTTCCTCGCCTTCCGGCGCGGCCTCGAAGATCGTCTCGCCGACATAGGCGCCTTCGGCGCTCCAGCTCTGGCGCTTGAGCTTCTCGAGAATTTTCACGTCCCAGGCCAGAGGATAGAAGCCGAAGGGCTTGGTCTCGACGTTGTTCCAGAACATGTGCTCTTCGCCTTCGCCCGACGTCCAGGTCGTCTTGCAGGCGACCGTGCAAGTTTGACAGGCGATGCACTTGTTCGTGTCGAAGACGTAGGCGATCTGCCTTTTCGGCGGGGCCGCCGCGTACTTGTACGCCATTTCGCGCTGGAGCTGCCAGTTCTTGACCTTTGCCATCGCATCCCCCCTGTCAGGCCTTGATCTCGACGAACTCGCCCTTCAAGTACGCTTCCATGGCTTGCTTGGTGTAGCCGGGCCGGTAGCCGTCCTTGGCGGGAGTCCAGAGCGCCACGCCCTCCGTGCCGCCGTTCTCGGCCTTGGAGATCTTGACGAACGACTCCTTCGGCGCGCCGACGGCGCAGTGGATGTCCGCGGCGAAGCCCTTGCCGATGACCTGGCCGAAGTACTCCTTGCGCGCCATCGAGTCCGTCAGACAGGTCGGGCGCAGCCAGGCGCGCGTGCCGGACTGGTGGCTGCCGCAGCGGAACATCGCTTGATAGCCGGTGCGCGGGTTGCGCGCGAGCTTGTCGGCGTTGTTCTCATGCCCCTCCACCGAGCCGTAGGTCGCCACGTACATGTGAAACCAAGACCGCGCCACGCCGCGCTGCAGGCCCCAGTAGTACCGGGCGCGCATCTTCGCGCGGTGCACCTTGTAATCCGCGGGCTTGTCCTGCCAGCCGCGGAAGGGACGATCCTCGGGATCGGCGTCGATCCAGACATAGTCGCCGTCATCGATGCCGAGCTCCTTGGCGTCGACGGGGTTGAGGTCCACGTAGCCCTCGCCGACCCAGGGCATGCGCTTGTCGCGACGATGCATGTCGCCAAACGGCCCGAACCAGGCCGAGATGATATCCACGTCCACGGGCGTCGTGTGCGCGCCGTGCCGGAACTTGGGCGTGATGTAGGACAAGGTCATGCCGATCTTCTTGCCCGGATGCGCGGTCCTGGTCAGCTCCGCCGGCGTGACGGTCACGTTGCGGACCTGCCGGACTTCGACCGACAGATCGCCGCGCTTCAGGCCGTAGCCCTCGGGCGGCGTGGGCCGGATGAGATTGGGCGCCCCCGTGACGATCACGTTCGGCTCGTACGGCGTCGCGTCCACCGGCTCGCGGTGCACGGGCAGGTTCTCGCCGTGCTCGATGAATTCCGGCTCGTCTCGATACATCTCGATGCGCCCGGACTTCGTGTAGTGGGGCCGGCCCTCCACGCTCTGCTCCCACCCCATGATCTTGGGGTAGGTGCGCGTCATAATCAGCGCGGGAATGCCTTTCTTGGCGTCGGCGTGCAGCGTCTCGATGTCGTAGCCCTTGGTGGTGCTGGAGTTGTCGAGGATGCGCTGGAGGTATACCTCGACCCTGTCCTCGTGCACCCACTTCCAGTAGTCGATGAAGCCCTTGTCGCCCGTGATGCCGGCAAGCGCCTTGGCCACGCCGGCCAGAACCGCGATGTCGGGCTTGGAGTCGTGGAGGCGCTTGAGCGGCGTCTTGGGAAACATCTGGATGAACGGGTTGGTGACGGCCGCCGTCATGTCCGGCATCTTCGTCTCGGCCCAGGAATCCACGGGGAAGACGATGTCGGAGTATTCGCAGGAGGCCGTCCACCACCACTCGCTCACGCAGATCGTCTCGATCTTGGGCAGGGTGTTCATCACGACGTCGTGATGCCATTTGAGGTTGCCGAGGATGGAATTGCCGTTGGAGAACCACATGAACTTCGTGGGCGTGGGCATGTGCGTCTTGCCGGTGAAGTTCTTGTTGCCCACGCGCAGCGGCCGGTCGCCGTAGTTGTAATAGTGCGCCGACTCGTAGCGGAAGTAGGGCTTGTAGACCGCGTGCGCGTGCTCGTCGGTCGCGATGTGGAAGGGATCCTCGGCGATGTAGTACGGCAAGCCGTTGAAGTAGGCGCCGCGGTAGTTGCCCGCGTAGGAGCCGATGTTGCCGCCGTGCGTGCCGATGTTCCTGGTCAGCGAAGCGAGCAGGAAGCCCGTCCTGTCTTTCTGGTCGTTATTGAAGAAGTGGTTCGGCCCCATGCCGTAAACGAGCAAGGTTTTGCCGCTGTTTTTGGCGATCTCGCGGGCCAGCCACGTCACGTTCTCGGGCGAGGTGTGGCAGATCGCGCCGGTCGCCTCGGGCGTGTAGTGTGAAGCCTGCTCCTTGATCAGATCGAAAACCGGGCGGACCTCCACGCTCTTGCCGTCCAGGAGTTTGATCGTGAATCTGCCCTCGAGGGCGTAGTTTCCGGCCTTGGCCGCCGCGTCGCGCGTGACGATGACCGGCGCGTTGGCGCCCGCGTCCCAGGCGACGAAGTCGCCCCATTCCTCGCGCAGTTCCTGCGCGGAGATTTGATTGTCCTGCCGGTAAGCCGATGGAGGCTTCTCGCCTTTCTGCAGCATGACCGTATTCTTGAGCACCGCATTCTTGTAGCCGGGGATGTAATCGGCCGGCTTGAGATTCTTCAGAGTGTCCGATCGGACCAGGAGCGGCAGGTCCGTGTGCCCCTTGATGTACTCTTCATCGTAGAGCCTCTCCTTAATGATCACGTTGACCATGCCGAGCGCGAAGGCCGGGTCCGTTCCCGGCCGGGCGATGATGACCCTGTCGGCTTTGTTCGAGGTGGACTGATACTCCGGGGCGATCGTCACGATCTTCGTTCCATGCAGGCGCGCCTCGGTGAGCCAGTGGGCGTCCGGCATCTTTGTCGAGATCCAGTTCATGCCGATGCAGACGATGAGGTTCGCGTTTTCGGCGGTCGCCAGGTCGAAGTCGATGGTCTGCTGGCCGCAGGCCATCGTGTGGCCGGGCGGCAGGTCCGTGTGCCATGAATAGCTGTCCCAGATGCGGGCGCCGACGGCCTTGTCCGGTCCGACGCCGCGAATCTTGCGGTCGAGAAGGGCTATCGAATTCGAGAAGCGGTTCATGCCGAAGATGCGCGTGGCCCCCAGCAGAGGCATGCCGCCGCGAAACTTCAGCGTCTGCACGCCCGCGCCCTTCATCGCCTCGAGCATGTCCTCGTCGTAGCCCTGTTGGCGCAGCTTTTCCTTGCCTTCGTCGCCGTTATAGAAGCGCGCGGTCCGGTCCATGGCCGTGGCCGCGTACTTGAACGCCTCGTCCCACGACACCTTGACGAAAGACTCCTTGCCGCGGTTGCGGTACCTCTCGGGCATGCGCCCGTCGCCGTCGCGCGGGAATCCCGAGTCCGCCCATTCCTTCCAGCCCTTGCGAACCGAGGGATATTTGAGGCGGCGCGGACCGTACACCTTGCGGATCAGCGCCAGGCCTTTTTGGCACAGACGCGGATCCCAACGGTGCGAGGACTGATTGCCGTAAAGATCCTTGGCCTTTCCGTAGCCGTAGGACGGGCCGAAGAACATGGCCACGCCGTTCTTGGTGTGCGCCTTGAGCAGGCAGTTGTGCGTGTCGTTGGGCGCGCACAGGAAGCAGAACTCCCCATCGGTGGCGACGAGGTCGCGATAAAGTTTTTCCCAGCCGCGATCAGGATAGCGGTCAAGGGGATTGCCCGCGGTCTCGGTGGGCTTGAGCAGGGCGAACAGCGGCTCGGTCGCCAGCAGCATCAACGCGCCGGAGCCGGAATACTTCAGGAACTCCCTGCGGCTGATCTTTTTCTTCATGTCCATGATTATCCTCCAGCGTTGCGAGCGGCATCCGCCAGACTTGCCTTCTCCAAAGCTTCCCGCAGGACCTTTTCGGATCGCAGGACCGCTTCGTGGATGAGACAGGGGGTATTTCCAACGCAGCCGCGCAGCTCAAGCAGGCACTCTCGCCAAGCGGGGCGCGGCTCTTCCAAAGACCGCACGATTTCCGACAAGGAAATCTTCCGGGCAGGTCTTGCCAAGGCGTATCCGCCTCCAGGACCTCGTTGGGACACGAGCAATCCCCGGCGGCCCAACCTCTGAAAAATCTTAGATAAGTAGTTCTTCGGCAACTTCTGAGCCTTTGCCGCATCCTCGACCAGACAGAATCCGTTTCCAGGTCGTTTGGCCAGGAAAAGCATGCCCTGGAGCGCATATCTGGCTGTTTGAGAGAGCCGGATAAGACGGAATTCCGCCTGTGTTTGTCCGTTTTTTGTAACCACTCCCTTCATCCCTCCAGGGAGCTATTCAAGCGTGAGACACCCTCATCGTTTCATGTCGTCGCAACGAACCCGCCATTGCATTCGGCTCGGAGAATAAGAAGACTCGGAGGGCATGAAAGTTGCTGTTTGGCAAGCCAATCGGCATCTAATTGCCGATTGGCTTATAGGCAAGATTTTTGACTCGTCAGGAATTGCTGGCGGGGCTTGGTGCCGTCACTGCAATAGCTTGAAAAAGAGCCAGGGGAGCGTCAGCGCCCCGTCGATGACGACGAAATAATACCAGGTGGGAACGGCGGACGCCGCGTAGAACCGGACGAGAACCGCTCCCAAGACCCAGGAGCCTCCGGCGAGGGCTTTCTCCAGGGACCCGCCCAAGGACCAGAATGTCCATCCCAGCAGGACGCACAGCGCCTGCGCCGCGGCCGCGACCCGGACGGCCGGGAAGCGATTGGCGATCGTCCTGATCCCCGCGCGCCGGTCGCTCTCGCGGTCCTTGAGGTCGCAGGCGACGGTGTTCAGCGCGACGAGCGCCAGAAATCCCGCCGTCAAGCTCCATTCCCGGCGCCCGTTCGGCAGGCGGCCCAGCAGGAGAACGACGGTGCTGACGTAGACGAAGGGCACGTAGAGCGTTTTAAGGTATGGGACCGATTTCAAGCGCGTTCCCAGCAGGGGGACGTCCACGACGTAGGCCGCGCCCAGCAGGGCCCCCCAAAGGAGCCCCGCGAGCAGCCTCGGCTGGAAGCAGGCCAGCGCCGCCGCTCCCAGGAGAGCGGCGGCGAACATGCGCTCGAAGCGTTTGCGATGGCGGCGCGCGTAGCGCAGCACGTGCAGGTCGGCGGCGGCCGCGGCCTGGTCCTCGGGATGGACCACGTAGCGGTCGAACGCATAGACCAGCCAGGTCACGACCAGCAAAGCGGTCATGGCGGGGCCGTCGAAGCGTCCCGTCAGCGCCTCCGATAGGTAGGCTCCGTCCAGAACGCTTTGCGCGGCGACCAGCAAATGCAGCTGGATGGCCAGCGTCCCCGCTCGCTTCAGGAAGGAATCCGCGCGCGGGGCGTTCAAGGAACCGGGGCTGCGGCGGGCTCAGAGGCCGCGGAGACCGGGGCGGGCTCGGCCTCCGAGGTGGGAGCCGGCGTCGCGACGGGCGCCGCCGCCTCGGGCGCAGGCTCGGGGATGGCGGGCGGCGCGGGCCGGGCGCGCTCCTGGCCCCAGCGGAAGGTCACGCTGAGACGGTGTCCGGTGCCGAGCTCTCCCATGGGCACGAAGGCGTAGTCCGCCGAGAGGCTCCTGCCGATCCAGCCCACGCCCGCCGTGATCCCCAGGCCGGCGTCGCTGCGCGTGGTGAAGCCCAAGCGCAGGGCGAGAGCTTTCCATAGGGCGGTCTCGGCGCCCAGGCCGAGGCGCACCTTGTCGTAGACCGTCTTGGTGAGGTCGAGGGCGAGGGTGTTGCGCCGGTCGGCCCCGCCGAAGACGTAGGCGCCACCAAGGCGGAGGTCGAGCGGCAGGGACTCGTCGGCGCTCTGGAAGCGCACGGTCGGGCCGAGGTTGAGCATCGCCGCGCCCAACGTGAGGCCGGGGACGGACGGGACTTTGTAGAGAGCGCCCAAGTCCGCGGCGTAGCCGACGGCGGCGAGGTCGTCGATGTTCTCCCGGATGAACTTGGCGCCCGCGCCGACGCTGAGCGATTCGGAGAGGGCCAAGCCATAGCCGGCCTCCAGCGCCAGGTCGCTGAGGCCCGTCTCTCCCAGCGTCCCTCCGGGCTGGGAGAGGGTGGTCCGCGTTACGCCGCTGAAGTTGAGGTAGTTGAGGCTGGCCCCCCACCCCCGTCCCGAGGCGAAGCCGGCGTATTCCTGGTTGAGGCCCTCGACGTATTCGTTGTGCATGAACGTCGCCTCGGGCGCGCGGACCTCGGCCAGGCCGGCGGGGTTGTAGCGGAGGGCGTTGGCGTCGCAGGCCAGGGCGGTGTAGGCGCCGGCCAGGCCCACGGCGCGGGCGTTGGCGTCGAAGAGCAGGAAGTCGAAGGGGGTGGAGCCGGCGGACGTGTCCGCCCGCGCCGGCGCGGCGACCACTGCGGCCAGCACGACGCTCAACAGCTTTCGCGAGGTTCTCATCGGATGATCAGGAGCCTCTTGACCACGCTGCCCTGCCCCGGGGAGGCGATCACCGCGAGGTAGCCGCCCGTGGCCGCGTCGCGGCCGTCCTTGTTGCGGGCGTCCCACTGGATCTTGCCGGTCGCGTTGGAGGCGTCGAACTCAGCCACCAGGCGTCCGGAGAGGGTGTAGATCTTGATGGAGGCCGAGGCGGGCAAGGTGTCGAAGATGATGCCCGAGGAGGTGTCGCCGCTGACGAAGGGCCTGCCCTGGTCGGGATTGCCGCCGTTGGGCCTGTAGGGGATGGGGTAGATCCTCACCCCGCTGAGATTGGACGCCGCCGCGACGCCTGTGAGCACGACGAAGGTGCTGAAATGAGGAGTGCTGCCGCTGACCGTCCGGCTGGAGGTGTTCACCGTGGAGGCGAAGTCCTTCGACCAGGCCGCCGCGAGGGTGTCGAGCGTATAGATCACGAGGTTGGCGGCGTTGGCGGTCGCGGCGGGGTAGGAAAAGCGCATCGGCGCCGTCAGGCCGCCCGAGAGAAGGCTCTGCGCGTTGGAGAGGTCGATCTGCACGGCCGAGCCCGCGGCGGCCAGGCCCGAGGGCGCCGCCGTCGCGATCGTCGGCCCGGCGACGATGGTCGCCGTCACCGTCGAGGCGCTCAGCGCCCCGGCGGGGACCATGATCCGGATCACGGGGTCGTCCAAGTCCCAGCCCGCGGCCACGATCACGTTGGAGATCGCGTTGTAGAGGAGCTGCCGGCGGCGGACCTTCCCCGCCGTCAGCGTCTCGGTGACCGTGGGGTTGGCCGGGTCCACGGCGACCGTCACCGCGTCGGGCGCCGTGTCGGTGCTGCCGTCCACGTCCACGGCGACGGCGCGCAGGTCGTAGCTGCCCGCGGCCAGGCCGGTCACGTCCCAGTGGATGAAGAAGGGCGCCAGGGTCGCCGGGTTGGCGTGGGCCGGGGCGGCGGCCGCCGCGTCCGCCCAGGCCGTCGCGGAGGAGGGCTTGTACTGGAAGCGGATCTGCCGAACGTCGCCGATCGAGCCGGCGGTCAAGGCCGCCACGACGGAGACCGCGTTGCCGCTCACGCGGCTGCCGGAAGCCGGCGCCTCGACGGCCGCGCGCAGGGCCGAAAGCGCCGCCGTGGAGGCCGCCGCGGCGAAGACGCCGGCGGCCTCCTCCAGGCCGCAGCGGTGCCTGGCGCGCAGGGCGAAGGCATAGGCGGCGCTGGACGTCAGCACGCCGGTGGCAAAGGCGGTTTCCGTGGAGGTGAGGACGGCCAGGGGCGTCGCGTAGTCGACCGCGCCCGTTCCGGCGTCGTAGTAGAGACGGTAGCCGGTGATGCCTTCCGTGGGCGAGGCGGTCCAGGTCAGGGCGATGCGGTTGCTTCCGATGGCGGAAGCCGCCAAGGCGGCGGGCGGCGCCGGCGTCGTATTGAGAGTCACGACCGGGAGGACGGCGTCGAAGGCGGTGGCAAGGCCGTCGCCGTTGTAGTTGCGCACGCGGTAGTAGTAGGTGGTGCAGCCGAGCAGGGACGAGTCGACGAAGTAGGTCGCCGCGGCGGTCATCGCGCTGGAGAACGCCGCGCCGTCCGTGGACTTCTGCACCTCGGCCGTCGTCGGCGCGGGGTTGGTGTTGAACGACCAGGAGATCGTGGCGCTGGTCGCCGCCACGACGGCGACGGCGGTCTGCGCCGGCGGGGCGGCCAATGTGTAAGCCGTCGCGGCGGCCGACAGCGGCCCCGCGCCGGTGGCGTTGACTCCCCCCGCCGCGATGCCGTAGGCCGTGTTGGTGGCTAAAGCCAGGTGCAGGAAGGGCAGGGTGGAGGTGCTGGCGATGAGGGTGGCCGGGCTGGTGGCCTGGTAGACGCGGTAGCTGGCCGCGTTGGCCGCGGCGGTCCAGGTCCAGGAGATGGAGGAGACGCCCAGCGCGGTGCCGGCCGGGGTTCCCGGCTGGCCGGGGGCGGGCGGCAGCGTCGCGGTGCTGACGGCCGCGTCGAAGCCGGAGGGGACGGCGCCGGCGTTGAGGGCGCGGACCTTGAAGTAGTAGGTGGTGTCGGCGGAGAGCCCGGAGGCCTGGTACGCGCTGGTCGCGGTCACGACCCGAACCGCGGAGGCAAAGGAGGCCGCGACGTCGCGCCAGACCTCGTAGCCCGTCCCGGGCTCGGGATTGCCGTTGGGCTGCCAATCCAGGCTGACGGTGGTGGAGGCGACGGCCAGGACCACGGTCTGGGTCGGCGGGGCGGCAAGGGTGGCGGTGGAGCCAAGGGCGAGGAAGGCGCTGACGTTGCCGCCGCTGACGGAGCGGACCTGGAAGAAGTAGGTGGTGTTGGGGGTCAGCGCGGCGCCGGCCCCGCCGGTCCCGAAGAGGGCGGACAGGTTCAGCGTGCTGGAGCTGGCGTTGACGGTCGTGAAGTTGTCCGTGGAGACCTGGGCCAGGTAGGTCGTGCCGGCCCCGTTGCCGCCGCTGGTCCACTGGACGGCGGCGCTGGCCAAGTCCACCGTGGTGAAGGTCGTTCCCGCCGCGCCCGGGGCCTGCAGGAGCGTCATGGTGGAGGGAAGGGCCGTGAAGGCCGTGGCCGCGCCGTCGTTGGCCAGGGCGCGGACCTGGAAGTAGTAGGTGGTGTCGGCCGAGAGGCCGGTGAAGGTCGCGGAGGTGTTGGCGGTCTGGCTGGAGGCGTTGACCGTCGTGAAGCTGTCGGTGGATATCCGGGCCTGGTAGAGGGTTCCGGCGGCGTTGCCGTTGGCGCCCCAATTCGCCGTGATGGATGAGGCGGCAACGCCGGAGGGAGCGGCGGCGACGGGGGTAGCGGCCGGGGTGGCGGTGGACAAGGCGGAGGTGAAGCCCGTCTCGACGCCGCCGGCATTGATCGCCTCA
>JACQPJ010000026.1 GCA_016207605.1 Elusimicrobiota bacterium
GCCTAGATGCTATGAGCCCTTCCTCAGCGCATCTGTGCCGAGCCCGAAGGGTCGAGGCCTAGATGCTATGAGCCCTTCCTCAGCGCATCTGTGCCGAGCCCGAAGGGTCGAGGCCTAGATGCCGCAAGCCCGCATCCTGTGCGCGAAATGCGGCGCGGCCTCCTCGGAGGCGCGTCCGGACTGCGCCCACTGCGGCGGGCGCAACGTCCGCGTCTGCGCGGCCTGCGGCTTCCAGAACTCCGTCGCCAAGAACTTCTGCGACCGCTGCGGCCGCCCCTCCGGCTTCACGCCCGCCGTCCCGCCGGTCGCGTCCGCCGCTCCGGACCCGCGCGCGCCCCCCATGACCCTGCTGGCGACCGCCGTCCCGCCGGCCCGGGCCGCCGTCCCGCCCCCGCCGCCCGACGGCGCCCCCCGCCCGCGCGGGCTGGACGCGCGCCGGCGGGCGGGACGCGCCCTGGTCGCGCTCGCGGCCGTCGCCGCCGGCGCGGCCCTGCTCAAGTCACGGCAGGAGGCCCGGCGCCCGGAGGCGGCGGTGCCCCGGCTGGCGGCTCAATACCTCGACGCCCTGCGCGCGGGCGATTACGGCCGCGCCTACGGCTTCTTCTCCGACGCGGCCAAGGCGGCCTGCGGCGAGGAGGAGTTCCGCGCCTCGCGCGGCGCGACGCCATGGAGCTGGTCGAAGCCGTCCGTCGCCCACCAGGAGCCGGGGGCGGTCCTGATCGCCTACGACCTGCAGACGCAGGACGCGCCGGTCCGACGCGACCATCTTCTCTTCGTCCTGGAGAAAGGCCGCTGGGTGCGGCCGTACAACTGGACCCTGATGCGGAAAGTGGAGGCGGCCTTCGATCGGAACGATCCGGAGTCCGGACGCGCGGCGGCCGAGGAGGCCGCCGCCATCAATCCCCGCGACCCCATGGCCTGGGGCTACCTCTGCGAGACGTCCTACTACCGCAAGGCCTACGGCGAGGCGGAGCGGCGCTGTCGGCGCGCCCTGAGCCTGGCGCGCGTCTATCCCTCCAACCTCACGCCCAAGAGCCTCTACCATCTGCGCGCCATCCTCGCCGACGCGCAGAAAAACGCCCTGGGCCGCCCCGACCTGGCCCTGGAGCAGTTCGCGGCGATGCTGGACTTCCCGGACGCCTCCTCGGAGGACCAGTGCCAGATTCTGCTGGCGCGCGCCGAGGCCTATCTCCAGCTCCGGCGCCGGAACGAGGCCGCCGCGGACCTGGCGCGCGCCAACGCCCTCTGCGCCCGGCCCACGGACCGCGCGGACCTGGCGCGGATGGGACGGACCCTGGACCGCTAAAGAGGCCCATGTTCAAGAAAATCCTGATCGCCAACCGCTCCGAGATCGCGGTGCGCGCCATCCGCGCCTGCCGCGAGCTCGGCGTCAAGACCGTGGCCGTCTACTCCGAGGCCGACCGCGAGTCCCGCCACGTCGCCCTGGCCGACCAAGCCGTCTGCATCGGCCCGGCCCCGGCCAAGCTCTCCTACCTGGACGCCGAGGCCGTGCTCTCCGCCGCCAAGATCACCGGCGCCGACGCGGTCCACCCCGGCTACGGCTTCCTCTCCGAGAACGCCGACTTCGCCGAGGCCTGCCGGAGCCGCGGCCTGGTCTTCATCGGCCCGCCGCCGGAGGCCAGCCGCAAGCTCGGCTACAAGAGCTCCGCGAAGGCCGTCGCGCTGGAAGCCAAGGTCCCGGTCGTGCCCGGAACCAAGGGCCTAGTCGCGGGCGACGCCGCGCGGGAGGCCGCGGCCATCGGCTATCCCGTCCTCATCAAGGCCGCGGCGGGCGGTGGCGGCAAGGGCATGCGCGTCGTGCGCCAGGCCGGGGAACTCGCGGCCCAGCTCGCGACCGCGGCCAACGAGGCCAAGGCCGCCTTCGGCGACGGCGCGGTCTATCTGGAGAAGCTCCTCGACCGTCCGCGCCACGTGGAGATCCAGATCGCCGCCGACGGCCGCGGCGGCGCGGTCGCCTTCCCCGAGCGCGACTGCACGGTCCAGCGCCGCCACCAGAAGCTCGTCGAGGAGTCGCCCTCCCCCGCGCTGACGCCCGAGATCCGCCGCCGGATGCAGGAGGCCGCCGTCCGCCTGGTCAAGGCCGCGGGCTACGCCAACGTGGGCACCGTCGAGTTCCTCTTCCAGGACGGCCAGTTCTACTTCATCGAGGTCAACGCCCGCCTCCAGGTCGAGCATCCCGTGACCGAGGCCGTGGCCGGCGTGGATCTGATGGAGCTCATGATCCGCCTGGCCGCGGGCGAGCCGCTCCCTTTCGGGCAGGAGCGCGCCGGCGAAATCCGCGGCCACTCCTTCGAGCACCGCATCAACGCCGAGGACCCCGACAACGGCTTCGCGCCCTGCCCGGGGCGCATCGAGACCCTGGAGCTGCCCGGGGGCGCGGGCGTGCGCGTGGACACCCACGCCTACGCCGGCTACACGGTGCCCAGTTACTACGACAGCCTCATCGCCAAGGTCATCACCTTCGCGCCTGACCGTCCGTCCGCGATCCGCCGCTCCCTGCGCGCGCTGGGCGAGCTCCAGGTCGGCGGCATCAAGACCACCGCGGCCTTCCACGCCAAGGTCCTGTCCCACCCCGTCTTCCAAAAGGGAGACTTCGACACCCACTTCATCGAGACGCACGGCCTTCTCGACTCCAAGGAGCCCCAAAATGCGTGACTTCAAGACCGCGATCGCGGACCAGCTCAAGGAGAGCGCCGGCGTCCTGACCGCGACGGCCAAGCTGGCCGCCGAGCTCGACGCGGCCGCCCAGCGCCTCCTGCGCGCCTACCGCCACGACGGCAAGGTGCTGACCTTCGGCAACGGCGGCTCCTCCTGCGACGCGCAGAACTTCGCCGGCGAACTGGTGGGCCGCTACCGCCGCAACCGCCCGCCGCTGGCCGCGGTGGCCCTGACCGTCAACCAGGGCGACCTGACCTCCATCGCCAACGACTTCGGCTGGGAGGAGGTCTTCGCGCGCCAGCTCCGCGCTCACGCGCGTCCCGGCGACGTGGCCGTGGCCATCTCGACGTCGGGAAACTCCGCCAACGTGCTCAAGGCCGCCGAGGCCGCGCGCGGCATGGGCCTGCCGGTCATCGGCCTGACCGGCCGCACCGGCGGCAAGCTCAAGGCCCTTTGCGACCACTGCGTCTGCATCCCCTCCGACTCCACCGCCAGGATACAGGAGGCCCATATCGCGGTCATCCAGATCTGGTGCGGCATATTGGAGGACGAGCTCTTCCCCGACGCCCCCCTGGCCCACCCATGAGATCCTCCGCGGCGAAGATCCTCGCCCCGCGCAAGCTCCTGACCCTGCGCGAGCTCTGGCGCTGGGAGCGCCGCGTCGTCGTCTTCACCAACGGCGTCTTCGACCTCCTCCACGCCGGCCATGTGAAGGTTTTGGAAAAGGCCAAGGCCCAGGGAGACATTCTCATCGTGGGCGTCAACTCCGACGCCTCCGCGCGCCGCCTGGGCAAGGCCCCTGGCCGGCCCGTCAACGCCTGGCGCGACCGCGCCGAGGTGGTCGCCGCGCTCGGCTGCGTGGACGCCGTCGTGGGCTTCTCCGAGACGACGCCGGAGCGCCTCCTCTCGCGCCTGCGCCCCGACGTCCAGGTCAAGGGCGGCGACTACAAGCCTTCCGACCTCCCCGAGGCCCGCTACGCCGGCCGCGTCGTCCTGATCCCCCTCAAGAAAGGCTTCTCCACCACCGCCCTCATCAAGCGCCTCCAGGGCCGCCGCTAACGCGTCCGCATGCGGTCCCGCTGGCTCGCCGCCCTCCTTCTTCTCCTAGGGGGCGCCTGCGCCCGAGTCGGCGCCCTGGTGCTGCGCCTGACGGACGTCGGCGACGCGCCCCTGTTCCAGATTCACCCTTTTCGGCCCGAGGACGCCGCCGCCGAGCACGTTCTGCTCCGTTTCGAGGGGGATGACGCCGCTCACCTGCCCGGCGCCATGACCGCGCTGCTCGAACGTCTGGAGCGGCACGGCGTCGCCGCGGACGGGATCATGCGCCTGCCGCCCTCGGCCCTGACGGGCGCGATCTCCGGCGCGGTCCGCGAGCTCGCCCAAGGGCACGCGGCCCTGCAGCTGATGTACGCGCCGGACCACGCCGTGGTCATGCCGGCGGCCTGGGAGGCCGGCTCGCCGGCTCTCGCCGTCCCCTACGTCCCTGAAGGCGGCGCGCACGCGGCGCGCCGGATCGCGCTCGATGCGGGCATCGTCGCGCGGGTGGAGGGCCTGCTTTGCGGCGAGGCGGGACCCGACGCGGACGACCCGATCGCGGCGCATCGGGCGCTGGCGGAGTTTTACGACCAGGCCGCCAGGGCGGCCGCTCCGAAGCCGACGGACGTCCCGGCCGCGGACGCATCGCCGCAAGCGCGGCTTGCCGCCCGCAGGCCGCGCGCGCGCACCGACGCCGACCTGGAGTTCGACGCCCTGCAGCAGGCGGCCGAGGCCGTCCAGGAGATGTACCGGACACAGAAGATTTCCCCGGAGGGCCTGCAAAAGCTCCTGGACTACAACCGCCCCGCGGTCCTGCTCTACCTGAAGACCGGCATCGAGCTGGCGCCGCTGGCGGGCCTCCTCATCTCCAAGCTCGTCGCCAGGCTTTCCCAGGCCCTGAAGCTCCCGCGGGAGCAGGGCGACCTGCCCGACCTCTGGGGCGTCCTGGTCGACGCCGCGCACGAACAACGGATCCGCGGCGCCGTCGATTTCCTAGACGCGCTGGCCGACGGCAGGATTCGGCAAATCGCCGACTTGGACCCGCGCTTCCTGGCGGCCTTCATCGTCGCCGACCGGGCCTTTCGCGGAGTCGCCCTGCGCAATTCCATCGAGCAGGAGCCCCTCGCCGCGTTCTTGGACCCCGCCCAAAGGCGGATCGTCGCAAAGGTCGACGCCGACCGCATCTCCCGGGACGAGCATCGGCGTCAAACGGACGCCTTCCGGCGGGCGCGGCGCGATCGCCCCGAGGCGCCCTAGGTGTTATGAGCCATTCCTCAGCACACCTGTGCCGCGTCCGCAGGATCGCGGCCTAGATGCTATCAGCCCTTCCTCGACGCATCTGTGCCGAGCCCGAAGGGTCGAGGCCTAGGTGTTATGAACCTTTCCTCAGCACACCTGTGCCGAGCCCGAAGGGTCGAGGCCTAGATGCTATGAGGCTTTCCTCCGCGCATCTGTGCCGCGTCCGAAGGATCGCGGCCTAGATGCTATCAGCCTTTGGCGGCGGGCTCCGCGGCCGGGGCGGCGAGCTCCTTGGCCTTTTGGAGGGCCTCCTCGGCGGATTTCAGGCTGCGGGACTTGGGATGGGCCGCCTTGAAGGCTTCCAAGGCCTTGATCCCGTCCTCGAGCTTGCCCGCGAGGATCAGGTCCACGGCCTTCTCCAGTTCGGCGTCCTCGGCGGCGGCCAAACGGTCCCGGCGGGAGCGGCGGTCGCCCTTGAGCGCGGGCTGATCGGGGTCGGCGAGGTCGGACGCCTGGCTTCGGCCGCGCACGGCGGCGACGGCGGCGCCGCGGGCCTTCTTGCGCTCGCCCGAGACGGCGGACTGGGAGAGGGAACTCTTCAGGTGGCGGAAAAACGTCATGACCGAGCCCGAGACGTCCGGAGCGGCGGGCGACGCCGGGACGGCGGGAGCGGGCGCCGAAGCAGCGGGGGCTTCCTCGGCCCGGGCCGACGCCGACAGCATGACGGCGCAGAGAGCCGCCGCGAGAATCTTCGCGTTCATGGAAATCCTCCTATAACCCATTGACGAGCCCGTCCACGACGGGCTTGTAGGCGCCGGCCAGGGCGACGGTCTTGGCGCCGTACTCGCGGGCCTGGTCCGGCTTCTTGAGCTTGACCTCGACCTTGAGCAGGTTGAGCCAGATGTCGGGGTCGGCGGGGTCGGTCTCGGCCGCCTGCAGGAAGCTCGCCTCGGCCTGCGCGTAGTCGCCGGCCAAGAAGGCGACGCCGCCCAGGTTGTTGAGCGCGGCCGCGTTGCCGGGGTCGACGGTCAGGACGCGGCGGAACTCCTCCGCGGCCGCGGCGCGGTCGCCGAAGCGGTAGGCGACGATGCCGAGCTGGAGCCGCGCGTCGGCGTCCTGCGGCGCGGCCTGGAGGCGGTCCTCGTAGTGCTTGGCCAGGAACCGGCGGCTCTCCTTGGCCAGTGGCTCGGCCTGCTCGTCGAAGCGGCGCCGGAGCGCGGCCGCGTCGGGCGGCGCGGGGCTGAAGTCCGTCGGCGGCATGCTGACGGGCTCGTGCTCGGCGAAGGCCGCGTCCACGTCGAAGACCCTGGCGCGGCCCTGCTCGCTCTCGGCCTTGTAGGCGTAGGCGGCCTTGGAGACCGCCTCCAGGAAGGGGCGGCCCACGGCGGTCGTCTCGACGGGGATCCACATCGTCCCCTCGCGCTCGACCAGGAGCTCGGACGGCAGGCCCGCCTCGACGGCATCCTCGGCCCCGGTGTCGAACATCAGCGCCATGTGGCCGGGATAGTCGATGACGGCGGAGCGCACCTCGTCGTTGCGCAGCAGGGCGGCGTAGAGGGAGGTGAGGTCCGAGCACTGGCCGCTGCGGCGCTGGAGCGTCTCGCGCGGGTATTGGGTGTAGTCCACGGGGAAGTTCGGGTCGTCGTGGGCCTGGGCGAAGGGATTGGCGGGATTGGCCGCGAACTGCAGGCCGTGCTCGGCCAACGCGCTCCAAATGCGCAGGGCCGCGGTCACGGCAGGGTCCAAGGGCGGGGCGGGGAGGTTCTTGAAGGCCGCGGCCGCCCCGGCCCTGAAGGCCTTCACCGGCTCGTCCTTGTAGGTAACGAAGCTGACGATCTTGCGCGGGTCGTCCCAGGAGATCGCGTTGCGGGAGTAGAGGCGCAGGGGCTTGGTGAGGACCGCGGTCTTGGGCTGGCCGTCCTGGAAGTAGGAGAGAATGAATTCAGCCTGGACGGGGGTGTCCTCGGTGACCTCCAGGACCTTGTTGTTGAGCGTGGCGATGAGCGGCACCTCGACGGACTGCCGCGGCTCGAGCGCCTGGATCTCGGTGTCGAAGCCGAAGTCCATGTAGTCCTTGAGCTTGAACGTCAGCTTCACGTTCCGGAACGGGACGTTCAGGTTGTTGGTCACGACGGCGCGTCCCACCGGGCTCTTCAGGTAGCGCTTGTAGTCGGCCGCGAAGATGCCGCCCAGCGCGACCGTGGAAATCTCCACGGGCGCGCGGTTGACGGCCCCGGCCACGAAGACCGCGGCCGCCGGGCCGGCGGGCCCGACGTCTCCGGTCCGGGCGACGGCCGCGGCGCGATACCAGTACGTCCGCTCGGGGGCGACGGCGGAATCCTGGAACGCCGCCTCCTTCGTCCGGCCGACGACGCCGAAGGGTCCGCCAGGCAGGGTCGAGCGCAGGACCTGATAGCCGTCCACCCAGGGATCGTCCGCGGGCCGCCAGGAGAGGGCGACGACGCCCTCCTTGGCCGCGGTGGACACGGCGACGGGCGCCGCGGGCCGCAGGCGCAGATCGTAGGAGACGATGCGCCCCCCGCCGCGGTCGGCGATGACCAGCCGGCCGTCCTGCGCGGCCAGTCCGGCGGGGCCGAGCAGCTCGCCGGGGCCGCGGCCGCCCGACAGGAAGTCCGTCAGCCAGCGGCCGGCGCGGTCGAAGACGCTGACGCGGCGCAGGCGGGCGTCGAGGACGTAGACGTCGCCCCGCTCATCCACGGCGAGCGACGCCGGCTCCCGGAGCTGGCCCGGGCCCTCGCCCTCGTCGCCCCAAGCCGAGAGGAAGGCGCCGGACGGCTCGCACTTGAAGATTTTCTTGAGCCCCTTGTCCGCGACGTAAAGAAATCCGGCCTTGTCCCAGGCGACGGCGACGGGCTCCTGGAGCTGGAAAGACCCCAGGCCGGGCCCGATCGAGAACAGGAAGACGCCCTCCGGGTTGAAGGCCTGCACGCGGCGGTTGCCCGCGTCGGCGACGTAGACGACCGTGCCCGCCTCGCTGGCGGCGACGCCGGCCGGCCCGCTCAGCCGCCCCTCCTTGGCGCGGCTCTCGAAGAAGCCTTGGGTCTCGCCGATGTTGGCCCGCCAGCGCCCGTCCAGGTCGAAGCGCTGCAGGCGGTCGTCGGGCGTGTCTGACGCGTACAGGCCCCGCTTGGGGACCGCCGCCAGGCCGCCGACGCCGCGCGTGACGCCGCCGTCCTTGCCCTGGGAGGAGCCGAAGCGCGCTTTCTGCGCCCCGTCGGGGCCGAGCAGGACGAACGCCCCGGAGGACGGCAGGTAGGCGAAGAGATCGTCGCCGAACGGGGCGACCGCGGAGGCGGCCAGCGGCCAGGAGCGGCTCGGGCCGGAGAGGGAGAGGGCGGCCTCCGGGTCGGACGGCAACGGCGCGGTCTTGGACTTATTGGTCAGCGCGACGCGCTGGACGCGGCCGTTGCCCGTGTCCAGGACGAGCAGGATCCCATCGGGGGCGACGGCGACGCCGCGGGCCTTCTTGAACTGACCCGCGTCCGAGCCGTAGGACCCGAAGCGCCCGAGGACGGCGCCGCCCGGCTCCCGCTCCACGACCCGCCCCTCGGAGCCGTCGAGGACGTACAGGAAGCCGTGGTCGTCGACGACCGCGTCGTCGCCCGTCGAGGGATATTCCCGGACGAAGCCGGCCCGGGCGTCGAACTTCTGCACGCGGCCGTTGCCCCGATCGAACACGTAGATCCCGCCGGAGGGGTCCACGGACACGCGCGCCGGGGAGCGGAACCGGCCCGGCTCCTTGCCCGCGCGGCCGAACGCGAAGAGCAGGAGGCCCTCCGGCGTGAAGACTTGAACGCGGTCGTTGCCCGTGTCGGCCACGTACAGGCGGCCGTCCGGGCCGACGGCCACGGACTCCGGACCGCGCAGGCGGCCGGGGTCCGAGCCGCGCGCGCCGAAGGAGAAGAGAAGGCCGCCGTCCCGGTCCAGGACCTGGACGCGGTCGGTCCCGGCGTCGGCGACGCAGACGCGGCCGTCGGGACCGACGGCGACGCCGCGCGGCTCGCGAAACGCCACGGATTTGAGGAAGCGGCCCTCCGCGTCGTAGATCAGGAGGGCCTGGGCCTTGCCGTCCGCCACGTACAGGCGGTCCCCGGAGGAGGCCGCGGCCAAGGGCCGGACCATTTCCCGGCTGCGGACCGGTTCCAGGAAGCGGATGGAGTCGTAGGCGCGCGCGGCCGGGGCGCCGGCCAGAAGGACGGCCGCGAGGGCGGCGGCGCGGGTCATTCCTGGACCGCCTCCCGGATCAGCGCATTGACCAGCCCCGGGTCGGCCTGGCCGCGGGAGAGCTTCATGACGGCGCCGACCAGGGCTCCGATCGCGGCGGCCTTCCCGCCCTTGAGGTCGGCGGCCGCCTTCGGGTTCGCGGCGACGGCCTCCTTCACCCACGCGCGGACCTTCTCATCGTCGCGGACCTGGGCCAATCCCAGGTCCCCGACGATATCTTTTGGTTCCCGTCCGGTTTCCCACATGCGGATGAGCACGTCCTTGGCGCCTTTGGACGAAAGCGAACCGGCGGCGACAAGCCCGGCAAGGCTGCCAAGATGTCCGGGCGGGAAAGGGATCTGCTCGGCAGACTTGCCTTCCGCGTTGAGGCGGGCCAAAATCTCGGTCGAGAAAAGATTGGCGACAACCTTGCTCGAACCGGCTGGAGCAGACCGGGCAGCCGTCTCAAAAAAGTCCGCGCGCGCCCGGTCCGCCGTCAACACCCCCGCGTCGTAGGCCGACAGGCCGAGCGTCCGCGAGAAGCGCGCGCGCCGGGCCGCGGGCAGCTCCGGCAGGGCGGCTTTGAGCTCCGCGACCCAGTTCGGATCGGCGGCCAGCGGCGGCAGGTCGGGATCGGGGAAGTAGCGGTAGTCGTGCGCGTCCTCCTTGGAGCGCAGGGAGCGCGTAACGCGCGCCTCGGCGTCCCAGAGCCGCGTCTCCTGGACGACCGTCCCGCCGGACTCGACCAGCTCGACCTGGCGCCGGAACTCATGGTCGACGGCATCCTTGACGTTCTTGAAGGAGTTGAGGTTCTTGATCTCCGCGCGCGTTCCCAGCGCCTCCTGTCCGATCGGGCGCACGGAGACGTTGGCGTCGCAGCGCAGCTCGCCCTTCTCCATGTCGCAACGCGAGGCGCCCACGAACTGAACCACTTCCTTCAGGGCGCTTAAATAGGCGTAGGCCTCCTCGGAGGAGCGCAGGTCCGGCTCGGTCACGATCTCGATCAAGGGCACGCCGGCGCGATTGAAGTCCACCAGCGAGCCGTCCAACTCGGCGGCCCCGAGTTCGTGCAGGAGCTTGCCGGCGTCCTCCTCCAGGTGGATGCGCTTGATGCGTATGACGCGCGGCGCGCGGTCCTTGAGGGCGACGGTCAAGCGGCCGTTTTCGGAAAACGGCCGGTCATACTGCGAAATCTGATAGGCCTTCGGAAGGTCCGGATAAAAGTAGTTCTTCCGCGCGAAGATCGAGGAGCCCTTGATCTCGCAGTCTAGGGCCAGCGCGGCCTGGAACCCCAGCTCCACGGCCCTGCGGTTGAGGACCGGCAGGGAGCCGGGCTGGGCCGTGCACACCGGGCAAATCCGGCTGTTGGGCGCCTGCCCGAAGCCGTCCGTGCCGCAGGCGCAGAACAGCTTGGTGCGCGTCGCCAGCTGCGCGTGGACCTCCAGCCCGACGACGAGCTCGTATTCCTTCATTTGGAACCAACAGATAAATCACGAAAACACAAAGACACGAAGAAGAAAGGGGCTAAAACCATTTTATTTTTTGGTGTTTTTGTGTCTTAGCGGTGCCGGATTTTCCAGGCCCGCTCGGTACCGCTGGATCAGCCTCAAGTCGCTGGGGTAGCTGAGCTTTCCGGCCGTCGCCCGGAAGTCCACCCACCGCGTCGTCATGATCTCGACGGCGTCGGGCCGTCCGGTCCGCTCTACGGGCTCCATGCGGTACCAGCGGACCGTCTTGGCCACGGGGCGACCGTTGCGGCGAAAACGGTAGCCGGCGACGCCGAGGGGGCCGAGGCTGCGGCAGCGCCAGCCGGTCTCCTCCTCCACCTCGCGCAGGGCGGCTTTCAGCGGAGTTTCCCCCTTCTCGAGATGGCCCTTGGGGAAGGTCCAGCGGACCTCCCCCTGGAGATTGGTCACCTTGACGAGGAGTATCTTCCCGGCGCGGCCGACCAGGCCGCCGGCCGCGGTCTCGCGCGCGGTCCTCATGGCAGCGCCGGGAAAGGCCGCGCCGCCTCGAAGGCGCGGGCGGCCTTGAACAGCGCCGCCTCCCCGAAGCGGTCGGCGACGAGCTGGAGGCCGAGGGGCAGGCCCGCGGCGGAGAGGCCGCAGGGCAGGGACGCGCTCGCGTTGCCCGCCAGGTTGGAGGGAATGGTGAAGACGTCGGAGAGGTACATGGCCACGGGATCGTCCGTCTTCTCGCCGAAGCGGAACGGCGGCGTGGGCGTGGTCGGACAGGCGATGAGGTCCACGTCGCGGAAGGCGAGCTCGAAGTCCCGGGCGATGAGCGCGCGCACGCGGCGGGCCTTGGCGTAGTAGGCGTCGTAGTAGCCCGACGAGAGCGCGTAGGTGCCCAGCATGATGCGGCGCTTGACCTCCGGGCCGAAGCCCGCGCCGCGCGTGCGCTCGTAGAGCTCCTCCAGGCCGCGCGGGGAACGGTCTCGAAAGCCGTAGCGGATCCCGTCGAAGCGCGCCAGGTTGGAGCTGGCCTCCGAGGGCGCCAGGATATAGTAGACCGCGATCGCGTACTGGGTGTGCGGCAGGCTGACCTCGCGCACCGACGCGCCCAGACCCTTGAGGACGTCCACCGCGCCGCGCACGGCCTTCTCGACCTCGGGGTCCAGCCCGGAGATGAAGTACTCCCGCGGCAGGCCCACGCGCAGGCCCTTGAGGTCCGGCGGGATTGGCGGCACGGGCGGCGGGGCCGCCGATGCGCAAGTGGAATCCATGGGATCGTGTCCGCCCACGACCGAGAGGGCCAGCGCCGCGTCCTCGACGCTCCGGGCGAAGGGCCCGATCTGGTCGAGCGAGGAAGCGAAGGCCACCAGGCCGTAGCGCGACACCAGGCCATAGGTGGGCTTGAGCCCTACGACGCCGCAGAAGGCCGCGGGCGGGCGGATCGAGCGCCCGGTGTCGGAGCCGAAGCTCAGCGCGCAGAGCCGGGCCGCGGCCGCCGCGGCCGAGCCCCCGGAGGAGCCGCCGGGCACGCGCGCCGGGTCCCAGGGGTTGGCCGTGCGCTGGAAGGCGGAGTTCTCCGTGGAGGAGCCCATCGCGAACTCGTCGAGGTTGGTCTTGCCCACGATCACCGCGTCGGCAGCCTTGAGGCGCGCGACCGCGGTCGCGTCGTAAGCCGCGACGTGCCCCTTGAGGATTTTGGACGCGCAGGTCGTCTCCACTCCCTCGAGCTGGAGGTTGTCCTTGAGAGCGACCGGGACCCCCGCCAGGGGCCCGAGCGGCCCGCCCGAGCGGCGCTTCTCGTCCACCGCGCGGGCCGCGGCGCGCGCGCGGTCACGGGTGACCGTGAGGAAGGCCCTCAGGGTCGGCTCCAGGCGCTCGACGCGCGTCAGGTGGGCGTCCAGGACGGCCTCCGCGGAGGCCTCGCCCCGGCGCACGGCGCCGGCGATGCCCGCCGCCGACAGCGCCGTCAGGTCGGCCGTCACGGCCGCGGCTCCAGGCGGGAGATGGCACGGTCGATCCGGGAGCCGCGCGCCGGATCGAGCTCGCGCGCCTTGCGCAGGTCGGACAGGGCGCCGGCCGCGTCGCCCAGCGCGGCACGCGCCTGGCCGCGGTTGGCGTAAGCCCGGCCGCTGCGGGGAGAGACCGCGATCACCCGCGTCAGATCCTCGGTCGCGCCGCGATAGTCCTTGCGCAGGAAGCGGACGTTGGAGCGCAGGTAGAGCGCGTCCGCGTTCTCCGGGTCCGCGGCGAGCAAGGCGCTCAAGTCCGCCGCGGCGCCCGCGTGGTCGCCGCGGTCGCGGCGGGCCTTGGCGCGGGCAAGCAGCGCCGCGTTCGGGGCCCCGGCGGCAAAGATCCCGCCCGCGACGACGATGAACAACGCGAGCGGGCACGCTCGGAGGGCCGTCATTCGATCACCCGGGGGACCTTGACGTAGGGCCCGTCGCGCTCGGGGGCGTTGGCCAAGAGGCTCTCGCGCCCCGCGAAGGGCCGCGGCTCGTCCTCGCGCAGCGCGCCGGAGGCCGCCGGGGCGTCGGCGGGCACGGCGGCCGCGTCCAGGCGGCCCAGCTCGGCCATCGCGTCGAGGATCTTGGAGAGCTGGCCGCCATAGAGGCGGACCTCCTCGTCGCTCAGGCGCAGACGCGCGAGCTTGGCGATGCGGCGGACGTCGGCCTCGGAGACGCTCACGCGGGCTCCAGGGGCGCGTAGCGGGCAAGCAGCTTGGCCGAGCGCCCGTCGTCGAAGCGGACGGTGACCTTCAGGGTTTCGCCGGAGCCGGAGACCTCCAGGACCCGGCCGGAGCCGAACTGAGGGTGCCGGACCCGCTGGCCGGGGGAGAACCCGCGCGCCGAGGCGCGCAGGGACGCCGCTCCGGCGGGAGACTCGCGACGCGGCGCCGCCGGGACCGGCTCGCGGCCCGCCGCGCCGAAAAGTCGTGCCTCCAGCAGGAAGCGCGACGGCAGGTTGGCGTAGACCTGGCCGAAGAGGCGGCGCGTGGCCGCGTAGCTCATGAACAACCGCTCGCGCGCCCGGGTGATGCCCACGTAGCAGAGGCGGCGCTCCTCCTCCAGATCCTCGGGCGTCGCGTTGCCCCCGCCGATGGGGAAAAGGCCCTCCTCCAGGCCGGTCAGGAATACCGCGGGATACTCCAGGCCCTTGGCCAGGTGCATGGTCATCAGCGTGACGGCCGGCGCGTCCGCGTCATAGGCGTCGAGGTCGGTCTGGAGCGCCACCTCCTCCAGCCAGCGGCCCAGCTCGCTGGCGCGGCCCGCCGCCTTCTCGCGCTCATCGTGCTCGCGGACCGCGTTGACCAGCTCGTTGAGGTTTTCCAGGCGGGCGGCGGCCTCGGGGTCGGTCTCGAGCTCGCCTTCGAGCCAGGCCTTGTAGCCGGTGAGCTCCAAAATGAGTCCTATGGCCGCCCCGGCGGGCAGGCCCGCGACGGCCCGGCGCAGGGCCTCGAGGGTTTCGCGCAGGCCCCGGAGGGCGGCCCGGGTCCGGGGCGGGGTCCCGGGGTCCTCGGCGCGGGCGGCCAGGGCGTCGGCCAGGGTTAGGGAGCGCGCGGCCGCGGCCGCCTCCACCGTCTCCAGGGTCCTGGCGCCGATGCCGCGCGGCGGGACGTTGACCACGCGCGAGAGCGAGACGGAGTCGGCGGGGTTGACCAGCACGCGCGCGTAGGCCAGCGCGTCCTTGACCTCCTTGCGCTCGTAAAAACGCACGGCCCCGACGATCTTGTACGGGAGGCGGCCGCGGCGCAGCGCCTCCTCGAAGGAGCGCGACTGCGCGTTGGTGCGGTAGAAGACCGCGATCTCCCTGAGGGAGCGCCCGGCCGCGGTCTCCTCCTGGATGCGGCCGACGACCCAGGCGGCCTCCGCGGCCTCGTTGGGCAGCTCCTGGACGCGGATGGCCTCGCCGGGGCCGGCCTCAGTCCACAGGCGCTTGGGCTTGCGCTGCTTGTTGTGATGGATGACGAGCCCCGCGGCCTCCAAAATGCGCGCCGTGGAGCGGTAGTTGCGCTCCAGGGTCACGACCTTGGCGTTGGGGAAGTCGCGCTCGAACTCGCGGATGTTGCGGATGTCGGCCCCGCGCCATGAGTAGATCGCTTGGTCCTCGTCGCCCACCACGCAGACGTTGCGGTGCTTGGCGGCCAGAGTCTTGGTGAGGACGTACTGGGCGTGGTTGGTGTCCTGGTACTCGTCGACCAGCAGGTGGGAGAACGCGGACTGCCAGTGCTCGCGGACCTCGGGGTGGTCGCGCAGGAGCTGGCACACGCGCAGGAGCAGGTCGCCGAAGTCCAGGGCGCCGGCCTGCTCGAGCTTGCGCTGGTAGAGCTTGTAGATGCGGGCCGCGGCCTGGCGCGAGGCGTCCGCGGAGGCCAGGGCGTGAATCTCGTAGGAGCCGGCGTCGAGGAGGTCGTCCTTGGCGCGCGAGATCAGGCCGACGTAGAGGCCGGCCTTGCTCCTCTGGTCCTCCAGGCCGAGCTCCTTCATGGCCTCGACCGCCAGCTTCTTCTGATCGGAGACGTCGTAGATGGTGAATGCCTTGGGCAGGCCCAGGAGGTCGTGATGCCGGCGCAGCAGGCGCGCGCCGAAGGAGTGGAACGTGCACGCCCAGACGAGCGCCCCCCGCCCCGGCGCCAGCTCCTCGATGCGTCGGCGCATCTCCGCGGCGGCCTTGTTGGTGAAGGTGACCGCGAGGATGCGCTCCGGGGCCACCCCCGCCTCGATGAGCCGGGCGACCCGGTAGGTGATGACGCGGGTCTTGCCCGTGCCCGCGCCGGCCAGGACGAGCAGGGGGCCGTACAGGTGGCCGGCCCCGGCCTGCTGTTCCGGGTTGAGCGCCTCCAGGTCGGCGGGCATGAGCCGGGTCAGCGCGCGACGGCGGCCTTGGGCAGATAGAGGCCGTCCACGTAGTCCTTGACCATGCGGTCGGCGCCGTAGCGCGGCGCGACGGAGCGGATGGACGCCTTCATCAGCGAGACCCAGCCGCGCGGGATGCCGTGCTCGTCGCGCTGGTAGTAGAGCGGGACGATCTTCTCCTCCAGCGTGCGGTAGATGTCCTCGGCGTCGGCCGCGTCGGCCTCGGGGCCCGCGCCGCGCCCGCCGGGCTCGCCGATGGCCCAGCCGTTGGCGCCGTTGTAGCCCTCCTCCCACCAGCCGTCCAACACGGAGAAGTTGGGCACGCCGTTGGCGCCGGCCTTCTCCCCCGAGGTGCCGCAGGCCTCCAGCGGCGCCAGGGGGTTGTTGAGCCAGAGGTCCACGCCCTGCACCAGGTAGCGCGCCAGGTGCATGTCGTAGTCCTCCACGAAGGCGACGCGCCCGCCGAAGGCCGGGTCCTTGGCCAACCGGTAGATCTGCTGGATGAGGGCTTTGCCGCCGTCGTCGGCGGGGTGGGCCTTGCCGGCGAAGACGAACTGGACCGGACGCCAGGGATCGAGCAGGAGCCGCTTGAGGCGCTCCACGTCGCGCAGGACCAGCGTCGCGCGCTTGTAGCCGGCGAAGCGGCGCGCGAAGCCCACGAGGAGGGCGGAGTGGTCGAGGAGCGCCCCGCCCGCCAGCGTGTGGGCCGGGTCGGCGCGCTCGCTCATCCAGCGCGTGCGCGCGCGCGCGCGCATCATCTGCAGCAGCGCGCTCTTGCCGCGGCCGCGCTGGAGCCAGAGGACCTCGTCCGGGATGGCGGCGGCCTTGGACCAGACCGCGGCGTCGTCCTGGCTCTCGCGCCACTCCGGGCCGAGGTAGCGGTCGTAGACCTGCCCCAGCTCCTGCTGGATCCAGGTGGGCAGGTGCACGCCGTTGGTGACGTGGACGATGGGCGCCTTCTCCGCGGGGCCTTCCGGCCACAGCGAGCGCCACATCTCGCGCGAGACCGCGCCGTGGCGGCGGCTGACCGCGTTGCGGCGCCCGGCCAGGCGCAGGGCCAGCGCCGTCATATTCCAGCCCGAGCGGCCCGGGGCGCGCGCGAACTCGAGGAAGCGCTCGCGCTCGACGCCGAGCTGGGGCCAGAAAGACGCGAAGTACTCCGCGATCATCTCCTCGGCGAAGACGTCGTGGCCCGCCTCGACGGGCGTGTGCGTGGTGAACACGGACATCTCCGCGACCTCGCGCAGGGCGTCGTCGAGGGAGGCCCCCGCCGCGACCTTCTCGCGCGCCAGCTCCAGGAACAGGAAGGAGGAGTGGCCCTCGTTGGCGTGGAAGACCCGCGGACGCAGGCCCAGCGCGCGCAGGACGCGCACGCCGCCGACGCCCAGCAGGATCTCCTGGCGCAGGCGCGTGGCGCGGTCGCCGCCGTAGAGGCGGCCCGAGATCTCGCGATCCTGGGGCGCGTTGCCCTCGACGTTGGTGTCCATCAGGTAGAGCGGCACGCGCCCGACCTGGACCTTCCAGACCGCCACCGAGACCGCGCCGCGCCCGAGCGGGACGCTGAGGAGCAGGCGCTCGCCCAGCGGGTCCAGGACGGGCCGCACGGGGGCCACGCTCCAGTCCGTCTGCTCGTAGACGTTCTGCTGCCAGCCGTCGGAGGAGATCCTCTGCTGGACGTAGCCCTGCGGGTACATGAAGCCCACGCCCACCAGGGGCACGCCCAGGTCCGAGGCGGACTTGCAGTGATCGCCGGCGAGGATGCCCAGGCCTCCGGAATAGATCTTGAGCGAGTTGTGCACGCCGAACTCGGCCGAGAAATAGGCGACGGCGGCGCCCGCGGCCTCCGGGTGCGCGCGGGCAAACCAAGTGTCCTTGGCCCCGAGGTAGCGGTCCAGGGCCGCGATCACCCCGTCCAGGCGCTGCAGGAAGCCGGCGTCGGCGGCGAGCTCCTCGAGCCGGGCCGGCGCGCAGCGGCGCAACAGCGCGACCGGGTTGTGGTGCGCCTCGGCCCAGAGCGAGCGGTCGATCTCCTTGAACAGGACCCGCGCCTCCGGGTGCCAGCTCCACCAGAGGTTGTAGGCCAGGTCTTTGAGCCGGGCCAGGCGCGCTGGCAGGCGCCAATCGGAGGCGGGGTCCATGGGTGTCACGGCCGGTATTTTACCTAAAATAGGGGCATGTCCCTCCGTCTCGGGCGCCTGGAGCTCTCCTCCCGCGTCGTCCAGTCCCCGCTGGCCGCCTGCTCGGACCTGCCCTTCCGGCTCATCGCGCGGGAGCACGGGATGGGCTACGGGTTCCTGGAGATGGTCTCGGCGCAGTCGCTGACGCGCGACAACGGCAAGACCCTGCGGCTGCTGCGGACCGCCCCCGGGGACCGCCCGCTGGGCGCTCAGCTCCTCGGCGGCGAGCCGGAGGTGATGGCGGAGGCGGCGCGAATCCTGGAGGACCGCGGCTTCGACGCCGTGGACTTGAACCTCGGCTGCCCCGTCAAGAAGGTGGTCGGCAACGGTGAGGGCGCGGCGCTCCTCGCCGACCCCGGCCGCGCCGAGAAGATCTTTGCCGCCGTGCGCCGGGCGGTCCGACGCGTCCCCGTCACGGTGAAGATGCGCACGGGCTTCCAGGACGCGTCCGGCGACGAGGCCGTGGAGCTGGCCCGCCGCGCCGAGGCCCAGGGACTGGCCGCGGTCACCGTGCACGGCCGCACGCAGGCCCAGCAGTACGCAGGACGCGCGGACTACGCGGCCATCGGCAAGGTCAAGCGCGCCGTCGCGATCCCGGTCATCGGCAACGGCGACGTGCTCGCGCCCGAGGACGCGCGGCGCCTCTTCGAGGTCTCCGGCTGCGACGGCGTCATGATCGGCCGCGGCGGCCTGGGCAACCCCTGGGTCTACCGCGGCCTCGACGCCGCGCTGGCGGGCGAGGCCGCACCTCCGCCCCCCTCCGTCGCCGAGCGCAAGGCCGTCCTGCTCAAACACCTGGCCCTGGAGGTCGAACACTGCGGCGAGCGCCTGGCCAACCTCAACATGCGCCGCATCACGGTGTGGTACACGGCCGGCCTCCCCAACGCCAAGACCCTGCGCGTGGCGGTCTGCCAAGCCGCGCAGACCGGCGCGGTCCGCGCCCTCATCGAGGAGTTCTTCGACCGCCTCCCCGCCGGCGTCCCCCCGCCGACCGCCCCGCTTCTCCTGGCCGAGTAGCGCATTCGCCTCAAATCGTGCGGAGATTAGGAGGTCAGGTCGCGAAAGACCAGGCCGGTCGGGACTTTCGGGTAAAAATAAGTGGACTTCTGGGGCAGGAGGCCCACGGCCTTGGCGGCCTTGCGCACCTGGGTCACGGGGAAAGGCTTGACCAGAACCGCGGCACCGCCCTGGGCGGCGGCGCGACGCGCGGCCTCGGCCGCGTCGGGGGTGTAGCCGAGCTGATCGGGCGCCAGGTCCTCCAGCAGGCGGCGGCCGATCCACTCCACCGACAGCCCGCTGCGGCAGCCGTCGCGGCCGCGAGGCTCGCCCAGCAGGCCGCGCTTTCCTTCATAGAGCCCGAAGGCGTAGGGGTTGCGCGAGGAGTCCAGGGCCTTGAGCAGGCGCGCCAGGTCTTTTTGCGGCGTCAGCTTGGCCAGGCCGCCGGCGCGCTCACCCAGGCGTTCCGCGCTGATCCGGTGCGTGGGCAGGACGACCAGCCCCGCGTCCGAGTCCGGGACCAGGTAGCAGAGCACGGCTTCGGACTCCGATGAGCGCGAGCGGCGCCAGTGCGCCTGGGAGACCGCGAAGCGGTGGTGACCGTCGGCGATGAGAGTCTCGCGCGGCAGCATGAGCCGGCGCAGGCGCGCCACGGCCGTGGGCTCGGCGACGACCCAGACCCGGTAGGAGATCCCCGCCGCCTCGGCGCGGGCGTCGGGCGCGCGGGAAGCGAGCCGGGCGAGCGCCGCGCACAGCTCCCCGCGCGGATCGGCGACGACGCCGAAGATCGGGCTCACGTTGGCCTTCAGCGCGCCGATCAGGCGCAGGCGGTCGGCCTTGGGCTTGGAGAGCGTGCGCTCGTGCGGGATGACCCTGCGCGCGGCCGCGTCGGTCACGCCCAGTCCCGCCAGCAGGCCGCGGCGGACGTAGGACCGCCCGTCGCGCCGAAAGCGCTCCTCGACCAGGTAGTAGGCCGGCGCCGCGTCGCGCGCCAGCGTCCCGTCGCGGCGCCACGCCCTCCAAAGCCGGGCCGCGCCGCGGTACTTGGCGGCGCCCTCCCCCGCGGGCAGCTCCAAAGCCACGGCGTTGCGGGACCTGCGCCGCAGCGCGGCCGCGACGGCGGGCGGGATCACGTCGTAGGGCGGGCAGAGGCGCGCGCCGAGCGCGCGCCCGTCGGCGTAGCGCCAGCCCCGAAAAGGCCGGGCGTCAGGCATCGTTTAATGAGATCATGGTGTCGAAGGGGAAACCGGAGTCGGCAGAGCAATGGGAACACCCACACCAGGCTTTTCCCCCGGGGCAGATTGGGGCACAAGCTGAATCTGACCGACTGCCAGTTTAATAAAAGCTCGGCCAATATTGTTCTCAATAATTTTTGTTGCGGTACTCATGGTGAAAGTGATTGCTGTAGCATGAAAAACAGATAAAACAAGGTCTTGCAGTCTCTGGTCGCTTTCCAAGGCCGTAATATTGAATCCCATGGATTGGCATCGCGCCCTGTCAAAATGCCTCCCATGACTCATGTGGAGGCGATGATCCGCAAGACCCCGAGCGACTAGAGCCGCCTTTTGAGCGGCTCGCCGTCGGCCCAACCCCACAAACATATATTGGGCAAGCCACGCTTTAACCAAATGTTTCGACAGCTTGAGCGCATTGTCGCACTGGATCAAGAGAGCTGGTCCATACTGTCCCAAAATCGGCATCCAAGAACCGAGTTTGGCGGGGTTCTTGCAGTCTTCCTGCGCCTTGTCGAATTGATCGAGAATGGCTTGGGCCGGAACCATTCGGACCCCAAGAGGAGTCTGCATGACCATTTGCGGATCGATAGGGCCCAGCGATGAATGCAACCCCTCGCAAGTGCCCGGCTGCATCCACCGCGAGGCATAGAGAATGGTGGCCCGCCCGGTATGGGCTTGAAGCGCCTGGATATATTTCCGGCGAGTCGTATCAACTGCGGACGGGTCCGTCGGAGCGAGAGCGCTGACTTCTTTTAGTATCTCGCCCCAGCTAGGCACAAGGACTACCGATGAGAAACGGAATCCGTCGAGTCTGCGATCTCTACAGGAACATTAGCGCTCGTAAACATACTATGAGCGATCGTGACTTTCGTGAGCTGGTTGTAAATGCGCATAACATCCGCCACCCCAGGAGATTGCTTCGCTCTATCCATCAACCGCGCATAAACTGCTTGCCGCGTCATTTCTGCCTCTGATCGTTTTTTGGATTTATCTTGTCGATAACCCATAATGATTTTACCAAATCAAAGGGGCGAGATTAAGGGGCTGGGACGGCATCTTCCCGTTGGCCGGCCAGCAGGGCTTGTGTCGCGCCCTTGGAGGCCGATCCGCGAAACGCGGCAATGGGGGCCTTGGATACCGGAAGGACGTAAATGACCTTCCCGTCTCTCGCCCACCCCAACCGCTGATGCGTCTTGAGCCGGAAACGCCTGCGAATGTGGGTTGGGATCGCCGTCTGCACTCGATCGCTGAACGTGGTGACCATATCGCCAGTGTAACAGCCCTCTCGAATCTTGTCAATAAACCGGATACGACTACTTGCCGTTATGATCGAAATCCGCCGTCTCCACACCCAATGCGGCGGCCTTGATCTTATCGAGCGAATGCCTCGATTTCGGCGGCTTTTCCCCGGACGCCTCCCAGTAATCGGGCTCGTAATAGGAACCGTCTTCGTTCAAGAGCCATCCGCCTTTGCCGACAAGCTTAAGGCAAGGATTCCGCTCCCCAAGCAGTTTGCTTAAAATGACGGGAATCCGCTTCGAGTCGTGATAATGCATGCCCTCTCCCCGCCGCCTGAGGCCCAGCGCGAACTCGACATGATGCAGGCCTTCGTGATAAAAGCCTTTGGCCAGATTGGTCGGATCATAAAGATAATCCTTTCGCGTGTTGATCGTGATGGTCTTTGTCGCGGAGTCATACTCGCCGTTGTCATCCACGGTATAGCCAAAACGGACTTTTTTGACCTCGCCTCGCTCGATGACGCCCGCGACGGCCCGGATCGCACAGTGCATCGACTCCATCTTGTCCAATGCCTTGCGAATGACGCCCTGCTCATATCTCCTATATTCCGCATAAGGATTCTCGCGCTTTCCGTCTAGGCTTGGCATGTCGTCCGATCTGGGGAAAGGATGGAAGATCTTTTCCCCGGTCTGATCAGTTCGAACGACCAGCTTCGTGAAATAATCGGGCCGGACAATCTCCCTGCGTCCATCGGGACTCTGAACTTCCCGCCCCTCACCGAGGCTCCAGGAAAACGCGGGGGGAGCACCGAGAAGCAGGAAAACCAGCGGGATGACATTCATCATGATCGGAGATTAAGAGGGAGCGATATTTTTGTCAAGGGTCCCTGGGACCCGCGTCAGCCGCGCGCCGCTTTCAAGGGCAGAGCCCGCAAGCGGATGAGCTTCGCCAGGGGCTCGAATTCCGGGTCCTTGTGCACGAGGACCGCTCCCAGCCGCTCCGCGGTCGCCGCGATCCAGGCATCGGCCACGGAAAGCTTGTGCCCGGCCTTGATCCGCGCCGCCGCAAGCCCCAGCGGCTCATCGCTTTCGACGACCCGAACGGGAAGCTGCTTGAGCTGGACGATCCCTTGGCGGGCCGCCGCCTCGCCCTCCTCCTGCTCAAGGACGTAAGCAAGCTCCATAACGGACATGAAGCTGATGAAGACCGCGCCGCGCCTTCCCGCATGATGCAGAAGGGCCTCGACTTCAGCCACTCCCGGCTCGTCTTGCTTGAGGCAGAGCAGGGCCGACGTATCGAGGACGAAGGTCTCAGCGCCGGGCGGCATCTTCCCGCCGGCTGGCCAGCAGGGCGCGCAATGCGCCCTTGGGCGACGAGCCGCGAAACGCGGCGATGGGATCCTTCGCCACCGGCAATACGTAGATGACCTTTCCGTCCTCCACCCACTCCAGACGCTGATGGGCCTTCAGATGAAAGCGCCGCCGGATGCGAGCCGGGATCGCCGTTTGCCCTCGATCGCTGAGCGTGGTGACCATGCCCCAGTATAACCGTCCTTTTAAATTCTGTCAAGCAGTTTTTATTAAATTACATGTAAAACATTTTTTAAGCATGTTTGGCTTGTGGTTTAGTTTTTCTTTTATCGCTAGAATGACCGCCTCGTGCGAACTCTGGTCTTTGGCGGGTCGTTCGATCCCCCGCACCGCGGGCACGCGGCGCTGCTGGCCGCGGCCGCGGAGCGCGTCCGCCCCGACCGAATTCTGATCGTGCCGGCGTTCCAGGCGCCGCTCAAAGGGGCGCCGTCCGCGTCCGCCGCGGAGCGCCTGGCGCTGGCGCGGCTGGGCGTGCGCGACGCCCTGCCCGTACGCTGGCGCCGCCTGGCGCGCGTGGACGGGCGCGAGGCCCGCGCGCGGCGGCGCGTCTACACGGTCGAGACTTTGCGCGCCCTGCGCGTGAAGGACCCCGGCGGCGAGCTGCATTTCCTGTGCGGGCGCGACGCCGCGGCGTGCTTTGGACGGTGGAGGAAGCCCGAGCTGCTGCGGCGCTTGGCGACGTGGTGGTGCGGCGGCCGCCCCGGGGCGGGCCGCGCTCCCGCCTTCTTCCGGCGCGTGCCGGGGCACTTTCCCGGCGTCTCCTCGACGGCCCTGCGCTCCGCGCTGGCCCTGGGCAAGGACGTCTCCGGCGACTTGGCGCCCGCGGTCCTGGCCCGCGTCCGGGAACGCGGCCTCTACGGGCTCGATCTTCTCAAGCGGCTGGAGAAAACGCTCAATCCCCACCGCTTCGCGCATACGCTGAGCGTCGCCGCGCTGGCCGAGGACCTGGCGCGCCGCCACGACGAAAATCCCGACAAAGCGCGCCTGGCCGGTCTCCTGCACGACCTTGGGCGGGGGATGCGCGCCTCGGATATGCCGGGTTACTGCCGCCGCCGGCGGCTGAAAATCCCTGAGATGGCCCGGATCGTCGCGGAAAACCCCCTCCTGCTCCATGCCTACGTCTCCGAGGACCTCGCGCGGCGGGAGCTCGGGGTCGCGGACCCCGCCGTGCTCTCCGCGGTGCGCGCCCACACCTTCGGCGCAGCGCGCATGAGCCGCCTCGACCGCCTCCTTTATACCGCCGACGCCTGCGAGCCCGGGCGCGCGCACGCCGGCGCGACCGCGGCGCGGCGGCTGGCTTCCCGCGATCTGGACGCGGCCTTCGCGCGCTGCGTGGCGGCCAAGCTCCGCCACGCGCGCGGACGCGGCGGCTGGATTCATCCTGTCACGGTGAAATTATGGAATTCCCTCGCGGCGCGGTGAGCGTCGAGCGCGTCCTGGCGGCGCTGGCCCTGGCCGCGGCGCTGGCGACGGCCTGGGCGGAGGCGGGCTCTCCGCTGGCCCAAAAGACGCGCGAGGGAAAGCCCTGGCTGGCCTGGATCGGGAACCGGACGGAGGGGCCTGCCGCCGGCGCCCATCTCCTGATCTACGACCCGGCCCGGCGCCGCCTCCACGTGGTGGACGCTCGGGGCCAGGTCCCGTCGGACGCGGCCGGGGCGGCCCAGCGCCTGCCCGCCCCGCTTCCCGCCGCCGCGCCCGACGAGGAGCCCGCCCTCGCCGCGGCCCGGGCGATCGAGGAGGAGGTTCGCTCGCCCCGCTCCCTGCTGCGCCTGGCCGGCGCGGCCGCACGCGGCCTGCGGCGCGGCGACCGCGCCGCGGCGGACCCCCTGCTTCTCGCCCTGGAGCTGCGGCGCGCGCCCAAGGGCAGCGTCGAGCCGGCGCGCCTGGCCGGCGGCGCGCAGGATGAGGCGCTCCTGCGCCGCCTGCTCTCCGGCGGCGCCCCCCCCGCCGGCCGCGGGGGCCCCATCTCGGCCGAGGTCCTCAACGGGACGGCCGAGGCCGGCCTCGCGGCGCGGGCCGCAAAAATGCTGAGATTGGGCGGCGTCGACGTGTTGTTGACGGGAGGAACCTCGCCGCGGCCGCGCACGCTGGTCTACGACCGGACCGGGGACTTCCGGCGCGCCGAGCGCGCGCTCGCGGCCCTGGGCTGCGGCCGCGCGCGGGCCGTGACGCGGCTGGACCCGGCCCGCGCGGTGGACGTGAGCGTGGAGTTGGGTTCCGACTGCGTCGGGGCCTTCCAAGCCGGCGGCGGACGGGACTAGTCCAAGGAGAACGCGATGGAACTCGTCGAGGCGCTCAAGACCGCCGTGGAGGCGGGGGCCAGCGACATCCACCTGGTCATCGGCAAGCCCCCGCTGATGCGCGTCAACGGGGAGATGGCGGAGATCCGGGGCTTCCCCGTCCTCACCGCCCAGGAATCCAAGCGCCTCGTCTACTCCATCCTTTTCGAGGAGCAGCGCGCCCGCTTCGAGCAGGACTGGGAACTGGACTGCTCCTTCGCGGCCGCGGGGCTGGCGCGCTTCAGGGTCAACGTCTTCCTCCAGAAAAACGGCGTCGAGGCGGTCATGCGCGTCATCAATTCCAAAATCCCCACGCCCGAGCAGCTGCGCCTGCCCAAGGCCGTCACCGACCTGGCGGATCTGCCCCGGGGGCTGGTGCTGGTCACGGGGCCGACGGGATCGGGCAAGTCCACGACCTTGGCTTCCCTGATGGAGCTCATCAACCAGAAGTACACCGACAACGTCCTGACCATCGAGGACCCCATCGAGTTCGCCTACGAGTCCAAGAAGTCGGTCTTTCGCCAGCGCGAGGTCGGGCAGAACACCAAGTCCTTCAGCGCCGCCCTGCGCGCCGCCCTGCGCCAGGACCCCGACGTGATCCTCATCGGTGAGATGCGCGACCTGGAGACCATCCAGCTCGCCATCACCGCGGCCGAGACCGGCCTCCTGTGCTTCGGCACCCTCCACACCCAGGACGCGCCCTCCACCATCGACCGCATCATCGACGTGTTCCCGCCGCACCAGCAGACCCAGGTCCGCGTCCAGCTCGCGGTCGTGCTCCAGGCCGTGGTCTGCCAGCAACTGGTCGCGCGCAAGGACGGCCAGGGCCGCGTCGCCGCGCGCGAGGTCATGATCATGACGCCCGCGATCTCGAACCTGATCCGGGAGGGCAAGACCCACATGCTCTACGGCTCCATCGACACGGGCGCCAAGCACGGCATGGTCCCCATGGACAAGTCCCTCGCCGAGCTGGTGCGCCAGGGCCTGGTCAGCCACGAGGAAGCCCTCACCCGCGCCAACAACCCGGAGACCTTCCGGCAGCTCTCCGCCTCCTCCGGCCGGGGCGCGAGCCTGATGTAGGGCGCCGACGATGGCCCGAGCCTTCAAGCCCGTCGCCGTCGCCGCCGCGCGGGCGGCCGACGACAAGAAAGCCGAGGAGATCCTCGTCTTGGACGTGCGCCGCTCCAGCCCCGTCGTGGACTACCTGGTGCTGGCCACGGCGGCGTCCCGCCCGCACCTGGAGGCCGTCGAGCGCAAGGTCGAGGAGGCGCTGGACGGGCTGGGGCTTAAGGTGCTCCACCGGGCCCGTCCGCGCAGCGACCAGTGGCGAGTGCTCGACTACGGCGGGATGATGGTCCACGTCATGAGCGGGGACGCGCGGCGCCTTTACGCCCTGGAGCGCCTGCACGACGGCGCCGGCGAGGTCGCCTGGCGCCCCGCGACGCGGGCGAAAGCCGCCGCGCGATGATCGTCGCGCGCCTGCGCCGGCAACTGGCGGCCAAGGCCCGCGCCTGGGCGGCCGCCGAGGGCGTCGCCCTGCCCGAGGCCCTGGCCGTCTGCGCCCCGCCGGCTCACGTCAAGGCCGACGTCTCCCTGCCCTGGCCGCTGGCCGTGGCACGGACAGCCAAGCGCAACCCCCTGGACCTCGCCAAATCTCTCGCCGTTGCCCTCTCGGAGCTGCCCGACGTGGCCTCCGCCTCGGCCGCTCCGCCCGGCTTCGTCAACGTCGCCGTCAAGGACGCGGTCCTGGCGGCCAACCTCAAGGCGGTCACCCTGGACCCCGCGGGCTGCGGCCGCGACGAGGAGGGCGCCCCCGCGCGCATCCTGGTCGAGTTCGTCTCCGCCAACCCCACCGGCCCCCTGCACATGGCCTCGGGGAGGGGCGCGACCTTGGGCGACTCCCTGGTGCGCATCCTGCGCCGCCTGGGCCGCAAGGCCGACGCCGAGTACTACATCAACGACGCCGGCGCGCGCGTCGTTTTGCTTGGCCAGTCCATCAAGGCCCGATACCTCGAAGGAAAAAGCCAGGCCGCGCAAGTCCCGGAGAAGGGCTACCACGGCGAGTACCTCAAGGACTTGGCCGCGGCCGCGCCGGCGGAGGCCGCCTCCTGGAGCGACGAGCGGTGGGGCCGCTACGCCCTGGAGGCCCTGCTCGAGTCGCACCGGCGCGACATGAAGGCCTTCGAAGTCTCCTTCGACCGCTGGTTTCGCGAGAGCGAGCTCTTCGCCTCCGGGGCCGTTGAGAAGACGCTGGCTTTCCTGAAAAGCCGCGGCATGGTCTACGAGAAGGCGGACGCCGTCTGGCTGGGCACCTCTGGAGCCGAGGGCTCCTCCGACGACAAGGACCGCGTCCTGGTCAAGTCCGACGGCAAGCCCACTTACTTCCTGCCCGACATCGCCTACCACCTCGACAAATTCGAGCGCGGCTACGACCGCCTCATCGACATCTGGGGCGCCGACCACCACGGCTACGTCCCGCGCATGAAGGCCGCCGTCGCCGCCCTCGGCCGTCCGCCGGAGAGCTTCCACGTGATCGTCCACCAGCTCATCCACCTCTTCCGCGGCAAGCAAGCCGTGAAGATGTCCAAGCGCGCCGGAACCTTCATCCCCTTGAGCGAGGTCGTCGAGGAGGTCGGCCGGGACGCCTGCCGCTTCTTCTTCGCCCTGCGCACGCCCGACAGCCACTTGAACTTCGACCTGGAGCTGGCCAAGAAGCAGTCCAGCGAGAATCCCGTCTACTACGTCCAGTACGTCCACGCCCGCGTCTGCGCGATCTTCCGCAAGGCCGGGGAGGCCGGCCTCCACGCCCCCGGCGCCGACCTCCCTCTCCCCGACGCGCGCCGCCTGGCCGCGCCCGAGGAGCGCGCGCTGATGGCCAAGCTCGCCTGGTTCCCCGAGGTCCTGCTCGACTGCGAGCGCCTCCTCTCGCCCCACCCCCTAGCCAACTACCTCTTGGAGCTGGCGGGCTTGTTCCACCCCTTCTACGAGAAGTGCCCCGTTGTCTCCGCCGAGGACCCCGCCCAGGGCCGGGCCCGCCTTCTCCTCTGCGCCGGCGTGCGCGACGTCATCCGCGAGGGCCTCTCGCTGCTGGGCGTCTCCGCCCCCGAGCAGATGTAATATGTTATTTAACTTGACTAAATAACATATACATGTTATTCATGTATTGTGCTTTTTAAACGATCTCTCCGTTTGACGCCGCTCAAGCGTTCCGCGTTCTTGTTCGGGCCCCGCATGACCGGCAAAACCTTCCTCTTGCGGGATTTATCGGCGGACTTGTTCAGCGACCTTTTGGATCCCGAGCTGGAACTTCAGCTCAAGCAATCCCCGCGTCTTTTTTGGGAACAGCTCTCCGCTCTTAAAACCGGGGCCGTGGTCGTCATCGACGAGGTGCAGCGCGTTCCCGCGCTTCTCGACTATGTCCAAAAAGGCATCGAGGAACGCCAACTGATCTTCGTCCTCTCCGGATCCAGCGCGCGCAAGCTCAAGCGCGGCGGCGCGAATCTTCTGGGAGGGCGCGCGAAAGACCTCAAGCTGCATCCCTTGACCAAAGACGAACTGGGGGAGCATTTTGACATCCAAGAAGCCTGCCAGTTCGGAACGCTGCCCAAGGTCGCCCAATGCCTGGCGGAACGCGACAAAGAGGAGGCCCGGTCTCTCCTGCGCTCCTACGCCACCGCCTACGTCAAGGAGGAAATCCAGGCGGAGGCGCTGACGCGCAACGTCGGGGCTTTCCAGCGCTTTCTGCAAGTGGCCGTCCAGGGCAACGCCCAGGTGATCGAATTCGCCAACATCTCCCGCGAATGCTCCGTGCCCTCCAGCACGGTGAAGGAATATTACTCGATCCTGGAAGACACCTTGATGGGGGACTTTTTGTGGCCTTGGGACCGCAGCGAACGCAAAAAGGCGCGTCCCAAGTTTTATTTCTTCGACTGCGGAGTCGTTCGCGCCGTTCAGAACCGGCTGAACGATCCGCCCACGCCGGATGAAATTGGGTTCCTATTCGAGACGTGGTTCGTGCGCGAGATCCGCCGGCTAAGGGACTACGGCGACAAACCGCATGAGTTCGCATTGTGGAGAGAAGGGAACCACGAGATCGATCTGCTGGTCATGGGGGGCCACGGACCCCTTCTCGCCATCGAATGCAAGACCGGCCGCGACCTCGTCGGCGCCAAAACCCTCGCCGCCTTCCGTACGCGCTTCCCGAAGGTTCCGCTGGTTGTGGCGTCCCTCCACGACCGCGCGCCTCGCCGGCTTGAAACGGGAATCGAGCTCCTGCCTTGGGCGCAGGTCCTGGAACGCTATCAAGCCTTGTAAAATCGCACATGACCTCACGGGGTCTGTGGGCCTACGGCACCCTAGGACTTTAGACCCATGACACCGACGGCCCCTGAGACTACAATGCCCGGCATGTCCAACACGCCCAAGCGCTTCTGCGCTTCCGACGTCCTCCGCGCGCTCGGTTTTCTCGTCCTGCTGGCCGCCTCCGCGGGGGCGGCCGGCCTTGACGCTTCCCGCGGACTCGCGGACGCCGAAAGCGCCCTGCGCGCCTCGCTGCGAGACGGAAAGGCTCGCGCGCTTGCGGCGAACCTGCTCAACGGGTTCAACGCCGAGGAACTGCGCACCTACCTGCAAAACCACGGGGAGTCCAGCCGCCTACTGATATACGCATAAGTAATAGGTCATTTAGTATGCTGGACGCATGTCACGACCAATGGGCAGTCCAGCGCAGTTGGAGCAACGCCGTCTTCGCGCCCTTGAGCTGCTGAAGGC
>JACQPJ010000030.1 GCA_016207605.1 Elusimicrobiota bacterium
CGTTGAAGTAGGCCGGCACGGTGATGACCGCCTTCTCGACCGTATCGCCGAGGAAGGCCTCCGCGTCGCGCTTGACCTTCTGCAGAAGATAGGCGGAGAGCTGCTGGGGCGCGTATTCCTTCCCGTCCGGGGCCTTGAACTTGAAGTCCGTGCCCATCTTGCGCTTGAAGGCCATGAAGGTGCCCTCGGGGTTGGCCACGGCCTGGCGGCGCGCCGGCTCGCCGACGAGCAGCTGGCCGTCCTTGGCGAAGGCCACGTAGGACGGGAAAGCCTTGCCGCCGATCGACGTGCCCTCGGCCGACGGAATGATGGTGGGCTTGCCGCCCTCCATCACCGACGCCGCCGTGTTCGAGGTTCCTAGGTCTATTCCGATGATCTTGCTCATAAACGCCTCCTAAATCAGCTCTTTTTCTGCAAACGCACCTTCGCCGTGCGCAAAACTTGCTCTCCCAGCAGGAAGCCGGCCTGCAGGACGTCGGCCACCGCCCCCTCCTTCGCGCCAGGGACGTCCGCGAAACCCATGACCTCATGGTAGCGGGGGTCGAACGGCTTGCCGGCCGGGTCCATCGCCGTCACGCCCTCCTCCTTGAAGATCTTCTCGAACTCCCGGAAGATCGCGTCCATGCCCCGCGCCAGCGGCGTGTCCGCGTGCCCCGCGAGCACCTCCTCGTGCGCGCGGCGCAGGAGGTCGTAGAGCGGCAGGAGCTTGGCCAGGACCTGCGCGCGCCCGGCCTTGAGCCACTCCGGCCGGTCGCGGTCCACGCGCTTGCGGTAGTTCTCGAACTCCGCCTTCAGGCGCAGGAGCTGGCCGTAGTAGTCGGGCGCGGGCTCGGCCGGCGGCGCGGCCGCGGGGGCGGGCGCTTGGGGCTCGTCGCTCATCCCGCCTCCTCGTCCCATTCGCGCAGGCGCTCCTCGACCAGCCGCCCGACGTAGTCCACGAGCCCGATCATGCGGGAGTACTCCATGCGCTTGGAGCCCAGGACCCCCAGCACGCCCAGCACCCGGCCGCCGTGGCGGTAGACGTGCGTGACGAGGCTGGCCGAGCGCAGCTCCGGCAGGCCCGCCTCCTCGCCGATGCGCACGCGCACGCGCGAGGGGACCTTGGAGTCGGCGGATTCGCGCAGCTCCTTTTCGAGCAGCCCGGCGAGGCGCTCCTTCTGGCCGATGACGCGCATGAGGGACTGGACCGTCTTCAAGTCGCCGAACTGATCGGCCTGGCTGAGGATGTTGTCGGCTCCCTCCACGTACAGCGACTCGGGGACGACCACGCGCCCGACCTCGGTGAGCAGCTCGCCCGCCAGGGAGGTCAGCTCCTGGAACTCCCGCTCCATCTGCGCGAGCTTGGCCAAGACCGCGGCCTGGGCCTGGTCCACGCTGCTGCCGCGGATGTTCTCGTTGAGGAAGCGGTTGAGGAGGTTGACTTGGCGCGCGCTGGGCGCGAAAGCGAGATGGATGGGCCAATGGCGCACCATGCCGGCTTCCGTCACCAGCACGCCCAGCACGTTGTGGCCCCCCAGCGGGATGAGCTCCAGGCGCTTGATGGCCTGGCGCCGCACCTGCGGGGAGAGCACGATGCCCGCGCCGCGCGAGACGCGCGAGAGCAGGCGCGAGGTCTCCGAGAGCAAGGTGTCGAGCTCCTCGATGCGCCGCTCGTACTGCTCCTCGATGCGCTCGCGCTCCTCGGCGGCCAGGCGCTGGACGTCGGAGAGGTAGTCGACGAAGAAGCGGTAGCCCTTGTCCGTGGGCTCGCGGCCGGCGGAGGTGTGCGGCTGGTGGAGGAACCCCTCCTCCTCAAGCTCCTGCAGGATGTTGCGGACCGTGGCGCTGGAGAGGTCCAGCCCCGCCTCCTCGGCGATGAGCGAGGAGGAGACGGTCTTGGATGTCTTCACGTAATAATGGACGATCCACTGCAGGAGGTGGCGCTTGCGCTGCTCGACGACCTCGGGCTTGAGCTGTCTCACTCGGTCATGCCTTCACTTCCCAAGAGTGCTAATAATTAGCACTCATGTCATATGACTGCCAGAATTATAGAGCATTGCCCTACATCTGTCAATCGCCCGTTTCGTTCAGTCGTTGCCCCCCATGATACAGGAAGAACCGCCAGACTTCGGGAAATGAGGATCGCGTTCCTTTTGATAAAGGCGCGCACACCACAGCTTACAGAAGCAAGCTCGTCGTGAGGAGTCGACCGCGACCCCTACAAGCGCTTATTTACGGCCATTGAGAGCGGCCAAGGCCTTGGCCGCGGGGATCACCTCGTCGACGATCCCGTAGACCTTGGCCTCCTCGGCGGACATGTAGAAATTGCGCTCGCAGTCCTTGGCGAGCTTCTCGACGGTCTGTCCCGTGTGCCGGGCCAGAATCGCCTCGAGCACCGCGCGCGTGTGCGCCATCTCCTTGGCCTCGACGATGATGTCGGTCGCCTGGCCGGAGATGCCGCCCACGAGGGGCTGGTGGATCATGACGCGCGAGTGGGGCAGCGCGTAGCGCTTGCCCTTGGAGCCCGCGGCCAGGATCACGGCTCCAAAGCTCATGGCCATGCCCATGCAGATCGTGGTGATGGGAGACTTGATGAACTGCATCGTGTCGTAGACGGCCAGCCCGGCCGTGACCATGCCGCCGGGGGAGTTGATGTAGAGGTTGATGTCCTTGGTGCTGTCCTCGCTGTCCAGATAGAGGAGCTGGGCGATCAAGGTGTTGGCGGAGTCGGTGGTGAACTCGCCCTCGTAGCCGCCCACGAAGATGATGCGGTCCTTGAGAAGCCGCGAGTAGATGTCGTATCCGATGACCGAGCCCTGCGTGGCCCGCTCGATGACTTGGGGAATCAGGTTCATGCCGCCAGTAAAGCACAAAAAAAGCGGCCGCGCAATTTCCGGGCCGGACCCGGACTTGGTCCGGAAACGTTATAATGCCGGCATGGACGTCTTCGATCCGGACGCGCACACGGCCGAGTCGCGCCGGGCCTGGGCGCGGACCGCGGCGAACTACGCGCGGCTCTCGCAGCGGCTCTTCGGGCCGGCGGCCGAGACGCTCGTCGGGTTCGCGGGAATCCGGCGCGGCTGGCGCGCGCTCGACGTCGCCTGCGGCGCCGGAATCGCCAGCCGCGCGGCCGCCGCGGCCGCGGGGCCGCGCGGCAGCGTGGTCGCCACGGACCTGACGCCGGAGATGATCGAGGCGGCCGAGGCCCTGCCGGCGCCCGCGCGCGCCGCGCCGATCGCGTGGCGGGTGATGGACGCCGAGAAGCCGGAGCTTCCCCCCGCCTCCTTCGACGCGGCCGTCTGCCAGCTCGGGCTCATGCTCTTCGCGCGGCCGGACGCGGCGCTGGCCGGCATGGCGCGGGCCGTTAAGCCCGGCGGGCCCGTCGCCTGCTTGGTCCAAGGCCGGCGGCACGCCATGCTCTTCACGGCGATCTTCCACGACGCCATGGCCCGGCGCGCGCCCCAGCTCAAGGCTCCGCCCGGCGCGCCCACCCTCTTCGCCTTCGGCCCCGAGGGCGTCCTGGAAGCCGCTTTCGCGGCCGCGGGCCTGACCGAGATCGTCACGCGGCGCTTGACCGGGACCTTCCGCTTCGCCTCCCCCGAGCAGTATTGGGACGAGTTCACCCAGGCCGCGGGCCGCACCGGGGCGATGCTGCGCGCGCTTGCGCCCGAGGTCCTGGCCAAGGTCAGGTCCGACGTCCTGCGTCGCGCCGGCACGTTTCGCGCCGGAAAGGGCAAGGGCGTGGACATCCCCTACGAGTTCGTCATGGCCCGCGGCCTGACGAGAAGCGCGAAGTGAGCTCCCGTTTCGAGAAGAACGTTCTCGCCCAGCCCGCGCTGGCCGCGGCCGCGCTGGCCGCGCCCAAGCCCGCCTGGATGACGCCGCCCAGGGGCCGCCGGGCCTTCCTCGTCGGCGTCGGCACCAACCACCATGCGGCGCGAATCGCCGCCTGGCTGTGGAGCCGCGCGGGCTTGGACGCGCGCGCCGTCCACAGCTTCGACTTCGTAACGCGGCCCTGCCGCCTCTCCCGCGGCGACCTGGGAATCTTCCTCTCCCACCGCGGCACGAAATCCTACACGGTCAAGGCCGAGGCCTTGGCGCGCCGGGCGGGCGCTGAGACCGTGATTCTCACCGGCGCGGGGAGCCCTTGGAAACCCACGCCGCGGCGCCTGGAGACCGGCCCCATGGAGGACACCGGCGCCTTCACGCAGTCCTTCACCGCGACCATGGCCTGGCTGTGCCGCTGGGCGGGAGCGCCCGCCCTGCTCGCGCCGTTCCGGCGCCTGAAGCAAAGCCTGGCCTGGGGCCCCCCCTTCCCGCGCGTGCGCCCGGAAACGGACCTCATCCTGCTCGGCGACGGTCCGCGCGAATGGGTCGCCCGCGAGATCGCGCTCAAGCTCCAGGAGGCGGCCTACCTGCGCTGCCGCGCCTTCGGCCTGGAGGAATTCCTGCACGGCCCGCGCGTCTCGGCGGGCCCGGGCTCTCTCGTCGTCGGCTTCTCCAGCCCCCGGGAAAAGCGCTGGCAAGCGCTCCGACGCTATTTGAAGGAGGTCGAGGTCCCTCTCGTGGAAGCCAAGAACGAGGACTGGCTCGCCCAGATCGTCTGGGGCCAGCGCCTGACGCTCGCGACCTGCCGCCGCCTCGGCATCGACCCCGACCTGCTCCGGACAGACGACCCGCGCTACAAGCGCGCCCGCGCAACCCTGGCGCTTTAGACCTGGCTCAACGCGCGCAAGGCCGGACACGATTTGATATCATCCCGCCTCCGGCGAGGTAGCTCAGTGGTAGAGCACAGGTCTGTAAAACCGGGTGTCGACAGTTCGATCCTGTCCCTCGCCACCGTTTTTAGACGCAGGACGGACCCGGCCTAGGCCTCGACCCTGCGGGCTCGGCACAGATGCGTTGAGGAAAGGCTTATAGCATCTAGTCTTGCGGCCGTCTGGGGTCGGAGCGCGGTATCTCGGACGGCCTCGGTTCCTGTTGCGCCTGTTCCCGCTTTGCCCGCTCCTCCTCGCGTTGGACGAACCCGCCGAACTGTGCCTTGAGCTTGGCCGCCAACGCAGAAGCGCGGTCGAGGTAGCGCTGGGCGGCCTCCGGGTAGGCGCGAGCGTCCGTTTGCGCGTAGTACACCAGCGCGTAGAAAAGCTCTTCCTGCGCCCGCATTTCAGACTCGTAAAACGCGCCGAACGCGCGCGCGCCCTGGGTTCCCATATACTCCTTGCGCGCGTCCACCTGCCCAAGATAGCCGCGCTGGATGTCGTTCGCCCGGCTCTCAACGTCGGGCTCAGCGGCCTGCGCGGCGCGCGTCTCCGGACGGCGGCCCGCGGAGGCGAGCGCGGCCAACAGCGGCAGCGCCAGGAAGGCTGAAACGACGCCCATTCGGGCTGTGCGGTTCTTCGTCATGATTCCCCCATGAAAACGCGAAGTCGTCATTCCTGCGGCTGTTGCGGACGGAAGTTGAGCGGTCTCTTTGGGGCTCGGTTCGCGCGCTCCTCCTGCTTTTCCCGGAGGAACTGAGCGAACGTCTGCTGCAGCCCGGCGGAAATCTCCGCCGCGTGATCGAGGTCCCTCTGGGCGGCCTGAGGGTGACTGCGGACGTCCTCCTGCGCAAAGCGCAGGAGCGCGTAGAAAATCCGCTCCCGCGACCGCATCTCGTTCTCATAGAGCCGGCCGAACGCGGCATCCTTGGCGTACGCCCCGCGGGCGGTGACCGCTTGGAGGTACTCCGCTTTGATGGAAGCGCGCCGCTTTAGAATTTTTTCCGGGTTGAGCGCCTGGACCTCGGCGGGGATTGCCTCCAGACGGGTCGCCGCGTCCTGGGACGACGCGAGGGCGACCGCCAGCGGCAGAGCCAGCAGGGCCGGCGCGAGACGCGTCATCAGTCTGCTCTTCATCATCGTTCGTTCCTCCGGCGCGATCAGTCTCAAGGCTTCACCGAGTATAGGCCCTCGGACCGGCTTTGTCCAGGGGCGCCTATGATTGATCTTGGTCAACATTTTAGCACATCGCCGCAAAATTCCAACAGGGCCTTTGGACCTAGAAATGCCTAGGTCAAAAGTCCTATATAGAATCTGGGCCCCCCTGGACGAAAAAAGCCCGAGGGGCTATACTGCGGATGAGGACGGAAACATGAAAAGATCGCTTTCACGAACGGCGCGAGCGAAGGCGGCGGGGCGGCGGGCCAAGGGCGCGGCGGAGCCGGAACTGGAGCGCGGCTGGCAGGAGCTGGAGGCCCAGCACGACCGGCTCAAGTCCGACTGGGCCAGCCTGGCGGCCCAGCTCGGAATCGGCGGCAAGTCTTATAACGTCTAGGCCTCGACCCTTCGGGCTCGGCACAGATGCGCTGCGGAAAGGCTTATAGCATCTAGGCCGCGATCCCGCGGACACGCTCCTAGAGCAGCTCCAGCAGGGCGAAGTGGAGGTACTCCGTCTCCGGCATGGCGAGCAGGACCGGGTGGTCCGCCGCCTGCCCTCTTAAGGCGAGCAGGCGCGCCGGGCGCTGGGCGCGCGCCTGCGCCGCGCGCAGCATCAGAACGAAGTCTTCCCTGGAGACGTGGTGCGAGCAGGTCGCCGTGGCCAGCAGGCCGCCGCGCAGCAGGGCGCGCAAAGCCAGCGCGTTTAATTTGCAATAGAGGCGCAGCGCCTGGGGCAGATGCTTCTTGGCCGGGACCAAGCTGGGCGGGTCGAGGACGATGAAGTCGGGCTTGAAGGGCGAGGAAAGTCCGGCGAAGGACTCCAGGGCCTTCTCGGCGTCCCCCTCGTCGAAGGAGACCGCGCCCTCCACGCCGTTGAGCTTGGCGTTCTCGCGCGCCAGCGCCACGGCCGGCCCCGAGCTGTCGAGCGCGAGCACGGCCTTGGCTCCGGCCTTGGCCGCGGCGACGGCGAAGGCGCCGGTGTAGCAGTAGAGGTCGAGGACGGAGCGCCCGGCGAAATGGGGCCGCAGGAAGGCGCGGTTGTCGCGCTGGTCGAAGTAGTGGCCGGTCTTCTGGCCCTCGCCCAGCGGAGCCAGAAAACGCAGGCCGCCCTCCACAATGGGCACACGCTCGGGCACGGCGCCCGACAAAAGGCGGCACTCCAGCGGCAGGCCCTCGAGCTGGCGAGTCCGATGGTCGTTCTTAAGGTAAATCCCCTTGGGCTGGAACAGGTCGTCGAGCGCGGCCCGGACCCAGTCCAGCCGACGCTCGATGCCGGCCGAGAGCACCTGGAGGACGCACACCGAGCCGTAGCGGTCCACGACCAGGCCGGGCAGGCCGTCCGACTCGCCAAAGCACAGGCGATAGGCGTTCTCGCCGGGATAGGCCCGCTCGCGGCGGGCCAATGCCTCGGCCAAGCGGCGCCGGAAGAACTCCGCGTCCACGGGCTCCTTGGGGCTGCGCGTGAGCAGGCGCGCGGCGATCAGGCTGTTTGGATTGTAAAAGGAGAGCCCCAGCTCCTGCCCGGTCGAGGTCACGACCAGGGCGAGGTCCCCCGCCTGCGGCTCCTCCTCCGCCAGGACTTCCTTGATCTCGTTGGAGAAGACCCAGAGGTGCCCGGCCAGAAGGCGCTTCTCCTGGGCGGGATGGAGTATGACGCGGGCCAAAGTTCGCGGCTCGGCGGCAATGTCAGACATGAAAAATCTCCTTAACGTCAACCACTAAGACACGAAGACACCAAGAAAAAACAATTAGCCGCAAATTTAAATCCGTCTTCGTGAACTTTGTGTCTTTGTGGTTTATTTTTATTTAAAGGCAGCCGCCGCGTTTGAGAATTTCACGTGCCGAGGCGGCGTAGGGCTCGAGAGAGAAGCAGGCATCGAGCTCCTTGGCGCTCAGGCGCTTGCTCACGGCGGAGTCGGCGCCGAGGGTCTTGCGCAGGGGCCCGCCGCCCTTCCACGTCTTCATCGCGGCGCGCTGGACCAGCTCGTAGGCCTCCAGGCGGCCCAGCCCCGCGTCGATGAGGCGCAGAAGCACCGTCTGCGAGAAGACCAGGCCCTGGGAGCGCTCCAGGTTGGCCTTCATGCGCTCGGGATAGACCTGCAGGCCGTCGAGGACCTGCGCGAGGCGGTGCAGCATGAAATCGAGCGCGACGTGCGCGTCGGGCAGGATCACGCGCTCATTGGACGAATGCGAGATGTCGCGCTCATGCCAGAGGGCGCAGTTCTCGAGCACCGCGGCCGCGTGGGAGCGGATCAGGCGCGCCAGGCCGCAGAGGTTCTCGCAAAGGATCGGATTGCGCTTGTGCGGCATCGCCGAGGAGCCCTTCTGCCCCTCGGTGAACGGCTCCTCGACCTCCAGAATCTCCGTCTTCTGCAGGTGGCGGATCTCCAGGGCCACGCGCTCGATCGCGCAGGCCGAGAGGACCAGCGCATGGAAATACTCGGCGTGGCGGTCGCGCGGCACCACCTGCGTGGAAACCGGCTCGGGCCGCAGGCCGAGCGCGTCGAGGACGCGCGCCTCCACCTCGGGCGCAAGCTGGGTGAAGGCGCCCACCGCGCCGGAGATCTTGCCGTAGGCGATGGTCTCGCGCGCTTGGCGCAGGCGGCGCAGGCAGCGCAGGGCCTCGGCGTGCCAGCCCGCGGCCTTGATCCCGAAGGTGATGGGCTCGGCGTGCACGCCGTGCGTGCGGCCGACCATCCAGGTCCGCTCGTGCTTGCGCGCCAGGGCCTTGAGCCGCCGCGCGACCTCTTCCCAAGAAGCGACCAGCAGGTCGGCGGCGTCGCGCAGCTGGAGCGCGAGCCCGGTGTCGAGGACGTCGGAGGAGGTCAGGCCGTAGTGCAGGTAGCGGTCCACCTTCGGGGCCGAGGCCTTGAGCTCCCCGGCGACCGCCGAGAGCAGGCCGATCACTTCGTGACCCGAGGAGGACTCTCTCCTCCGGGAGGCCTCGAGGAGAGATTTTTCTAATAAGCGTCCTAATGCCTTCAACTCCGAGGTCGGGATGCCCTTCTCGGGAGCGATGGCCTGGAGCAGCTCAACCTCCACGCGCATCAGGCAGCGCAGGCGGTGCTCGTCGGACCAGAGCCCGGCCATCGCGGGACGGCTGTAGCGTTCGATCATGGGACCTCCGGGTCGACCTCGCGGCGGGCCGTCGACAGCGGGACCCCCGCCCCGCACTGGGGGCAGGCGTCGGGAGGAGCCGCCTCGAGAGGATAGGACACCAGCCCCCGCACCGGCACGCCCAGGCAGAGCGGGGCGGTGGAGCGGTCGACCATGGCCCCGACGCCGATCACGCGCGCGCCGTAGGCCTGGGCCAGGGACACCACCTCGCCGTTGGAGCGGCCCGTTGTGAGCACGTCTACGACCACCAGGGCGCGCTCGCCGCGCTCAAGCCGGAAGTCGCGGCGGAAGGCCATGACGCCGTTGACGCGCTCGGTGAAGATCGCGCGGCATTTCTTGGCGCGGGCCACCTCCTGGCCCAGGACGACCGAACCCAGCCCCGTCGAGATCACCACGTCGGCCGGGGCCGAGAACCGCGCGGCCAGGGCCTTGGCCACCTTCTGCGCGACGTGCGGATACTGCAGGACCAGGGCGGTCTGCAGGTAGACCGGGGTGTGCAGTCCGGAGACGAGCCGGAAGTGGCCGCCGACCACCGCGCCGTGCTCCTGCAGGAGCCCGAGCACGTCCATCGTGTTGAGCCTCATCGCGTCCTCCTCATAAAGTCCTCAGCTTCTCGAGCGCCTCGTAGCGCCGGCGGGCGCGCGAGCGCCCCTCCTCCACCTTCGCCTCCATCTCCCCCGCCCCGATTTTCCTGAGGCGCGGCTGCAGGTCCGGCCGGCCCAGGTCCCCCGCGACGCGAAAGCCGATGGCGGGGCGCCCCGACTCGTCCACCCACCACTCGGGCAGGGCGCCGCGGAAGCCGCTCAAGCGCGTCAGGATGTCCATCTCCACCCGCTCGCGCCCGAAGTCGGCCGAGCCCTCGGCGTAGGCGGCGAGCTGGCCGCTATCGACGTGAAAGTAGCGGGTGACGGCCACGCCCCGCGTCACGCCGTACTCCCCCTCGATCCGGTCGAAGTCGAGCGTCTTGGGGTAGGCGGTGGCGGTGCTGAAGACGGAGAGGCTGTTCATCCGGTGCATGTAGACGAACGGGAGAAAGACCACGCGCAGGAAGGCGTTGGCGTCCTGGACGGCCGGGATGTCCTTGACCCGTCCCGGGCCGAAGCTCAGACGGCCCTCCCCGCTGACCCGATCCAGGGCGGGGGTCACGCCCTTGAGCGACCAGATCAGGTCCACGTCGCGGCACCAGAAGTTCGCGTGCGTCACCTCGCCCACGCGCAGGTGGCCCGCGGTGTCGGGGAAGCCCCGCGGGATCGCGTACTTGAAGAGGCTCACCCAGGGACGCCGCTCCGCCTCCGGCGCGCCCGCCGGACGCGTCGAGATCTCGGCGCGCGCGGTCTCGACGAGGCGCTGGGCCCGCTCCCAGCTCAGCGCGTCCACGGAGCCGGAGAGCAGGACCTCCTTGGGCGCGGAGAGCCGCGCCACGCGCGCGCGCAGGCGCACGCGCGCGCCCTCCCAATTCAGGGCGAAGCGCTCCACGGAGAGGTCCTGGTCCTTCACCGAGAGCGCCACGGAGAGGTCATCGAACGAGGAGCCCAGGGCCTCGACGTGCCCGCTCGAGACCGAGACCTGGGCGCGGGAGAACTCGTCGCCGGCGGAGGCGTCCAGCGACAGGTCCCGCACGCGGCGGCCGTTCCAAGCGGCCCCGAAGCCGCGCAGGGTCAGCGCGCCCTCGCGCGCCTGCAGGCGTCCGGGCCAGCCCGTCACCGAGAGCCTCCCATCGGCGCGCCCCGCGATCCCGCGCCCGGCCCACGGCGCGTACCACGCCGCGGCGCGGCCCAGGTCCGCGTCGTGCGCCGACGCCTCCAGGCTCAGGGTGGGCTCGGCCGCCGCCGCGTCGAAGACCCCGGTCGCCGAGAACGAGCCCGCCGGCGTCGCCGCGGCGAGCTTCTCCAGATCCAGCAGCCCGGGCGCGGGCCAGGCGGCGCGCACGGCCCAGCGCACGGCGGGCAGCGAGAGCGGGACGTCGCGGCCGAGCAGGCGCCGCCAGACGGCGGGCCCCAGGGGCGGGGCGAAGATCTCGGCTTCCACGCGCGGGCTCGTGAAGTCCCAGACGCGGGCCTGCCCCGAGACCACGGCGCCGCCCGCCTCCACGCGCAGGAGGGACAGCGCGGCCGTGGCGCTCGACAGCCGCAGGCCCGCCAGGTCCACGCGGCCCGCGACCGCGACCTGGGTCCGCAAGGAGCGCGCGCCCAAGCGCGCCTCGCTGAGAAAGGACGCCTCGACCGGGAACGGCTGGTCCGCGTCGAACCCGCGCACGCTCAGGCGCAGGCCCTGGAGCGCGATCCGGCGGCCGCGCAGGCGGTCGTCGACGAGGAGCACGCCGTCCTCGACCACGGTCTCCGCCGCGGCCAGCGCCAACGGCAGGCCCCCCCTTCCCGCCCCGGACGCCGCGTCCGAGGAGCCGAAGAGATCCGCCACGCTCCACGCGCCGGCGGCGTCCCGCGTCAGGGAGATCCGCGGGGACTCCAGCCGAACCGCGCCGAACTCCAGCCGGCGGCGCAGGAGGGGAGCCAAGCGGACCGTGACCAAAGCGGAGCCGCAGGAGAGAAGGTCCGCCGCGCCGGGCCGGGCGCCGCGCACGCGCAGTCCGCGCACCCTCACGCCGCGCGGCGCCAGGTCCAGGCTCTCGATGGAGACCTCGCGTCCGAGGAGGGCGGCCAGCTGCTCGACGGCCAGGGCTTTGACCTGCTGCGCGTCGAGGGCCCAGCGAAGATAGACCCCGGCGGCGGCGGCCAGCAGGACCGCGGCCAGCAGAAGGACGCCCGCCACGCGCAGCAGGGAGGCAAGCAGGCGCAGCGCGCCCCGCGGAGCGCCGTGGTCCATGAGGTGATACTACTTTTTTGCGAGCCGCTCGTAGAGGGCGAGCACCGCGCGGCCGTGGGCGCTCCACGCGCAGGGCGCGGCGGCCGCGGGACCCGCCGCGGCCAGGCGGGCGCGCCGCTGCGGCTCGCGCGCCAGCCGCGCCAGGGCCCGCGCCAAGGCCTCCGGCGCGGGGTCGGGGAGGACGGACTCGCGCGCCTCGCCCGCGAGAAGCTCGGCCGCGCCGACGCGCGCTCCGGTCACGACCGGCGCCCCGCAGGCCAGGGCTTCCAGAAGAGTCATGCCGAATTCCTCCCAGGGCGCGGCGTGGACGTAGACGTCCAGGGCGTGATAAAAATTTTCTACCGCGGATTCCGGCTCCCGGAAAACCACGCGGCCGCCCGCGCCCAACTCGGCGGCCATTCGGCGATAGGCCCCCAGCCGCGAGGTCTTGCCTACGATCAGCGCCCGCGCCGCCGGGACCTCCCGGGAGAGCGCGGCGAAAGCGCGCAGGAAGACGGGAAGCCCGCGCTTCTCGAAGTCTCCCGACGTGACCAGCCCGACGACGAAGTTTCCGGGATTAAATCCCAATTCCGCGCGCCGGGGAGCGCCCAGACGGATGCGGTCCCGCGGCCGGAAGCGCGCCGGGTCGAAGCCGGGATAGACCACCTCGACGCGCTCGGCCGGGACGCCGAAGCGGCGCACGACGTCGTCCTTGAGCAGCCGCGAGTTGGCGATCAGGACCCGAAAGCGCGCCTCGGAGAGCTGGAGCGCGTGCAGGCGCCCGACGGCGTCCTCCGGCGGCAGGGGCGCCCCGCGCACGGCCTCATGCGCGGCGTGCACGCCGTTGTGCAGGCTGAGCAGGTCCTGGCCGAGCAGGTCCCCGTGCCCGTGCACGAGGTCGAAGCCCCGAACCAGGCGTCCGGTCAGGCCGGCGAAGACGCGCCGCTTGAGCCAGGAGCCCAAAGGCCAGGCCGGCACGCGGCGCGGGATCGCCCCCGCGGCGCGCACGGCCGCGGCGTCCAGGCGCTCGGCGAAGACGTGCGCCTCCCAGCCGGCCGCGGCCGCGGCGCGCGCCTCCTCGACGATGAGCCGGGAGGCGCCCGAGAGCCCCTCGACGCGGCGCGCGGCGACGGCCAGCCGCCTCATCGCAAGGCGTTGAGGACCGCGGCCGAGGCGACCGGGATCCAAAGGTTGTCGTTGAACCACGGCGTCGTGGGCAGCAGCTCGACCAAGGAGGCCGCCAGGGCGGAGGCCAGCGCCGCGGCCGGGCGGACGCCGCAGGCGGCGGCCGCGGCGTAGCCGGCGGCCAGCCCCGCCAGGCTGCCCTCGAGGGACTTGCGCCCGCCGAGAATCTTCACGCGGCCGAACGCCTTGCCCGCCAGCGCCGCGGCCGCGTCGCCGAAGGCGAGCTGGCCGATGGCCGCGCCCGTGATCGCGAGGTCGCCCGAGGCGATGAGCATGGCGGCCAGGCAGCCCGCGGTGGTGTGGACGATGCCGCTGAAGTGGCGGCGTTCCGTCTCGCGGACCATGCCCTCGAAGGCGCGGACCAGCACGCGCTCGACGGCGGCAATCCTGAGCCGCGCCGTCTCGACGGCCAGGACGACGGCCAGCCACGCCGCCATCCAGAGCCCGGCGCGCGGCCAGCCCAGGACCCAAAGCGCGGCCCAGTAGGCGAGCGCGAGCATGTGGAAGGCCTTGCGGCCCAGCTCCCGGCGCAGCTCGCTCACGGACGCACGCTCCGCCACAGCTCCCGCGCGGCGGGCGCGGCCAGATCGAACGCCCCGACCCAGAACCGCCATGCTCCCAGGCCGGCCGCGCGCAGGCGCGGGCCCAGCGCGACCGACTCCGGGAACAAAGCCTTGAGCAGAAGCAGGATGAGCAGGCCGTTGGCCGCGCCGATGAGCGCCAGGGAGAAGACGGCCCCGCCGGCGGCGTCGAGATCCGGCTGGCGGACCTCGGTCAGCGTGTTCCAGGTCATCAGCACGTGAAAGGCGAGCGCGGCCCCCATCAGAAGGAGGAAGAGCGCGTCGGCCCGGGCCTGGGGCCGCAGCCAGAGCAGGACGCGATAGCCGGCCACGACGGCTACGGCGTGAAAGGGCACGCAATAAGGCGCCAGGGCCACGAAGGCGCTCCGCTCGGAGAGGTCCACGTGCCCGCCCTTCTCCCTCACGGAGATGGCGAAGACCTTGCCCCCCGAACCCCAGGCCGCCAGCGCGTGCGTGAGCTCATGGCCGAGCACGTAGAGCCAGCGCGCGGCGCGTCCCGCCCAGCCGGCGGCGCCCCGCGCGGCGGCCGCCTGCCGCCCGACCAGCCACGCCGCCGTCGTCAGGCCGATCCCGGCGACAAAGGGCCCCGCTCCCGAGGCGCCCATCGCCGCCCCCGCCAAGGCCTTGGCCGCCGCCCAAGCCAGCGACGCGGACAAAGGAAGCAGAAAAACGCCGATGAGCAAGCGCGCCATTCGCCCATTGTGTCAAATGGGTCCCAGACCCGCAAGCCGACACGGCGCTCGAAGTTGCGAATTGGTTTAATGCGCCCATGAAGACCGGCGTTCTGTGGACCGGCGGCAAGGACTCGGCGCTGGCGATGAGGGAGGCCGCCGATAAGGGCCATCAAATCGCCTGCCTGATCACCTTCGCGCCCCCGCGGCCGTCTTTCCTCGCGCATCCCCTGAAGCTGATGGCCTGTCAGGCGCGAGCTCTCGGCCTTCCCCATCACCGCGTCGCGATCCGGACGCCTTACCGCCGGAGCTACGAGAAGGCCATCGGCTCCTTCAAATCCCGCTTCGGCCTCGACGCTCTCGCGACCGGCGACATCGCCGAAGTGGACGGCCGTCCCAATTGGATCAGGCAGTGCGGCGAACGCTCGGGCCTAAAAATCCTGACTCCGCTGTGGGGTTGGGATCGAACGCGGGTGCTTCAACGCCTGATCCGGCGCGGCTTCAAGGCCGTCTTTTCCTGCGTCCAGGAGCCCTGGCTGACGCCGGATTGGATCGGCCGGGGAATCGACAAAAACGCCCTGGCCCATCTTCAGCTCCTGAGCGCGCGCTCCGGCCTGGACGTCGCCGGAGAGCAAGGCGAATACCACACCATGGTTTTGGACGGGCCCGGGTTCCGCCGCGCGATCCGTCTCGATTCTTTTTCCGTGCGCCGCAAAGGCCGCCTCACGCACCTGCACGCTATGAATATGTCAAACAATATTAAATAAGCATTGAAAAATATAATAAGACATATTACAATCATGGCGCACAGCGGAGGCAACGCGCGCCATGAAGAGAAATCGACTGCCCGTATCGAGCGAGCATTTGCTGGACCAAATCGTTTCCTATGGGCGGAGGGCTCCGGAGGGGCTGGAAGCCCTGCCGGTTCATGTCCTCATTCGGATGGTACGGAATGCGGTCCGAATGACCCAAGCCCAGCTTGCCGCGCGCGCCGGCCTGCCGCAATCGCACTTGGCGGTGATCGAAACCGGGAAAGTGGACCTGAAGCCGGCAACGTTGCGGAAGATATTCAGGGCTCTGCACGGCGACTTGGTCGTCGTCGTCCGCTTCCGAAAGACGCCCGCTTCCCTGGTCGCGGAACGAATCCGCGAGGTCGCGCGCAAGAAGATCGCTCGCGTAGCCGGAAGCATGGCGCTGGAAAATCAGCGTCCGGATGACGCGATGACCAAGCGGTTGATCAAGGCGGAGGAGGAGCGCCTGCGGCGCGAGTCTTCGACCGAGATTTGGGAGGAGTGATGGTCCGCTTCGACGCGCCGGAGGGGGCGACTCCAATCGAAGATGCTTCGGGCTTGCTCGTTGAGGAAGTCCTCAACCATGCCGCCTTGAACGCGGTGGAAACGGAGAATATCGTAAGGGCGGTCAACGAGCATCTGCGCCCCCGGAAGCGGCGCGGAGCGGCTTGGCTCACCGAGGACTATGTCCGCCGAGTGCACCGAGACATGTTCGACAGCGTGTGGGAGTGGGCCGGGCGCTACAGAGATGCGGAGCTAAACATCGGCGTCTCGAAATCCCGTATCCGTGAGGAGGTCGCCAAGCTTTGTCAGGACGTGGCTTTTTGGGACGGCCAGAAGGAGAATCCCCTGCCTGTCTTGGAGCGTGCCGTTCGGCTTCACCACCGACTATCCTGGATACACCCGTTTCCAAACGGCAACGGCCGCCACGCGCGCTTGATGTCCGACATTTATCTGCATGTCAATGGCTGCAAGCTGCCGGAGTGGCCGAGTTCCGCGCTGGGTGGACCCGGAGACGTGCGGGCGGCGTATCTCGACGCCTTGCGGAAAGCGGACGGCGGAGGCTTCGGGCCGTTGGTGGCCTACACGAAGCGGTTTCTTCCGAAGGAGTGATTCAAAGATTCGTCGTGACGAGGGTCTCGGTCGCGGAGACGCCGTCAACGGCACGCACGCGGCTGACGATCAGGTTGGAGAGCTTGTCGACGGTGTCGGCCTCGGCCGACAGGATCAGGTCCCAGCCGCCGAAGACCATGTAGACCTCGGTGACGCCGTCGAGGGCGCGGATCTCGCGCACGGCCTTCTGCTCCTTGCCCGGCGCCAGCTTGCACAGCACGAAGGTCTTCATCTCATCTCCTCTCGTTCCACTCCCGGGAGCGATAGCGGACCTCGAACTCGGGCGCGCGGGCGGCCCAGGCGGCCGCCGGCGGCTCGGGCGCGCGCCCGAACTCGCGGGCGAGACCCTCGGCAAGGGCGGCCTCGGCCGCGCCGGCCGCCAGGCCCAGGACTTCCGGCCTCAGCGAGCCCTGATACAAGCCTTTCGCCCCATGCTTGCGCAAGGCGCCGCCCAGGACCTTGCGCCCATCCGGCGCGACCAAGTCCATGGGCTCGGCGCGCGAAAAGCACGCGGAGGCGCGCCCCAAGGGGCGCCCGGGCGGCGAGAAGAGCCAGGCGTCGACGCCCGCGGCCTTGAGGCCCAGGTGCGCGCCGCGGTGCACGCGCTTGTAGATTTCCTCGGGCGCCAGGAGCCGGTCCCAGGGAAAGACCAAGGAGAAGGTCAGGTCCCCGTCGTGGAACACGATCCCCCCGCCCGTGGCGCGGCGCACCGGAGCGACCGACGTCCAGCCCCGCTCGTCGCAGGCCCGGCGCGCGGCGCGATGAGGCTGGGAGTAGCCGAAGGTGCAGGCGGGGCCGGCCCAGCGGTAGACGCGCCAGACGAGCGCGCCGGAAGGCGCGTCGAGCAGCAGGGCCTCGTCCCGGGCCATATGGCCCGCGGCGTCCAGGACGCAGGCGTCTAGGAGCACGAGCACAGGAAGTTGCGGTCGCCATGGGCGCCGTCCACGCGCCCGACCGGGGGCCAGAACTTGCTCCCGCGCAGCCGCGGCGCGGGGTAGGCGGCGAGCTCGCGGGAGTAGGGATGCGCCCAGGCGTCCGCGCAGACGTCCTCGGCCGTGTGCGGCGCGTTCTTGAGCGGGTTGTCGCCGCGGGGCCACTCGCCGCGCTCGACGCGGCGCGCCTCCTCGCGGATGGCGATCATCGCGTCGCAGAACCGGTCGAGCTCCTCCCGGGACTCGGACTCGGTGGGCTCGACCATCATCGTCCCGGACACGGGCCAGGACACCGTCGGCGCGTGGAACCCGTAGTCCATGAGGCGCTTGGCGACGTCGTCAACGGATACGTCCGCCGCCGTCTTCAGGGCCCGCAAATCAAGGATGCACTCGTGCGCGACCAGGCCGCCGCGCCCCTTGAACAGGACCGGATAATGCCCGTCCAGGCGCTTGGCGACGTAGTTGGCGTTGAGGATCGCGATCTTGGTCGCGGCCGCCAGGCCCTCGGGCCCCATCATGCGCACGTACATCCAGGAAATGGGCAGGAGAGAGGCCGAGCCCCACGGCGCCGCCGAGACCGGGCCGATCGCTCCGGACGCGACATGGGGATGGCCGGGCAGGAAGGGCGCCAGGGCCGCGGTCACGCCGATGGGGCCCATGCCGGGGCCTCCGCCGCCGTGCGGGATGCAGAAGGTCTTGTGCAGGTTCAGATGGCAGACGTCGGCGCCGATGTCGGCGGGCCGGGTCAGGCCCACCTGGGCGTTCATGTTGGCGCCGTCCATGTAGACCAGGCCGCCGGCGGCGTGGACCAGGGCGCAAATCTCCTTGATCCCTTCCTCATAGACGCCGTGCGTTGAGGGATAGGTGACCATGAGGGCGGCGAGGTCGCCGCGACGCTCGGCGAGCTTGCGCTTTAAATCCTCGACGTCGATGTCGCCGTGCTCGAGGCAGGCGACGGAAACGACCTCCAACCCGGCCAGCGCGGCCGAGGCCGGGTTGGTGCCATGCGCCGAGGCCGGGATGAGGCAGACGCGGCGGCGGCCCTGGCCGCGCGACTCATGCCAGGCGCGGATGACGAGCAGGCCCGCGTATTCGCCCTGGGAGCCGGCGTTGGGCTGCAGGCTGATCGCGGCGAACCCCGTGATCTCGGCCAGCCACGACTCCAGCTGCGCGATGAGCTCGCGGTAGCCCGCGGCCTGCTCCGCCGGCGCGAACGGATGCAGGCGCCCGAACTCCGGCCAGGTGACGGGCATCATCTCCGCCGCGGCGTTGAGCTTCATCGTGCAGGAGCCCAGCGGGATCATCGAGCGCGTCAGCGAGAGGTCCTTGGCCTCCAGGCCGCGCAGGTAGCGCAGCATCTGGTGCTCGGAGCGGTGCGCGGAGAAGACGGGATGGGTCAGGAACGGCGACGAGCGCCGCAGGGCGGGCGGGATCGCGGCGTCGGCTTGCGCCGCGGGACGCGCGCCGAAGACCGCGAGCAAGTCCGCGAGGTCGGCCTCGCCCGTCGTCTCGTCGAGCGCGGCGGCGAGCGTCCCGGCGTCGAGCACGCGCAGGTTGACGCGGCGGGCGCGGGCGGCCGACAGCGCCGCCGCGACCTTGGCCTGGGGGCCGCGGACCACGACCGTGTCGAAAAGCGTCTCCTCGCCGGCCTCCCAGCCGGCCGCGCGCAGGGCCGCGCGCAAGGCGAGCGCGAAGCCCCTCACGCGCGAGGCGATGCGCGCCAAGCCCTCCGGCCCGTGGTAGACGGCGTACATCCCCGCGGCCACCGCCAGCAGGACCTGCGCCGTGCAGATGTTGCTGGTGGCCTTCTCGCGGCGGATGTGCTGCTCGCGGGTCTGCAGGGCGAGGCGCAGGGCCGGACGGCCCGACGAGTCCTTGGACATCCCCACGATCCGGCCGGGGATGCGGCGCTGGAAGCGCTCCCGGACCGCGAGGTAGGCGGCATGGGGCCCGCCGAAGCCCAGGGGCACGCCGAAGCGCTGGGTGGAGCCCACGGCGACGTCGGCGCCGAACTCGCCGGGGGACTTGAACAGCGCCAGCGCAAGCGGGTCGGCCGCGGCCACGAGCAGGCCGCCGGCCGCGTGAACCTGCTCGGCGAAGGCGGACCAGTCGCGCACCGCGCCGCGCGTGTCGGGATACTGGACCAGGGCGCCGAGCAGCCGGCGGCCGCGGACCTGCGCGGGATCGCCGACCAGAAGCTCGACGCCAAGGGGCCGGGCGCGCGTGCGCACGACCGCGATCGTCTGGGGATGGCAGGCCTCGGAGACGAAAAAGACGCGGCCCGCGGGGTCCTCCGAGGCGTGGAGGCAGAGCGCCATGGCCTCGGCCGCGGCCGTGCCCTCGTCGAGGAGGGAGGCGTTGGCCACGGGCAGGCCCGTGAGATCGATGATCATGGTCTGGAAATTGAGCAGGGCCTCCAGGCGGCCCTGGGCGATCTCCGGCTGGTAGGGCGTGTAGGCCGTGTACCAGCCGGCGTTCTCCAGGACCTCGCGCTGAATGACGGGCGGGGTGATCGTGTCGTGATAGCCCTGGCCGAGATAGGAGCGCCAGACCTGATTCTTGGCGGCGAGGGCCCTCAGCTCGGCCAGCGCCTCGGCCTCCGAGGCGGCCGCGGGCAGGCTCAAGGGCCCGCGCAAGCGGATCGCGGACGGCACGGCGGCGTCGGCGAGGGCGTCGAGGCTGGGCAGGCCCAGCGCGGCGAGCATCGCGGCCCGCTCGGCCGCGCCGGGGCCGACGTGGCGCCGGGAGAAGTCGTCGCAGGCAGCGCGGACGGCGCGGGGACGGGCCTTGGGGGGCGTCATCGGCGAGAGCCCCTTAGTGGCCGGCATGCGCGGCCTCGGACTTGAGGAACTCCTCGTAGCGCGCGCAGTCCAGCAAGGCCGCGGCCTCGGCCGGGTCGGCGGCCTTGATCTTGAAGAGCCAGCCCTTGCCGTAGGGCTCGCGGTTGACCAGGGCGGGGTCCTTGACCGCGTCGGCGTTGGCCGCGACGACCTCGCCGGAGACGGGGGCGTAGACGTCGAAGGCGGCCTTGACCGACTCGACCACGCAGCAGGCCTCGCCGCGCTTGACCCGGCGGCCGACCTTGGGCGGCTCGACGAAGACCACATCGGTGATCTCCTTC
>JACQPJ010000031.1 GCA_016207605.1 Elusimicrobiota bacterium
GCCTTCAGCAGCTCAAGGGCGCGAAGACGGCGTTGCTCCAACTGCGCTGGACTGCCCATTGGTCGTGACATGCGTCCAGCATACTAAATGACCTATTACTTATGCGTATATCAGTAACGCGGTGCCAGCCGCGTCAGGCAGGCATCAAAGATTTCCAGGCCTTTGTCCGCGTCATAGTCGTTAAGGACCAAGGGCGGGGCGACGCGGATCGTCGATTTGCCGCAGCCGAGTAAGAGCAGACCTTTCGTGAAGGCGAGCTGTTCCAGCTTGCCCATCAATTCGGCGGCGGGCTCCTTAGTCTTTCGATCCTTGACCAGCTCGACGCCGATGAAAAGGCCCAGGCCTCGGACGTCGCCGATGCAGGCGCGCTTGAGCTGGAGCTTTTTGAGGCCGCGCAGGAGCCGAACGCCCATTTTGGCGGCGTTGGCGGCCAGCTCCGACTCGACCAAGTCCAGGGTGGCCAGCGCCGCGGCGCAGGCCACGGGGTTGCCGCCGTAGGTGGAGCCGTGGGAGCCGCGCGGCCAGGTCATCACGGCTTCCTTGGCGACGATCGCGCCGATGGGCAGGCCGGAGCCCAGGCCCTTGGCCGTCAGGAAGACGTCGGGGATGACGCCGAAGTGCTCGGCGGCCCAGAGCTTGCCGGTGCGGCCGGCGCCGGTCTGGACCTCATCGAAGATCAGCAGGATGCCGTGTTCGTCGCAGATCCTGCGCCAGAAGCTTAAAAATTCTTTCGAGGGAATCGCGTAGCCGCCCTCTCCCTGGAGCGGCTCCAGGATCACCGCTGCGACGTCGTCAGGCGCAACCCGCGTCTCGAAGAGCTCGCGAGCCGCTTTCACGCAGTCCTCGACGGTGTTGCGGTAGGGATTATGGAAAGGCAGATGATAGACTTCGGGCAGGAGGGGGCCGAAGCCCGCGCGGTACTTGACCTTGGAGGACGACAGCGACATCGCGGCGTAGGAGCGGCCGTGGAAGGCGCCCTGGAAGGCGATCAAAGCGGGGCGGCGTGTATGTCGGCGGGCGAGCTTGACGGCGCCCTCGACGGCCTCCGTGCCGGAGTTGGTCAGAAAGGCGCGCCATTTCCCGCGGCCGGGCGCCGAGGTCGCCAGCCTTTCGCAGAGGTCCGAGAATCCTTGGTAGTAGAAGTCGGTCCCGCAGACGTGAAGGAATTTTCCGGCCGCGTCCTGGACCGCCTTGACCACGGCCGGGTGGTTGTAGCCCGTCGCCGACACCGCGATTCCCGCCATCCAGTCGATGTAGCGGTTGCCGTCGGCGTCCTCGACCATGGCGCCGCGCCCGCCGGCGGCCGCCAGGGGGTATTCCTTGATATAGGAGGGCGAGGAGAAGGCCTTGTCCTTGGCGATGACGGCGCGGGCCTTGGGGCCGGGCGGGGCGACGAGGAGGCGGGGGTAGTCGCGAGTCACGGGCTACTCCATGACGGTGCGGCTCTGCTCGCGCATGAACTGGGCGACGTAGTAAGGGCCGCAGCCGCCCTTGCCCGTGGAGCCGGAGCCCTTCCAGCCGCAGAAGGACTGCACGCCGGGCCAAGCGCCGGTGGTCGCGCCGGTGCGGCGGTTGGCGTAGCAGACGCCGGCCTCGACCTCGTCGAAGAACTTCTCGATCTCCTCTTTTTTGGCGGTGAAGATGCCGGCCGTCAGCCCGTAGTCGGCCTTGTTGGCCTCCGCGACGGCTTGTTCCAAGGAGGCCACCCTGCCCACGGCGAGCAGCGGCACGAAGAGTTCCCGGAAGAAGAGCTCGTGGTCCAAGGGGAGTTCCGCGATGGTCGGCGCGACGAAATGACCCCGGTCAAAGACGCCGCCCTTGAGGCGCTCGCCGCCGAGCAGGATCGTCCCGTCCTTGCGCGCGGCGGCGGCGGCCTGCTCGAAGGTCTTGACCGCCCGGGCGTTGACGACGGGGCCGAAGTAGACGTCCTTTTCGGAGGGATCTCCGCACCGCAGGGTCTTGGTCTTGGCGACGAGCTTCTCGATGAAAGCGCCGTAGACCGCCTGATGGACGTAGACCCGCGAGCAGGCCGAGCACTTCTGTCCCTGCAGGCCGAAGGCCGACTTCATCACCCCGTCCGAGGCGGCGTCGAGGTCCGCGCTCTCGGAGACGTAGGCCGGGTTCTTGCCGCCCAGCTCCATGAGGACGGGCTTGGGGAAGGCGACGGCGAACTCCTTGAGCATGCGCATGCCGACGTCCTTGGAGCCGGTGAAGACGATCCCGTCCACGCGGGGGTGCGTCCAGAGCGCGTCGCCGATGGCCGCGCCCGTCCCTGACACGTAGTTGAACAGGCCGGCGGGCAGGCCCGCGGCCGCGTAGCATTCATGCAGCAGCAGTCCCGTCCACGGCGCATCCTGCGCGGGCTTGTAGACGACCGCGTTGCCGGCCAGGAGCGCGGCCGAGGACATGCCGGTGGAGAGCGCCATCGGGAAGTTGAACGGCGCGACGCAGACGAAGACGCCGTAGGGGCGCAGGACCGAGCGCGTGTCCTCGTTGGGCAGGAGCTTGCCCAAGGGCTTGACGTAGCCGTCGGCCTGCTCGACCTGGCCCGCGTAGTAGTCGATCAGGTCGGCGGATTCCTCGGCGTCGCCCATGGCCTCCAGGCGGCTCTTGCCGACCTCCAGGCTCATGACCGCGGCGATCTCGAACTTGCGTCGGCGGATCTCCTGCGCGGCGCGGCGCAGAATCTTCACCCGTTCCCGCCAGGGTCGGGCGCCCCAGGCCTTCTGCGCGCGGCGCGCGGCTTGGACCGCCAGGTCCACGTGCTCGGGCGTCGCGGCCGAGAAGCGGCCCAGCAGCGATCCGTCGATGGGCGAGCGGTCCTCCAGACGGGGCGAGACGGACGGGACGGCCTTGCCGTCGATCCAAAGCGGATGCTCCTGGCCGGCCTTCGCCTTGACGGCCTTGAGGGCCGCATCGAAGGCGACGTGAAACGCGGACAAGTCCGCGTTTGACGAGGTATAAGTGATCTTGGGCGCGGCGGCGTCAGCGGCGGACATGGCAGGCCTCCAAGGTCTTGTCGAGGGCGGTCTTGAAGCGCGCGACGAGCTCGTCGAGCTCGGCTTCGGACACGATGAAGGGGGGCGCGAGCAAGGCCAAGTCGCCGTCTTGGCCGTCCGCGTTGCCGGCGTTGGGCCAGACCACCAAGCCCGCGTCCAAGGCGCGGGCCGCGAAGGTCTCGGCAAAGCGCAGTTTGCGCGGGAAGGGCGCCTTGGTCTTTTTGTCGGCGACGAACTCGACGCCGGCCAGCAGGCCCAGGCCGCGCGCGTCGCCGACGGCGGGATGATCCAACAGCGCCTTGAGCTTGTCATGAAGAACGGCGCCCAGGCGAGCGCAGCGTTCGACCAGACCATGCGATTTTAGATAACGGACGGCGGCCAGCCCGGCAGCGCAAATGGCCGGCGAGTGGGAATATGTCTGCGCGTGCTGGAAGGCTCCGGAGCCCTTGGCGAGAGCCGCGGTCACGCGCTCCGTCGCGACCACGGCCGAGAGGGGCGCGTAGCCGCCGGAGAGGCCCTTGCCCAAGGTCATGAGATCGGGCAGGACGCCGAAATGCTCCAGCGCGGTCCAGCGGCCGGTGCGGCCCGAGCCGCAGAGGACCTCGTCGGCCACGAGGAGCACGCCGTGGCGGTCGCAGACCTCCCGGATCTCGCGCCAATAGGCCGGCGGCGGGACGCTTGCGCCCGTCGAGGATCCGCCCACGGGCTCGGCGATGAAGGCCGCCACCGCCTCGGCGCCCTCCTTGAGGATCGCGGTCTCCAGAGCCTCTGCGGTCATCGCGGGGTCGTCGGACGTCCGCCGGTAGGCATCGGGAGCGGGGATCCAGGCGGCCGGGACCAGCCACGGCCCGTAGATTTTCCGATAGCTTTCGCGCGCCGAGACCGACAGCGCGAGCAGGGTGTTGCCGTGATAGCCGGGCGCGCGCGCGATGAGCTTGCGCTTGCCGGGCCTGCCCGACTCGACCCAGAACTGGCGCGCGAGCTTGAGCGCGGCCTCGACCGCCTCGGAGCCGGAGGAGAGGAAGTAGGCGAAATCGAGCCCCTTGGGGTTGAGCGTGCGGAGCTCGGCCGCGAGCCCCTCGGCGGGCTCGTTCGTGAAGGCGGTGCCGTTGACGTAGGCGACCTTGCGCAGTTGGGCCGCGACCGCGTCGGCGATCTCACCCACGCCGTGGCCGAGGCTGGCGACGTAGGCGCCGCCGACGGCGTCCAGATAGCGCCGCCCCCGGTCGTCGGTCAGCCAGCAGCCCTCGCCTTTGACGATCAACGGGAACTCGCGGTCGAGGGCGCGATAGAAGACGCCCGTCCCGGGGTAGCGCCGCGCCGGCATGGGGCGTATAGTATCATTTCGAAATAGGACGGGCTTTGGGCACCGTGGAACTTTTTCGGGGGGGTCTACGTATGCATTGGGGGGACCCGAGGGTCCCTGGACGGCAATGGAGAAGACAATGCATAATGCGGACGACATGAAGCGCGGGGGAGATCAGCCGGCGATGAGGCGCGACCTAGAGGCGTTGGAAGCTCGTCTCTGGAAGCGTTTTGGCGAAGGCGATCTTCGCATGGAGACCTTCGAGAAACGCATGAGCCTTCTTGACAAGCGCATGGAGAGGGTCGACGAGCGCATGGACACCCTGGAGAGCGTTGTGAAGCGCATGGCCGCAGCCATTGTTAATTTTCAGGCGGAGATGAGGACCATGCGTGAGGATTTCGCCTCGGCGATGACGCGGATGGAGTCGCGCCTGCTGGAGCGCATGGACGGCTTCATGTCCATCGTCGTCAAGGTGGATCGCGGGCAGACGATCCTGGTCCACCGCGTCGACAAGCTTGAGGAGCGCGTCGGACGGCTGGAGAGGCGCCCCGCTTGAGCCGCGTTCACGTTTGACGTGAGCGCCGGTAGCCTGTTCGCGGGGTTGATCTTTTCCGGGATCGGTTTTGGGGCGTTCATCTATGGGCGGCGGACCGCGAACGTCCGATTTGTGGTTCTGGGCGTCGCCCTCATGGTTTATCCCTACTTCATTTCCGGCACGTTTTGGCTTTATGTGGTGGGCGTGGCCCTGACGGGCCTGCTGTTCCTAGTCCGCGATTGATCGAGAAGATGCCGATTTTCGCGATTCCATGCCTTGACGCGGCGCGCCATCGGGGCTACACTGGCCTCCGGGGGATGGGATGGGGGATCTAACCCTTCGCTTCGATGTGCGCCTTGGGCCGCGCCTCCTGCGCGGGGCCGCGGCCTGCGCCATCCTCGCGGCCTCGGCCGCAGAGCTCGGCTCCGAGAACGTCACGCTCACCACCTATTACCCGGCGCCCTCCGGCATCTACACGCGCATGATCACGACGGGCGACACGCAGTTGGCCCGGGACGGCGGGTCCGTCCTGATCGGGCCGACCGGAGCCTCCACGGCCAAGCTCGCGGTCGCCGGAGCCGTGAAGATCGCTGACGGGACTCAAGGGGCGGGGAAGGTACTGGTCTCCGACGCGTCGGGCAACGCGTCCTGGGCGCAGGGTTCCTCGGTCCCGACGGGTGCGGTCATGTTCTTTGCTCTGGGCGCCTGTCCGTCGGGTTGGCTGCCGTATGCCGGCGCCCAGGGGCGCTACCTCGTCGGCCGCTACGGCGGCAACCTTGTGGGCGGGACGGTCGGGACGGCGCTGACCAACGGCGGGATGTACATGGAAAACCGCGCCTCCGGACGCCACGTCCACTACGGCTGGACGGCCAATATGGGGAATTTCTCGGCGTGGAACACGGTGGGGGCCTACCAGAACCGCGGGGCATATCCCGGGCCGCAGGGCTCCTACCAGATCACCGACAACGGCGACGGGGCGGACGGCAAGCCCGTGATGGTCCCCGGCACCAACGCCCCCTACGTCCAGCTCCTCGCCTGCTACAAGCAATGACCAGTGCGCGCCGCCTCAAGGATGAGAAGGGCCCCCGTTTCGATTTTCGCGTTGGGCCGCGCCTCCTGCGCCGCAGCTTGGCGGCCGCCATGCTCCTGGGGGCGGCCTCCGCGAGTTGGGCTCCGAGAAAGTCACGCTGACGACCTATTATCCCGCTCCGACGGGCATCTACACCAAGATGATCACGACGGGCGACGCCTATATGGCCCGCGATGGGGGCAGCGTGGGCGTGGGCACGGCCAGCCCGGGGGCGAAGCTCGACGTCGCCGGCGCGATCAAGGCCAGCGGCGCCGTGCAGGTCGGCGCGCTGGCGGCGGCACCTGCAGCAGTTACTGGACATGGCATAATTGGACCGTGGCGGACTGCACCTCTCCCAACGCCAGCGGCGTGCCGGCCAGCCATGCCTATTGCAATACCTCGGTCAGTTACCGGGGCTCCGGACCCGGGTTGGTCTACAATTATTGGGCCACTCGCCAGCAGGTGGCGGTCTATACGATGACCGGCAGCGGGGGGGAGGCCATCCAGGTGGATTACTTGTGTTGGGATTGAGGCCGCGGATCGCGTCCAAGGCATTGCTTTTGGCGGGCGTTTTCGCGACGGCCGGCCCGGTCCGGTCCCAGGAGCCTGCGCGCCCGCCTGATGCCGGCGCCGCGCGGCGAGCGGACCCGGAGGCGGCTATCCGGGCGGAGATGGATCTGCGGCGTGAGCAGCAGCTCGAGCGGCTCAAAGCGACCGATCCCCGCGCCTACGCCGCGCTCCAGGAGGATCTCCGCGCGCAGAAGGAGATACAGACGATCTTGTCCCGGGCCGGCTCCGGAGCGCTTTCGATGTCGGCGGCCAAGGCGGCCCTGCGCCCCCTGGTCAAGAGCCAAATGAAGTCCGAGCTCGTGGGGCTCGACGAGCGCATCGGGCGCTTGGAGCGGCGCCTCGCGGACCTCAAGAAAGCCAAGAAGGACCCGGACTCCTTCGTGGA
>JACQPJ010000025.1 GCA_016207605.1 Elusimicrobiota bacterium
GGGGCGACCCGATTCTGGTCTATTTCTTCGTTGCTCCTCGGTCACATAGCCTCCGGCTATGCTCCCTCGTCGCGCCTCGAAATCGCCACAGACTCGGGTCGCCAAAATGGTCATATTATCGTTTGACAGGCCCTAAGAAATCAAGGAATAAAGTCGAGGCGGGCGTTGAGGTAGTGGGCGGGGAGGCGAAGGCCGTCGAAGGGAAGCCAGCCGAGGCGGGCGCCGAAGCTTTCCAGGATGCGGCGCAGGGCGTGCTCGAAGTCGGCGGCGCGCGGGCCCAACGGCGAGTCCGGGGCGGGGCCGACGACCAGGACGCGCGCGGCCCCGGTGCGGCGGCAGAGCTCTCCGACGAGGAAGGGCGCCCCGAAGGGCTGGGCGGCGTCGTAGGCCCCCCAGAGGACGTGGCGGTAGGACGTGCCCGGGATGTGCTTGGCGGCGGTCTCATAAAAGAGCGCGGCCGCCGCCGGGCCGAGTTCGTCGCGGCCCTGGGGGACGACGACGGCCAGGGTCTCGGCCGAACCGGCCGGAGCGGGCGGCTGGAAGCCGGGCGGGGCGCTGGGCGGAGGCGCGCCGCCGCCGCCGGCCTCCGGAAGAATGGGCTCGTAGATCAGGCTCAGGACGTCCGCGATGGAGGCGGGCCGGCCGGCCGACTCCAGCGCCAAGCGCAGCACCGCGACCCGTCTCAACCACAGGGTCATGGACTGGTAGCCCCACTGCGAAAGCTTCTCATGGAGCAGGGCGATCTCGTCTCCGGAGAAGGAGACGCCGGAGCGGTCCGCGGCCGCGCCGAGCAGGTCCCGCTGCGCGGCGGGAGCGGGAACCTTGAGGTCGACGGACCAGCCCCTCGAGAAGGAAATCTTGAGCGCCTCCTCCAGGGAGCCCAGCGCCCGCGGCGGATAAAGGGAGGTGCAGACGACCTGGAGCTGGCGGTCGAAGAAGGACTTGAACAGACCCGCCAGGGCCTCCTTGTTGCGATCGGAGACGGCCAGGAGATGGATGTCATCGACGAGCAGGGCCTTGGCGGCGCCGGCGGCGGCCTCGAGCTCCTTGACGGCCCCGCGTTCGAGCGCCTCGTCCACCGCGCGCGACAGGCGCGGCCCGGAGACGGCCAAGATCGCGGCGGGGCCCAGCGTGCGGGCGAGCCCGCCTCCGATGGCGTTCAGGAAATGCGACTTGCCCGTGCCCGGAGCGCCGTAGAGGAAGAGAGGATTGTACATGGAGCCGGGCGCGGCGACCGCGGACATGGCCGCGGCGTGGGCGAAGCGGTTGTAGGCTCCCACGAGCAGGGTCTCGAAGGTCCAATCCGGGCGCAGGGACGACGCCCCGAGAACGGCTGGGGGAGTCGGCGAGGGGACCGGGGTCGGGACGGCGGCCGGCGCGGATACGGGAGCTGGAGCTGGAGCGGGCGCCGCGGGCGCGGGCCTGGCGGCGGCGGGAGGAGGCGTCGCCGGGGCAGACGCGAGCTTGGGCCGCGGGGGGCAGGTCTTGGCGAGCCAGGCTTCGAGCTTGGCGCGCTCGCCCGACTTAAAGCGGTGGATGACCAGGCTCTGGTTGAAGCCCTCCTCCGCGGACGGCGCGGGGCGGCCGAACAGGGCGCCGAAGCGCTTGATCAAGGCCGCCGTGTCCGCGGGACCGCCCTGGATCAGGAGGAGGTGACGATCGGGGTCCCGCGCGCCGGGGGACGCTCGGATCTCCCAGCGTTCCATTCTATTGGGCGTCGACCTGGCGGTCCTCGGCACCCGTCTCCAGGACGGCGTTGCAGCGCGTGCAGCGCCGCGGCGTGCCGTAGGTGCGCACGCACTGGTCGTCCTCCGGCCACCACTCCTCGAAATACATCTCCACCCTCTTGTGGCACTTGAGGCAGAACTTCTCCAGGCCCGCGCCGCAGCCGGCGCAGAACTTGGGGAACGTCTCGCCCGGATGGGTGTGCATGATCGCCGCGCAGGCCCCGCACTGCAGGTCGATCGAAATGTGGTATTTCGGCTCCTGTTTCTTGGCCATGCTCAGCGCCCCCCTCCGGCTCCTCCGCCGACGATCGCCACGCCCGACGAGGTCCCCAGCCTTGTGGCGCCCGCGGCGAGCATCTCCGCGGCCGCCTTGGCGTCCCGGATTCCGCCCGAGGCCTTCACCCCCAGACGCGGCCCGACCGCCGCCCGCATCAGGCGCACGTCCGCGGCCGTCGCGCCCCCGCCGCCGAACCCCGTTGAGGTCTTCACGAAGTCCGCCCCGGCCTTCTTGGCGAGCGCGCAGGCGCGGGCCTTCTCCCGCCGCGACAACAACGACGTCTCTAAAATCACCTTGAGCGTCCTGCCCCGCGCCGCCGCGCGCACCGCGCGGATGTCCTTGGACACGAGCGCGTCGTCGCCAGACTTGAGCGCGCCGATGTTGAGGACCATGTCCAGCTCGCCGGCGCCGGCCGCGGCGGCTTGGCGCGCCTCGAAAGCCTTCGTCGCGGACGAGTTGGCGCCCAGCGGAAAGCCCACGACGACGCAGACCTTCACGCCCGAGCCCTTGAGACGGCGCGCCGCCAGGGCCGCCCAGCACGGATTCACGCATACCGAGGCGAAACGAAATTTTTTGGCCTCGTCGCAGAGCCGCTCGATCTGCTCCCGCGACGCGTCCGGCTTGAGCAGCGTGTGGTCGATGCGGCGCGCCAAATCCATCCCGGCCGCGGGCGTCCGATCGCTCATTGATCCGCCGAGGCCGGCGCCGCGGCCGAGAAGCGCATGATGCGCAGGAAGGCGTCCGCCTTGAGGCTCGCCCCGCCCACCAGCGCTCCGTCCACGTCCGGCTGGGCCATGAGCGCGTCCACGTTCTCCGGCGTGACCGAGCCGCCGTAGAGGATGCGGACGGATTGAGCGAAGGCCTCGCCATGAAGCCGCCGCAGTTGGCCGCGCAAAAAAGCGTGCGCCTCCTGGGCCTGGGCCGGCGTCGCGGTCCTGCCCGTGCCGATGGCCCAGACCGGCTCGTAGGCGACGACCAGCTTGGCCAGTTCGGCTGGAGAAAAGCCCTTGAGGCCCTGCTCAACCTGCGTCTGGAGGATGCGCCAGGTTTTCCGGCTTTCGCGCTCTTCCAGCGTCTCCCCCACGCACGCGATGGGCGTCAGCCCCGCCTTCAAGGCCGCGCCCAGCTTCTTGTTGACCCACTCGTCGCTGTCGCCGAAGAGGCGGCGCCGCTCGGAATGGCCCACGATCACCGCCGCGCAGCCCGCGTCGGCCAGCATCCCCGCCGAGACCTCGCCGGTGAACGCGCCCTGCGTTTCCCAATGGCAGTCCTGGGCGCCCAGGGCCGCGGCGCTGCCTTTTAGGACCGCGCCGACCGCGGCGATCGCGGTGAACGGAACGCAGACCGCGACCTCTCCGGAAGCGGAAGCCGCCCCGTCGCGCACCGCACGGGACAAGTCGACGGACTGGGCCAAAGTCAGGTTCATCTTCCAATTGCCGGCGATGAGAGGACGGCGGGAGGCGGAGGACATGGTCGCGTTGCCCGTATTCTACTTTTTTTGACTCTCCTCGACGGCAAGCCGTCGTCAGATGCCGAGACTGCTGAGCAGGCGGGAGATCTCGTCGACGCTTTCCACGAGCTTGGGGTGGGCGCCCTCGAAAGCCCGGACCGACTGGGTCAGCCGCCCGATCGCCTGGTGGGTCGTGGAAAGCCGGCCGGCCTCGGCTTTGAGAGCCTCGACCAGCCCAAGGAGCTCCGTTTTCTTCTTGGGATCGACGGCGCCGAGCCCGCGGATGGCGCCTTCCAGCTTCTTGAGGTTGTCCTGGATCATGATCGCCCTATTGTAGCTCTTGAAGAGGCGGCGCGCCGAGCCATTAGGGCCTGTCAAACAATGTGATAGCATGAGTTGTGAAGCGATGGGGTGTTCTCGCCGCCGCGGGCCTGGGGATCGGCTATCTGCCGGGGCTGCCCGCGACCTACGCCTCGGCCGCGGCCGCCGCGCTCTACGCGGTCCCGCTCCCATTCGCGGCCCGCGCCGGGCTGACGGCCGCGCTGATCGCGCTCGGCTTCTGGAGTTCGGGAATCGGCGTGGAGCACTTTCGCGTCAAGGATCCGCGCCCGGTGGTCATCGACGAGATCGCCGCCCAGTATTTAGCCCTGCTCATCCAGGAGCCGCGGAGTTGGACGGGCATCCTGGTCGGCTTTTGCGTCTTTCGCTGTCTCGACGGGCTCAAGCCCTTCGGCCTGCGCCGGCTGGAGGCCCTGCCCGGCGGCCTCGGGGTGATGGCCGACGACCTGGGCGCCGCTTTGCTGGGTGGACTCGCGCTGCACGCGGCGGTCGCGTTGGGACTGGCAATGTGACGATCAAAAGATAGAAATCAATGGACAAAACACGACGCTCTTCCCGACTTGCAATCGCCATGCTCGCCACTGTCGCCGCGGTGGGACTCGCCTTGTGGCTTATGGTCGGCCGAACGCCCCGCGCTCCAATCCCTCCCTTGAACGCAAAGCCGGCCGCGAGCACCGCTCCAGCGGAGGCCGCTGCAGGAGGGCTGGCGGCCGCCCGCGCGGACTACCGAAAAAACTTCTTTGATCCCTACGCTCACATGAGGCTGGCGGAAACGCTCTATCGTTCCGGCCGCGTCGTGGACGCTTTCTACATCCTGGAAGAGGCGCGGGGCTTGTTCCCCGAATCGACGTTCAATTTCGCTCATCACTTCGTCATCATCGGCAAAGGAAGGGGCGGCTGGCCGGGAAGGGAGCCCTTCGATCCCTCCCCCGCGCATGAAGCCCATCTGAAACGCCAAGCGCAAGCCGACCCCAAGGATTGGGAAGCTCTGAGCTACCTGGCCCATATTGAAGGGTCCAGGGGAAATCTTTCGGCCGCCGAGGCCCAAATCAACAAAGTCCTGGAGATCGCGCCCCGCAAGCCGGGCGCGCTCGCGTTCAAGGCCATGCTGAACATACGGAAGAAAAATCTGGCGGAAGCGCTGTCGCTCTTCGATCAAGCGGCCTCCCAGGAGCTGGATTCGCCCGACGGCCGGTCCGCGACCGAGTTCATGGGGCAACTGGCGCGATCCCCCGACTCCAAGGAAATGGGGGCGCTGAGAATCCAAGCCTTCAACAGCCTGCAGAGGATCGCGCAAAAATATCCCGATGACACACAGACTTTCATCGCGCTTGCCTTCGTCTACTGGGCGCGAGGAGAAATGCCGCAGGTGCGCGCGCTGGTCAAGCAGGCTTTGGAGAGAAATCCAAAACATGCAGGCGCAGCGACGATCCAGGGCGCTCTTTTCATACAAGACAAGCAGGTCGATCCGGCGATCGCCTGGCTGAAGAAAGCGGCGGAGGCCGATCCCGACAACCAATATGCGCTTGAAAAACTGTCTCAACTTTATCGGAAGGAAAAGCATGATCCGGGAGGCGCGCTGCCTTACTACATCGCGCTTCACCACCTGAATCCGCATTACTACGATTGGGAATACGCGGAGTCCCGGATCAAAGAGGAGCTGAACCAGAAAAGAACCGCCGCCCTGTCCGCAGCCCGGACTCCGGAGCAGCTGGCTCCGTTCTTCTCCTCGGAAGATGGCTCCCTAAGAGCCGAGGCCTGCCTGCGGGCCGCCGACTTCAAGAGCCCGAGCCTCGTCGCGCCCCTGATGGGCCTGCTGGACGACGACGTGGGCAGCGTAACGCAGAACGCGGACTACGCCCTCTTTCAGACGGGGAAGGCGAATCCGGCCGCCCTGCTCGACGTCCGGGAAAAGATGCTGAACTCTACCCGCATTTTCGTCCGCGGCATGGCCTTGGGGCTCTATGCCGATCTTACGCCGGCGGAGACGCTCCCGATCATCCTCGCGCGTCTCAAAGATTCCGAGCCTTACGTGAGATTCCGAGCGTCTTCAGCCTTGAAGCATTATTATGCCGGAAATCTGGACGCCAAACAAGCTCTCGACGCCTACCGCATCGCGGAAAAAAATCCGAAGCTCCTGGCAGCCTATCAATATCTGGACGGCGAGGAAGCCAAAAGGACGAGCGAAAAGGAGCAAGGGCAAAAATTCCTCGCGGAGATGTCAAGGAAAGACCCCGCTTCCGGAGCCGTCTTAAAAGCCTCCGTTTTTCTGGCCGCCAAGGATTATGCGGGGGCGATCAAGCAATATCGCAAGGCCTTGGAATTGAACAGGAAGAAAAAGACGCTGGACAAAGGCATGCTCGAGGCGGTCTACAGCGGCTTGGGCGACGCCTATCTATTCTCCAACCATCCGCGCAGCGCGAGCGCCGCCCTCGAGCAAACGGTCAAGCTCTCCAAGGCAGCGACGCGGCCTCATGTCCTCTACAATTTGGCCTGCGCGTATTCGATGTCCGGCCAGCTGAAAAAAGCGGGGCAAGCCCTGCGTTCCTGCCTGACAGCCTCCCGCAAAGAACGCGGAACTCTGAATCATTTTTTGAACTTGGCAAAAACGGACTCTCAACTGAAAAAACTCAGGACGAGCCGGGACTTTAAAAAGATCATCGCGCCCTTCAAAAAGAAAGCGGCCTGATTCTGAGGGCTGCGGCAACGCGCTAAGGACCTGCGTCATAATACACAGATCCTAATAGTCCGACAGCGGCAGGACGAGCTCTCCGAAGCGGTGCGGGGCGTACTCGTCGAAACGGACGCGGTTCTTGCCGCGCTTGACGCGGACGGCGTAGACCCCGGCGCGGCGCGCCTCCAGGATGTCGCGGTCGCCGCTGCCCAAGAAGAGCACGTAGCGGCCGTCCTGCAGATGCAGGTGCTTGGCCTCGGACAGGGGCGTGAAGACGAAGCCGTTGGGCGCCAGGAGGCGCCACTCCTTCTTGAGGGCATCCCCCCCGGCCGGCTCGCGGTCGGCCAGGATGAGCACGCGAAAGCCCAGCCCGCGGCTGAGCCAGGCCAGGGCGTAAGGCAGAATCTTGGGATTCTCCAGCTCGTAGCTGTTGTTGACGACCCGCCAGTAGTCCGGGCCGCGCGGCGACTGGGACGCGCGGGCCGCCTTCTGGAAGGCGGCCGAGGAGTCCACCAGCGTGTCGTCGTAATCGAAAGCGACGCCTAGGCGGGCAATGGTGATGAGGCTGAAGAACAGTCCCCAGACGCTCATGACGACGAGGAGCTTCTTGGTCGTGGTCCAAGTCTTCTCGACTTTGGCGCGGACATCCTTGAACACCATCAGTCCTCCGTTGCCTTGAGCCGCCCCGGCCGGGGCGGCGAGATTGTCCCCTGCTTGGCGGCGCAGGCGCGCAGGACGTCGCGCGCCAGAACGCCGGACGGCGCCGGGACCGCGTCGCCGAAATCGTAGCCGTCGCCGCCGGAGACGAGGAAGTCGAGGGTCTCCAGGACGTAGGTCTTGCCGTCGTCAAGCGGCCGGTCGCCGACCGCCGCGGAAACCAGGCGCTCGCCGATGAGCCCGTCGCGGCGCCGGCGGACCTCGACCCCGCTGAGCTGGCCGGTGCGCGGCGCGCCGACGGCGTGGGCCAGGACCGCGCGCAGCTGGGCGCCGGTCAAGCGCAGGCCGACCAGCTCGTTGTCGAAGGGCATCACGTAGAAGAGGGTCCGCAGGGTCACGGGCCCCGCCGGGATGTCGGCGCGGATGCCGCCGGCGTTCTGGAGGGCGACGTCGGCTCCGGACCAGTCCCGGTAGCAGTCGGCCATCCAGGAGCCGAGGGGAGACTCCCCCTCCCTCCGGCGCGAAAGCTCCGCCGCGGCCGTGGCCACGACCTGGTCGAAGAGGCGGCCCGCCTCCGCCGCGCGGCGCTCCACGATCGCCTTCACGGCCGAGTCCTCGCCGACCTGGTCGGGCCTCAGGTCAATGAGTTCGCCGTCGGCGGAGATCACGCGCTTGGAGACCGGGTCGATGGCCAGCGCGATGCGCCCCGCGCGCGTCAGGTAGGAGCCCGCCTGCGCGATGAGCGTGCCGTGCACCAGGTCGCGCCAGGGGCGGGAAAGGACCGTGTGGGAATGTCCGCCCACGATCAGGTCGATGCCCTCCACCCGCCGCGCCAGGTCCTGATCGCCCGCGAACGGCGGCTTGTCCTCCTCCTCGAAACCGACGTGAGTGACGGCGACGATCACGTCGGCGCCCTCGCGGCGCAGGGCCTTCACGGCGGCGCGCGCCGCCTCCGACTCCCGGCGGAAGGTCAGGCCCGCGACGTGCTTGGGAAAGGTCAACGCGCGCATGCGCGCCGTGAGCAGGCCGAAAATCCCGAACTTGATCCCCGCGACCTCCTTGACGATCCACGGCTTGGCCCAGGGCACGCGTTTGCCGTCCGGCCCGTAGATATTGGCCGCCAGAACCGGCATCTTGAACTTCCCGATCAACGCTTTCAGAGAATCCTGTCCCGCGTCGAAGTCGTGGTTGCCGACCGCGACGGCGTCGTAGCCCAGGGCATTGAACGTCTCGGCGACGGCCTCGCCCTTGGTCAGCGAGCCTTCCGGCGTGCCCTGCCACCAGTCCCCCGCGTCGAGCAGGAGCCGCGGCTTGGGGTCTTTGGCCAGCAAAGCCGCCAAGGCCGGCGCCCCGCCGCGCGGACGGCCGTTCGAATCCGGCCGCGCCATGATCCACCCGTGCACGTCGTTGGTGTGGTAGACATGCACCGTGATCGGCTGGGCCGCCCGCAAGGGCGCGGCCAAGGCCAGCGCGGCAAACAGCCCTCGAAAAAAACCCATATTGTTTTTAACCACAAAGACACTAAGAAATTTCTTGGTGTCTTTGTGACTTCGTGGTTTATCCGTTGCCGCGAAGTTTATCAAACTTCAGGCTGGACGGCTCTCAGCGGCCAGACGCGCGGCGTCGCGGAAGGCGTCGCGATGGGAGAAGGCGACGTAGGCCGGGGCGCCGTCGGCCGCGCGGCGCAGGGCCGCCAGGTCCTCGGCGGGCAAGCCGCCCAGGCGCGGCCCGGAGGGGCGCATGTAGAGAAGAGAGCGGCCTTTGGGAAGCGGCTGCTGCAAGGGGTCGAAGGCGCGCACGAGGCCCAGGTCGCCGCAGACCTTGTCCAGAAGGGACGCCTCCCAGCCTCTCCCCCGCGGCTGCCAGACGCAGGCGAAGCGGCCGCGCGGTAGGGCCTTGAAAAAACGGTAGAGGTCGCGCAGGCGGTCGGGACCGGGCAGGAAGCTCGCCGGGGTCTCGAAAACGACGAGACGGGCGCCCAGGGCCGCGGCGGCGTTCTTGGTGGCGATCCAGGCCTCGTGGGCCTCCAGGCTGACGCGGAAAGCGCCGCAGAGCACACGCCTCGCCGGAGGCAGGCGGCGTCCCGCCGACGGGAAGCCGGCGTCTTCCGGGCCGTGGGTAAGGAGACGGAAGGCCTGGACGGCGAACTCGGCGCCGGGAGGCGCGTCCTGCTTCCAGGCGGCCAAGGTCTGGGGCTGGGGCATGACGGCGCCGGTCGCGGCCTCCACGAAGGACAGCGTCCGCCAATAGCGATCGCGACCGACTGGAAAGCCGGCGCAGCCGATCTTCATCCAAACAGGCGGAACTCGGGCTCGCGGCGGGGACGCTGGAGGGTCTCCGGCAGGCGGCGCGACCAGCGCCGGACGTACCAGGCCAGCCCCAGGCAGGCCAGGCCGTAGGCCAGCTCGAAGCCGGACCAGCGCAGCCACTGCGCGCGCGTGACGAAAGCCCAGGGGACCGGAGCGTAGAGGTTGGCCTCGGGCTCGCCGACGAAGAGGTCCCAGAGGCCCTTGGCGGCGATCAGCCCGCCCCAGGCCGCGAAGAGACGCGCGGCGAGGCGGCCCAGTCCTCGAACCTTGATCGTCTCCAAGGGAGACGGCCGCTCAGCGCTTGGAGTACTGGAAGCGCTTGCGCGCCTTGGGCTGGCCGCTCTTCTTGCGCTCGACCATGCGCGGGTCGCGCGTGAGAAAGCCGGCGGCCTTGAGCGGCTTTTTGCGCTTGGCGTCGAGCTTGGTCAGCACGCGGGCGAGCGCGTGGCGCACGGCCCCGGCCTGGCCGGAGATGCCGCCGCCGACCACCTTGACGACGTAGTCGTGGGCCTTGGCGCCCTCGGCCAGCTCCACGGGAGACTGCGCGTCCAGGAGCTGATGGGGCAGGCCCTTGAAGTACTCGTCGACGGGCTTGCTGTTGACGGTGATGCGGCCCTCGCCCTTGGGAAGGACGCGCACCTGGGCGACGGAGGTCTTGCGGCGGCCGGTGGCCCAGATCGTTTCTGTTTTTGCCATGTTGGTCAGACCTTCGCGAGGACGGAATGGGGATGCTTGTCGGCGGCGTACACCTTCAGGCGCACCAGCTGGCGCCGGGCAAGCCGGTTCTTGGGCAGCATGCGCCGCACGGCCAGCATGATGACCCGGCGCGGGTCGCGCTCCATCTGACGCCGGATGGGCGTGACTTTCGCGCCGCCGGCCCAGCCGGAATGTGAGAAGTAGAACTTCTGGTCCATCTTCGCGCCGGTGAGCTTGACCTGCTTGGCGTTCGTGACCACGACGAAGTCTCCACAGTCCACGAAATCAGTGTAGGAGGGCTTGTGCTTGCCGCGCAGGAGCACGGCGGCGCGGGTCGCCAAGCGCCCGAGGACCTGTCCTTTGGCGTCGATATGATGCCAGCGCCGCTCAAGGGCGGCCTGGCGCGGAGAATGGATGTAGGTTTGCTGAGGCATTGGACGGCGAGGATAGCAAATCGCCCGACGGCGGCTCAAGGCCCAGCCCTGCTCAAGAGAGAAAGCTCGCCTTTCAGGGCGTCGAAGCGGCGGACGGCGGACGGCGAGTGCCGTAGACGACGCCGGAGGGGGAGCGCCAGAACACCTCCAGGTTCAAGCGCGCCCGGCGGTACACGGCCGCGCCCTCCTCGGCGAGCAGGCCGCGGCCGTCGAAGAGAGGGCGCCCCTCCCCATCGAGGAGGCGGAACACGCTCTTGGCCTCGGCGCCCTTGGATTCGAAGTAGGCGATCGCGTCCTGGGTGAGCAGCGTCAGGTAGCGCTGGTGGCCTTCCTTGGTCAGACGCGCGGGCGCGGCGGGGCCGCCCTTGCGCGGCCGGACGACCCAGGGACGGTCGCCGCCGGGCTTGGCGCGCAGGAAGGCGCGGGCGTCGTCCTCGGCGCGGCGAATCCTGCCGAGCAGGGCCAGGTCTCGCGGGCTCCACAGGGACTGGTCGGGCGGAAGGACGCGGCGCTGCCACATCTCCTCCAGGACCGCGCGCCGGTCCTCCGCGGCCGGCCCGGGGCGGGCCGTCGGAGGCGGCTCGTGCCCGCCCAGCTCCGCCGCGGCGGCCGGGACGGCGAGGGCGAGCAGGATCGCCGCGGGCGTCACTTCGCGGCGAGGACGCGGGGCAGGACCACCCCGACTTGGTCCATGTACTTGCCGGCGCGGTCGGAGTAGGACGTCTCGCAGACCTGGTCGCCGCCGAAGAAAAGGAGCTGGGCGATGCCCTCGCCGGAATAGATCTTGGCGGGCAGGGGCGTGGTGTTGGAGATCTCGATGGTCAGGTAGCCCTTCCAGCCTGGCTCCAGCGGCGTGACGTTGACGATGATGCCGCAGCGGGCATAGGTGCTCTTGCCGAGACAAACGGCCAGGACCTCGCGCGGGACATCGAAGCACTCCACCGAACGCGCCAGGGCGAAGGAATTGGGCGGGACCACGCACTCCGGACCCTTGACGTCCACGAAGGACTTGTCGTCGAACCTCTTGGGATCCACGACCGCGCCGTGCACGTTCGTGAAGATCTTGTACTCGTCGGCGACGCGGATGTCGTAGCCGTAGGAGGACAGGCCGTAGGAGATCTTGCCCTTGCCGTCCTGCCGCTCCACGAAGGGCTCGATCATCCCGCGCTCCCGGCACATCCGGCGGATCCACTTGTCGGACTTGATCACTGGGAGAGTATACCCATTCCCCGCCGGGATGCGCTATCATCGACGCGGATGAAGCCGCGCACCTGGAGTTCGCCGACCGCTTGACGGCGTCGCTGGGCCTTTAGGCACGAACGTTGCCAAAGTTCCTCCGTCCGGAGGTGCCCATGATCGTCCCTCGCTTTTTGGACGTCGCCGATGAGACCATCCGCCCCGCCGAGATGGGGATTCGCTTGCTCCACGACCCCGTGATGAACAAAGGATCGGCGTTCAGCCTGGAGGAGCGCCGGCGCCTGGGCCTGCTGGGCCTGCTGCCGCCGCACGTCTCGACCATCGAGGAGCAGATCGCGCGCGTGCTGGGCAACGTGCGCGCCCAGCCCGACGACCTGCGGCGCTACGTGGAGATGATCTCGCTGCTCGACCGCAACGAGACCCTTTTCTACAAGGTCGTGATGGAGAACCTCGAGGAGATGATGCCGATCATCTACACCCCGGTGGTGGGCAAGGCCTGCCAGGTCTACGGCCACATCTTCCGCCGGCCCCGCGGCCTGTTCATCACGCGCCGGGAGCGCGGCCGCGTCCGCGAGGTCCTGCGCCACTGGCCCAACCGCGGCGTGCGCGTCATCGTCGTGACCGACGGCGAGCGCATCCTCGGCCTGGGCGACCTGGGCGCCAACGGCATGGGCATCCCGGTCGGCAAGCTTTCCCTTTATACGGCCTGCGCGGGCGTCCACCCCGCCGTCACTTTGCCGATCACTCTCGACGTCGGCACCAACTCCGCCGAGCTGCTCGCCGACCCGCTCTACCTGGGCATGCGGGAAAACCGCCTGCGCGGCGCGGATTACGACGAACTGGTCGAGGAGTTCGTCCTCGCCGTCCAGGAGGTCTTCCCCCACGCGCTGATCCAGTGGGAGGACTTCGCCAACCACAACGCCTTCCGCGTGCTGGAAACCTACAAGGATCGCGCCTGCACCTTCAATGACGACGTGCAGGGCACCGCGGCGGTAACGCTGGCCGGCCTGTGCTCATCGGCGGCGCTCACCGGCCTCCCCCTCAAGGAGCAGCGCTTCCTGTTCTGCGGGGCGGGCGAGGCCGCCATCGGCATCGGCGAGCTGATCGTCGCCGCCCTGGCCGCCGAGGGCCTGCCCAAGGCCGAGGCCGCGGCGCGCTGCTGGTTCATGGACTCCAAAGCGCTCGTCGAGAGCACCCGCCGAGACCTGCAGGAGCACAAGCGCGCCTTCGCCCACGACCACGCCCCGATCGCCGACCTCGCGTCGGCCGTGCGCGAGCTCAAGCCGACCGCGCTCATCGGCGTCTCCGGCAAGAAGGGCCAGTTCACGCGCGAGATCGTCGCGGAGATGGCGCGCCTCAACCGCCGGCCCGTGATTTTCGCCCTATCCAACCCGACGGACAACTCCGAATGCACCGCCGAGCAGGCCTACGCCTGGTCGGAGGGCCGCGCGGTCTTCGCCAGCGGCAGCCCTTTTGGGCCCGTGCGGCGCGGGGACCAGACGTTTGTCCCCGGCCAGGGCAACAACGCCTACATCTTTCCGGGCGTCGGTCTGGGCGTCATTGCCAGCGGGGCCTCCCGCGTCATCCCCGAGATGTTCCTCGAGGCGGCCAGGACCCTGGCCGCCTGCGCGACGAAGGAGGACCTGGCCGTGGGCCGCCTCTACCCGGCGCTGAGCCGCATCCAGGACGTCTCCGCGCGCATCGCCGCCGTCGTGGCCGAGGCCGCCCACGCGCGCGGCCTCGCCGGCGAACCGCGGCCCGAGGATATGCTCGCCCACGTCCGCTCGCTCCAGTACGTCCCGGCGTACAAGACCTACGTCTGAGATTGAGATTTGCCGGGCGCGCCGGGGATTCGCTATCCTCGATGGATGGACCTCATCGCCCAGATTCGCCGCCGGGCCGCCGCGCTCGGCAAGAGGATCGTGCTGCCCGAGGGAGAGGAGCGGCGCACGCTGCTGGCGGCGTCTATCCTTAATAAGGGCAGGCTCTGCGTCCCGGTCCTGGTCGGCCGGCCGGAGGCGGCGCGCAGGGCCGCGGCCGCGGCCGGGGCGGACATCGCCGGCGTCGAGATCGTGGAGCCGGAGCGCGACGCCAAGCGGGACGAGTACGCGGCGCAGTACTTCGAGCTGCGCAGGCACAAGGGCCTGACGGAGGACGACGCGCGCCGGGACTGCCTGGCCCCCCTGATCTACGGCGTCATGATGCTCCACAACGACCGTGTGGACGGCTACCTCTCCGGGGCCGACCACGCCACCGCCGACACCGTGCGCCCCGCCCTCCACGTCATCAAGCCCGCGCCCGGCGTGCGCACCATCTCGAGCTTTTTCATCATGATCTTCCCGGATGAGAAACTGGGAGACCGCGGCCTGCTGATCATGGCCGACTGCGCCATCAACATCGACCCCCCGCCGGTCAAGCTCGCCAACATCGGCGTCTCCTCGGCGCGCATGGCCAAGGCCCTCTGCGGCCTGGAGCCGCGGGTGGCGTTTCTCTCCTTTTCGACCAACGGTTCCACAAAACACGACCTGGTTGATCGCGTGCGCGAGGCCGTGCGTCTGGCGCGCGAGAAAGCCCCGAACCTGGCCGTGGACGGCGAAATGCAGGCCGACGCCGCGCTCGTGCCCGAGATCGGCCAGCGCAAGTTCCCCGGCTCCAAGGTCGCCGGCCGCGCCAACGTCCTGGTCTTCCCCGACCTGCAGAGCGGCAACATCGGCTACAAGCTCGTCCAGCGCCTGACCGGCGCCCAGGCCCTGGGCCCCATCCTCCAGGGCTTCAACAAGCCCGTCAACGACCTCTCCCGCGGCGCCGGCGTCGACGACATCGTCAACCTGGCTTGCGTCACCGCCCTCCAGACCGACCCCGCCCTGCGCGGCTAGGTGTTATGAACCATTCCTCAGCACACTTGTGCCGAGCCCGAAGGGTCGAGGCCTAGGTGTTATAAACCCTTCCTCAGCGCATCTGTGCCGCGTCCGCAGGATCGCGGCCTAGACGCGCCCTTGACGGAAACGGCAACCCCTGGTATATTTGTTATATAAACCTAACAATCGTTAAATATGCCTAACAATAAAACTTCCGTTCGAGAGGGCAGCCAAACGCGCGTCCTTCGATTCCTTTGGAGCAGCCGGTCCGAATGGAGCGGCCGCGAAATCGCCCGCCAAACGGGCCTGAGCGCCCCCGCCTGCCACGAAACGCTCAAAAAACTCGACGCCCGCGGGCTCGTGCAGTTCCGGCGAATATCGAACCTGCATCTCTACACGATCAACCCCGAGAACTATCTCGTCCAGAACGTGTTCGCACGGATTTTCGAAGCCGAGGCGGCCATGCCCGAGCAAATTCTGACCGTCATCAAGAAGACATTGGCCGATCACCGCTCCTCTGACGTCATTTCCATCGTTCTTTTCGGAAGCATGGCCCGCGGAACGGAGCGCATTGGCAGCGATATTGATCTGCTGATCGTCGTGCCGACGAAAGAAGATCTAAAAAAATTGGAACCGCGAATCGAAAAACTGAGAGCCCTGCTCTTTCGGCGCTTTAGCGCGCCCCTCTCGCCCTATATCCAGACCCCCGCCGAGCTGAAGCGAAAGCACCGCCAAAAGCTGCCGCTGATCCAGGAAATCCTCAAAGACGGCCGCACCGTTTATGGCAAGGACCTCCAGGAACTCCTGTCGTGACGCCGAGGAAGTTTAAAACCCGGAGCGTGTCGCGAGAGCGCTATCGGACTTATCTTAAAAAGGCGCGTGAATTCATGAGGGCCGCGGAGGCCGCGTCAGGGTCAGGAGACTGGGACGCCGTCGGCCTCAACGCCGTCCACTCCGCGATCTCGGCGGCCGACGCGCTTCTTGTCTACCACGGCGGAGTGCGCTCGGCCGGCGAATCCCATTATGACGCGGTTGGGCTCCTGGAACAGCACGTCCATGACGATGGAATCCGTTCCAAAACCAGGACGTTGTCCAAGATTCTGGCCTACAAGAATCTCGCGGCCTACGAGGATCGTGAAGTCAGCGAATCTGAAGCCCGTGAAGCGGCCAAACTGGCCCGGCGCTTCTTGGATTGGGTGGAGTTGCACCTAACCGCAGGATAAATCCACGCGTCCCGACTTCTCCTGCGTCACCGCCCTCCAGACCGACCCCGCCCTGCGCGGCTAGGTGTTATGAACCATTCCTCAGCACACC
>JACQPJ010000029.1 GCA_016207605.1 Elusimicrobiota bacterium
CCACCGAGTAGAACTCTCCCACCGAGCCGTCGCCCAGGAGCAGGCAGGACGGGTACTTCCAGGTGATGGCCGAGCCGGTCTCCACTTGAGTCCATGAGATTGTAGAGCGCCGGCCCGCGCACTTGCCGCGCTTGGTCACGAAGTTGAAGATGCCGCCCTTGCCGTTCTTGTCGCCCGGGTACCAGTTTTGGATCGTCGAGTACTTGATCTGCGCGTCGTCATGGGCCACCAGCTCGACGACCGCGGCGTGGAGCTGGTTCTCGTCGCGCATCGGGGCGGTGCACCCCTCCAAGTAACTGACATAGGCGCCCTCATCGGCGACGATGAGCGTGCGCTCGAATTGGCCGGTATCCTTGGCGTTGATGCGGAAGTACGTGGACAGCTCCATCGGACAGCGCACGCCCTTGGGCACGTAGCAGAAGGAGCCGTCCGAGAATACCGCGGAGTTGAGCGTGGCGAAAAAATTATCGGTGTAGGGCACCACCGAGCCCAGGTATTTTTCGACCAGCGCAGGGTGTTCCTTGACCGCGTCCGAGAAAGAGCCGAAAATCACTCCCGCCTCGGCCAACGTTTTCTTAAACGTCGTCGCCACCGAGACGCTGTCGAGCACCGCGTCCACCGCCACGCCGGAGAGCAGCTTCTGCTCCTCGAGCGGGATGCCCAGCTTCTCGAAGGTCGCGCGGACCTCCGGGTCCACCTCGTCCAGGGAGGCAAGCGTCTTCTTGGGCTTGGGCGCGGAGTAGTAGATGATGTTCTGGTAGTCGATAGGCGGATACTTCACCTCCGCCCAGGTCGGCTCCTTCATCGTCAGCCAATGCCGGTAGGCCCTCAGCCGCCAGTCCAGCATGAAGGCCGGCTCCCCCTTCTTGCGCGAGATGAGCCGGATGATGTCCTCGTTGAGCCCGCGGGGGGCCTGGTCGGCCTCGATCTCTGAGGCAAATCCATACTTATATTCCCGATCGGCGAGCGCCTTGGCGTCCTGATTAGCCATAAATTCCCTCGGTAAATCCTCGGACAATTCCAGTATAACATACCTGAATTTTTTAATCAAGAATAGGCCCAGATTCGTCCAGGCCCAAAGCCCCGCGCCCCTCTGGATTTCGCTTCGCCCGTTCTTCCCAACGCTTTATGGACGCCCGGCTCCTTCCCTGCCCGTCATTTCCACGCCGCGCCAACGACTCGCAAGCAACCCGCCGTCATGCGCCGCGCGATCGTGAACTGGCACGGCCGGCAGAACGGCGCCGCGGCCGCCCCGTGAATCAGGCGAAGAGACTCATCGGATCGGCGAGAAAGAATTTCTCCAGATCCATTCCATCGGCGCCGATCATGAGGGGACGGGTCGCGGGGTAGCGCTTGAGGAAGGCCGCCAAGCCGCGCCTGGGCGCGCCGCGGCCGGACTTCACTTCCAGGGCCCAAAGGTTGCGAGGGGATTTGACGACATAGTCCACCTCGTCGTCGCGCTCGCGCCAGTAGTAGATCTGGTGGGTCGCGTGGTCGAGACCGTTGAAGAGGTGCGCTCCGGCGGCGTTTTCCACCAAGCGGCCCCACCAGGGAAGATCGCGACGCGTTTCCCGGTAATCGCTGCCGACGTACCCCGTCACGAGAGAGTTATTCCACAAGACGAGCTTGGGGCTCGCGGCCCTTTTGCGTCCGCGCCCCGCCTTGTACAAATCCAAGCCGCTGACCAGGAACGCCGTCTCCAGCAGCCTCAGATAATGGGCCAAGGTCGTGGTGTTGCCGGCGTCCTGAAGCTGGCCCAGCATCTTGTTGTAGGAAAGGATTTGGGCGGGATGGGAGACCGAGAGGCCGAAAAGATGCCGCAGCAGCGCGGGCTTGGCGACCGTCGTGAGCTGGAGGATGTCGCGCGAGAGCACCGTCTCGATGAGGGAATCGCTGATATAGCGGCGCCAAGCCGTTTCGTCGGTTTTCAACTGAGCGGCGCCGGGATAACCCCCGAAATAAATCCACTCCTCCAGGCTCCACCCGAAGGCATCCTTCATCTCGCCGTAGCCCCAATGGCCGCAGCGATAGGCCATGAACCTTCCTGCCAGACTCTCCGCCATGCCCTTCTGCATAAGCAGGGATGAGGAGCCCAGCAGGAGAACCTTGAGCCCTTTGCCTTCATGCTGTTCCCGATCCCACAGAAGCTTGACCGCCTCGCTCCAACCCTTGACCTTCTGCACCTCGTCCAGGACCAGCAGGACGTTGCGCCCCTTGCCGCAGAGGGACAGAGCGTTTTCCCATTGCGCGTGAATCCATTCGGGACCAGGCGGAAGCGGCGCGTCCGCCGCGGCGAAGATCGTCTCGTCGCCCCAGGCCGCCGCCACCTGCCGCGCCGCCGTCGTCTTGCCGACCTGCCGGGGCCCCATGATGACGTGCAGGAAAGGCAGTTCCTGCCGCAGGGCTTTAAGAACCTCGGCGACCAGGGGACGGCGGTGCTTGAATTCTTTCATTGGATTTCCACAAAATACTCAGCGACTGAGTAATAATACTCAATGATTGAGTATTATGCAATGGTCTGGCATGGGGTTTTAATAAATTGTATCGTTTCCCGTCGTGATTTTCACTTTATTGATTGCCGCCTTCCTGGCTCCGACCGTCCCCGTCCAGGCGCAGGCTCCGGACGTCGACCTCGTCTCCGCGGCCGCGGAGGCCCCCGCCTCCGCCGCGGACCTGCGCGGGGCGCATGTCACGGGCTGGGCCGCGGGCTCGCTGCGAATGAGGCGGCGCTTCTTCGACGCGATGACGGACGCCGGGTTCAACGCCGTGGTCGTGGCGCTCAAGGACTCTGACGGGCGCGTCTTCGTGCCGGGCGTGGCGCTGGCGGAGCGCCAAGGCGCCTACGTCGCCGCAATCCCGGACCTGCCGGGGCTGGCGCGCGACATCAAGGGGCGCGGCTTCTACGCGATCGCCCGCATCGCGGTCTTCAAGGACGACCACATGGCGCGCGCGCGGCCGGACCTGGCTGTGCGCTTCCCCGACGGCCGCGTTTGGGAGGGCGACAACGGCACGGCCTGGCTGGACCCGTACCTCTCGGAGACCCGGGACTACGCCGTGGAGGTCGCCTCGCGCGCGGCGGCGGCCGGCTTCGACGAAATCCAATTCGACTACATCCGCTTTCCCTCGGACGGCAAGACCCGGCTCTGCCGCTACGCGCGCAAGGACTCCACGCCCGAAACCGAGGCCGCGGCCCTCAAGGAGTTCCTGGCCCAGGCGCGCGGCGCCCTGCGGCCCCTGGGCGTCAAGCTCTCCCTCTGCATCTTCGGCCTGACGACCAGCGTGGACAGCGGCATGGGCATCGGCCAGCGCCTGGCCGAGATGGCGTCCTATGTGGACTACGTCTCGCCCATGATGTATCCCTCCCATTACGCCAAGGGCGAGTACGGCCTCAAAAGTCCCAATCGCCAGCCCTACCTCACCATCCGCCGCGGGATCGCGGACGCCCTCGCCCGGCTGGGCCCGCAGGGCGGCAAGCTGAGGCCCTACCTCCAGGACTTCTCCCTGGGCGTGCGCTACACGCCGGCCCACGTGCGCTCCCAAATCCGCGCGGCCGAGGAGTTGGGCGTGCGCGGCTGGATTCTATGGAACCCGCAGAACCGCTACGCCTGGTCCGCGATCCAGGCCGGCCCCATCGTGCGCCTGCGGTCGCGCGCCCCGTCCGCCGACGCGCTTGGCGAGGAACCCCCGCGATGACCTGGCGACGAAACTCCGTACTGCTCGCCCTCTGGCTCGCCGCGCCCGCGGGCGCCAAGCCGGCCGCGGACCTGGCCCCGGATCAGCCGGACGTCCTGGAGACGCCCTTGCCCGGGGACTCCCTGGGCGTCACGGTCCACCGCCTGGCCAACGGTCTGACGGTCTACCTCAGCCCGAGCCATGATGAGCCGCGCGTCGCCGCGCGCATCGCGGTGCGCGCCGGCTCCAAGAACGACCCGTCCGACAGCACCGGCATCGCCCACTACCTGGAGCACATGCTCTTCAAGGGCACCCAAAGGCTGGGGACCACGGACTACGCCCGGGAGGCTCCGCACCTGGAGCGCATCCGCGCGCTCTATGATCGCCTCTTCGGCGCGGAGGGCGCCGCCGAGCGCGCGCTCATTTATAAGGAGATCGACGCGGAGAACGGCCGGGCCGCGGCTTACGAGGTTCCCAACGAGATCGCCAAGCTCTACAAGGCGATCGGCGCGCGCGGCCTCAACGCCCACACCTCCGACGAGGAGACGATCTACGAGGTGGACCTCCCCTCAAACCGCCTGGAAGCCTGGGCGGCGCTGGAGTCGGAGCGCTTCGAGGCCCCCGTGTTCCGGCTCTTCCAGACCGAGCTCGAGGCGGTCTACGAGGAAAAAAACCGCTCCCTGGACAACGCCGACCAGCTTCTCTTCGAGACCCTCGAGCGCCGCCTCTACCGGGGCCATCCCTACGGCGTCCCCATCCTGGGCACCATCGAGCACCTCAAGAACCCGTCCCTCTCCAAGATGTACGCGTTCTATCGCCGCTGGTACGTGCCCAACAACATGGCGCTCGTCCTGTCGGGAGACTTCGACCGGGCGCGGGCGCTGGACCTGATCCGCCGGCGCTTCGGCTCGTGGGTCCCCGCGCCCCTGCCCGACCAGCCCGCGCCGCCCCGGCCCGCCCTCCATGGGGAGGAGCGCGCGGAGATCGTCTTCCCGGCCGAGGAGAGCGTCCTCGTCGCCTGGCCCGCGGTCCCCGCGTCGGACCCGGACGCCGAGGCGGTCCGGATCATGGACATGCTCGCGGACAACGCCGCCGCCGGCCTGTTCAACCTGCGCCTCAACCAGGCCCAAAAGGTGAAGGCCGCCTGGTCCACCCCCGTCCTGCACAACGACGCGGGAGCCTGGTACGCCGGGGTCCTGCCCAAGAAGGACCAGACTCCCGAGGAGGCGCTGGCGCTCCTTCTGCAGGCCGTAGAGGCGCTCAAGAACGGAGAGTTCGACGACGCCGACGTCGCCGCGGTGATCACGGACTTCGAGGTCCACGAGAAGCGCGCGCTCGAGTCCAACGAGGCCCGCGCCGACCGGATCGCCAAGTCCTTCATCCGCCGCGAGCCGTGGCCGCGCGAGGTCGAGCGCCTGGAGCGCCTGCGCCGCGTGACCAGGGCCGACGTGACGCGCGTCGCGCGCCGCCTCCTGGGGCCCGGCCGCGTCGTCGTCGTCCGCCGCGGCGGCAAGCCCGAGATCCCCGGCATCTCCAAGCCCGGCTTCACCCGGGTGGACATCGACCCCAACAGGAGCTCTCCCCTCTTTAAGGCGCTGCTCGCCCTCCCCGCGCCGCCCATCGAGCCGCGCTGGCTCGTCGCCGGCCGCGACTACCAGATCCGGCCCATCGATGGCGGCCGGCTCTACGCCGCTCCCAATCCCGTCAACGACCTCTTCCAGGTGACGATCCGGTTCCCGCGCGGCTGGCGCCGCGAACGCCGTCTCTGCTCGGCCTTAAACCTGCTGACGCTGTCCGGCGCCGGGCCGTACTCGGCCGAGGAGTTCAAGCGCCGGCTCTACGCCCTGGGCTCGTCGCTGTCCTACTCCTGCGGCGAGCAGGAGTCCGGCGTGACGCTTGAGGGGCTCGACCGCAATCTGTGGCCCTCGCTGGAGCTCATGGCCCAGCGCTTCGACTGGCCCAACGTCTCCTCCGGCACGCTGGCCAGGATGGCGGACGTGGAGCTGGGCGCGCGACGGGACGAGAAGCTCGACCCCGGGGCCGTGCACGGCTCCCTGGGCGAGTGGGCCGCGCGCGGCAAGGACAGCGCGGTCCTCGGGCGCTTGAGCAACGCCGAGCTCGCGAGGCTGCGCGAAAACGCTCTGATCCCGCTCATCCGGGACTTTCCCCAATGGACGCGGCGCGTGGGGTACGTGGGCCCCCGCCCGCCCTTGGAGGTCGCCAAGCTGCTCCAGACCGGCCGTCCCTACCGGGAGCCCCCGCCGCGCGCGCCGCTGCGCCGGATCAAGCCCGCGCGCGACCGCGTGCTCTTCACGCACCGGGACATGGTGCAGTCCCGGATCGGCCTCTACGCCGCCGACGAGGTCTTCGACCCCGAGACGGTCGTCGACGCCCTGTTCTACTCCGAGTACATGGGCAGCGGGATGAGCTCGGTCATCTTTCAGGAGGTCCGGGAGGCCCGCTCGCTGGCCTACTACGCCGAAGGCGGCCGCAGCCTCGCCGGCCACGCGGGCGACGAGACCCAGCTCTGGGGCCAGGCCGGCTGCCAGGCCGACAAGACCTACGAGACGGCCGAGCTCATGCGCCGGCTGCTCCGCGGCTTCCAACGCTCCGAGCCGCGCTTCCGCGAGGCCGCCCGCGCGATCGAGGAACGCTATCGCGCCGGCCCCATCCGCTTTCGCGCCGTCCCCGGGGCGCTGATGGACTGGGAGGACCAGGGCTTGAGCGCAGACCCGCGTCCCGCCCGCTTTACGCAGGTCCTCGCCTACACGCCAGCCCGGCTCGAGGCCTTCGCCGCGCGCTTCAAGGACAAGCCGATGACCGTCTGGATCCTGGGCAGCCGCGAGCGCGCCGGCCTGGACAAGCTCAAGACGCTGGGCGACTTCGAAGAGAAAAGCGTCGACGCCCTCTTTCCCTACTGACCGGCGGACGGCTCCGCCCCCGCGCGGATGCGGGAGAGGCCCTCGTCCAAGGCGCGCTGATCCGCGGCCCGGAGGTCGCCCGACCCGTAGAGAACCCTGCGCGCGGCGCCGATGCGGGCCAGGGCGGAAGAGACCGACAGGCCCCTCAAGCGCGAGAAATTGTACACCGGCCCGGCGGCCCGACTCATGAGCTCGGCGCGGCCGCTCACCCCGTAGTGGACCGTCGCGGCGGCGACGCCCGCGCCGCGAAAAGGCTCGAGCTTGGCCGCCGACGGCGCGGCGGCGCGCTCCTCCTGCGCGTCCGGCGGGAACGCCGCCGCGGGCGCGGAGACCGACTGCTGATGAGCGACGCCCAGATGCTCCTTGATGACCAGACGCAGGGGATCGGCGGCGGCGGGATCGGACCCCGCGGTAAGCCGCGGCGTGAAATCAGGCGCTCCATCGAGCCCGAGCGCCCGCGCCGGCGCGCCGGCCGCCCCGCGCGCGGCGGAGACGCCGCCGATGGGCGCTCCGAGGGCCGCGGCGAGCTTGACCGCGCGCGGCGGCGCGAACGCCGCCCGCGACGCGAGCCAAGGCGGCGCGGAGGGCCGGCCGGCCGCGCGCGCCAGAAACGCCATGGCCGCGCCCCCGAACGCCAGAGCGAGCGCGAAACCCGCCGCTCCGGCGCCGATCTCCTGGGCTATCGCTCGTCCGCGGGCGCTCATGGCGTGTCTCCGCCCCCAGTGTAGGCCGCCGACGAAGGGCGCGCAAGAGGATCGGCGCGTTTTCACCCATTTTTTACCGGCGCGTCAGGCGGGCCGGGCGATCTGGACGGAAAGCTCTCGGGAGAGGTCGGCGAGGGCGGCGTCGTCCGGAAACAGCCGCCGGGCCGCCTCCAGACGCTGGGAGGCGTCGCGCAGGCGTCCGAGGGCCATGAGGGCGCGGACGCCGTGGACGTGGAAGGCGCGCTCGCCGGGATATTTGACGACCGCCCGGCCGCAGAGCTGGGCGCAGTCCTCCAGCCGTCCGGTCCGGCCGTAGACCGCGGCCAGGCCCAGCCACGCGTAGGCCTCGTGGCCGCGGTGGACCAGCCAGTCGCAAAGCGCCTCGGCCTCGCCGTACATCTCGAAGGCGAGCTGGGAGGCGAGCAGGCTTTGGACCAGGCGCTCCCCCCCCTCGACGCCGAGCTTTTTGAGCAGGCGCAGGACCTGCAGGAAGTGCCGGCACGGCGTCCAGGCGTGCCGCCCGTCGCGCAGAGGCAGGCGCACGAGCCGCCGCGCGTCCTCGGGGCGGAAGCGGCCCGCGTCGGGCATGGTCAGCAGGAGGGGGCGCGGCTCCCCCTCCCAGGACTTGAGCCGCCCGAAGGACAGGCGCGCCCCGGCGGGGATGACCAGGCGCTCGAGCGGAAGGTCGTGGAGCTCGGGCGAGTCGGGCGGCAGGCGCCCCCGGGCGAGGGCGCGGACCTCGGGCCAGGAGAGCTGGGCCGCGGTCTCGCGGTCCAGGCGCAGACGCACGCCCGCGAAGCGCGGCACGCCGCGCAAGAGCGAGAAGACCTGCCCCGGCCCGTGACCCATCCACAGGAATTCCTTGCCCGGGGGCGCCGCGAGGCCGCGCTCGACGACGAACTCGCGCACGCGGTCGCGCGCCGGGAACACCGGCACCCACACCCCGCCCAGCTCCGGGTCCTTGTCCGCCCAGACCGGAAAGGAGGCGTCGGCGCGCGTCACCCGCCGCGACTCGCCCTCGGCCAGCGGCTCGTCGAGGGTGAGCAGATAGGTCTCCGAGCGCAGAAGCTCCCGGTACAGGGCGGCGCGCGGAGCCATGGGGTCGCGCGCCGCGCGGCGCAGCAGATGCTCCAAACTCTCCACCATCGCGTCCAGCTTAGCCCCCTTGGCGGCGCGAGTCAAGACCCCGGCGCGCAAATTTTTCCAAAGCCGCGGAAAATGGCAAAATGCCGCCATGACGAAAGCCTCCCTGGTCGGCATCGCCGTGCGCAAGGTCACGCTGCTGGGTCATCCCGTCCTGCGGCGCAGGCTGCGCCGCCTCAAGCCCGAGGAGGCGCGCTCGGCCGAGACGCGCCGCCTCGCGCGGGAGATGGCCGCGACCATGGAGGAGTACGACGGCGTGGGCATCGCGGGCAACCAGTGCGGAGAGGACCTCGCGATCTTCGTCATGGGCCTGCCCAAGGGCGGCCAGCGCCACCCGGCCGGCATTGAGCTGACCATGGTGATCAACCCCGTCGTCAAGGCGATCGGCGCTGAGACGGAGGAGGACTGGGAGGGCTGCCTTTCGGTGCCCGACCTGCGCGGGCGCGTCAAGCGCCCCCGGACGATCTCTCTCTCCGGCCTGGACCTCGACGGCAAGCCCTTCGAGCGGACCTACGAGGGCTTCCCCGCCCGCGTGGTCCAGCACGAGACCGACCATCTCAACGGCCTGGTCTATCTCGACCGCATGGACGGCCTGGAGTCCCTCACCCACCTCAGCGAGATCGGGCGGAAGGGGTGAAGCCGTGGCCGCCGCGATCGAGGCGCACGGGCTCACCAAGGACTACCGCTCGCCGGTCAAGGAGCTGGGGCTCTGGGGCGGGGTCAAGTCGCTCTTCGATCGCAAATTCAAGGACACGCGGGCGGTGGACGGCGTGTCCTTCCGCATCGAGGAGGGCGAACTGGTGGGCTTCCTCGGCGCCAACGGCGCGGGCAAGACCACGACGCTCAAGATGCTCTCGGGCCTGCTCACGCCCACCGCGGGAAGCGCGGCCGCGCTGGGGTTCACCCCGTGGCGGCGCCAGCCCGAGTTCCAGCGCCAGATCTCGCTGGTCATGGGCCAGCGCTCCCAGCTTTGGTGGGAGATTCCCGCGCAGGAGACGTTCCGGCTGAATCAAGCCATCTACGGGCTTTCCGACGCGGATTTCAGAAAGCATCTCGACGAGCTAGTGGAGCTTCTGGAGCTCGGCGAGCATCTCTCCGTGCCGGTCAAGAAGCTCTCGCTGGGCCAGCGCATGCGCGCGGAGCTGGCCGCGGCGCTGCTGCACCGCCCGCGGCTTCTGCTGCTCGACGAGCCGACCATCGGCCTGGACGTGGTGATGCAGAAGAAGGCGCGCGAGTTCATCCGGGAGTACAATCGCCGCCATGGCGCCACGGTCATGCTCACCAGCCACAACATGACCGACGTCGTCGAGCTCTGCCGCCGCGTCATCGTCATCGAGCGCGGCCGCCTGCTCTACGACGGCCCCTTGGACCGCCTGGTCGAGCGCTACGCCGACCACAAGATTCTGCGCGCGCGCTTCCACAAGCCGGTGGACGCCGCGGACCTCGCGCGCCTGGGAACCGTCACGGCCTGCGGGGACGACGGCGCGACCCTCCAGGTGCCGCGCGAAAAGGTGGCCGCCAGCGCCGCGGAGATCCTGCGCTCCTACCCCGTCGCCGACCTCAACGTCGAGGAGGTGGACATCGACGACGTGGTGCGGCGGCTGTTCACCCATACGTGAGAAAATACGCCGTCGCCTACTCCATCGCCCTTCAGGAGACGCTCCAGCGCCGCTCGGCGCTGATCATGGACCGCCTCGGCGGCTTCGCCGTGGTCTTGAGCCTTTACTCCTTCTGGGACGCCCTGCTCGGGGACAAGCCGTCCTTCCTCGGCTACACCCGCGCGGAGATGCTGACCTACGTCCTGCTCCTCAACGTCCTGCGCTCGTTCGTCTTCACCGGCCGCGGCTGGCAGGTCGTAGGCGAAATCTCCTCCGGCCGCGTCTCGTCCTACCTGGTGCGCCCCATCCGCTACCAAGGCTACGCGCTGGCCCTCGACCTGGCGCAAAAGACCGTCCACGCCGCCTCCGCCGTGCTCGAGGTCGGCCTGCTGGTCCTGCTCGCGCGCGGCCACGTGTTCCTGCCGCGCGACCCCGCGGCGTGGCTGCTGTTTATCGCCGCCGCGGCCCTGGCCGCGCTCATCTTCTTCTGCCTGGAGTTCATGGTCAGCTCGCTCGCCTTCTGGACCTCGGAGTCCGGCGGCCCGCTGTTCTGCTTCGAGCTCTTTCTCCAGTTCGCGGCCGGCGCCTTTTTCCCCTTGGACGTCCTGCCCGCGGCTCTCCGCCAAGCCCTGGCCGCCACGCCCTTCCCGTCCCTGGTCTACGTCCCGGCCCGCGTCTTTCTCCAGAAAGTCCCGCCCGCCGAGGCCCTGAACCTGCTCGCGGTCCAGGCCGGCTGGCTGGCCCTGTTCGCTCTCGTCTCGGCCGCCTTGTGGCGGCGGGGCGTGGATTCGTACGCCGCCGAGGGCGGATGAGGGAGACCATTCGCCGTCACGGCCGCATCTGGGTCCGCACCGCCTCGATGGCGATGCAGGCCCAGCTCACCTACCGGCTGGGGTCCTTCGGCTTTTTGCTGGGCAAAATGATCCGGCTGGTCTTCTTCTTCGCGTTCGTGGCCGCGGTCTTCGGGCACGTCCAAAGCGTGGCGGGCTATTCTCTTTTGGAGACGGCCTTGTTTTTTCTCACCTTCAACCTGGTGGACATGATCGCCCAGATATTCCTGCGCGGCGTCTACGGCGCCAAGCGCACGGTCGCCGAGGGCGAGTTCGATTTCTACCTGGTCCAGCCCTGCTCGCCGCTCTTCCGGCTGGTCTGCTCGACCGTGGACTTCCTCGACATCATCACCCTCCTGCCCGTGCTGGCCATGCTGGGAGTGGTCCTGGCGCGCCTGCCGCCCTTCGACGCGGTCCACGCCGCGGCCTACGCCCTGCTCACGCTCAACGGCGTGGCGCTGGTCTTCGCGATCCACGTCTTCGTGGCGGGCCTGGCGGTGCGCACCCAAGAGCTCGAGAACGCGATCTGGATCTACCGCGACGTGATGTTCATGGGGAAGTTCCCCGTGGACGTCTACGCCCGCCCGGTGCGCTGGGTGCTCACCCTCGCCGTCCCCGTTGCGGTCATGACCTCGTTCCCGGCAAAAGCCTTGATCGGGCGCTTGCCGTTGCTCTGGATGGTCTATGCGTTCCTGCTGACCGGCGCAGCGCTCAGTTTTTCGCTTTGGTTTTGGCGGGACGCCGTGGCACGCTACACATCGTCTTCGAGTTAGGCGACGTCGAGGGCAGGCGGTTAGGACCCGTGACACAATAATATGGGCGATTTGGAGGCCCAGCTTCGAGCCGAGTTCGAGGCGCGAGGAGGGAGAAATGCCGCAGCGCATTGTGACCGACGAGCAACGAAGAAATCGGCCGAAGATGGGCCTGCCC